>NZ_JBFAAD010000006.1:0-335615 GCF_040639555.1 Streptomyces sp. NPDC023838
GCGTGAACGCGTGACCTGCCGCAGGCGAACACCGCAACCTGAAACAGGAGACGCCTCACGTGGCGACCCACGACCTCAAAACCAGGTCACTAGGGGTCGCGCGTCACGTCAGGACGCGTCGGTCCGCGAGAAGACGTGCTCGTCCAGGACGATGCCGATGGCGACGGCGGCCGGGATGGCGACCAGGGCCCCGATGACGCCCAGCAGCGCCCCGCCGATCAGTACGCCCACGACCGTGACCAGCGGGTGGACGTCGACGGCGAACTTCATCACCCGGGGCACGATCAGATAGTCCTCGGCCAGCCGGAACCCGACGTAGAAGCCCGCGGTCGCCAGGGCGACGGGGAACGACACCGACAGGGCCACCAGGCTGACGACGAGGCCGCCGATCGTGCTGCCGACGATCGGAATGAGGTCCATCAGGGCGATGAAGACGCCGAGGGCAGCGGGGTACGGGACGCCGAGGACCGCGCACCAGACGAAGGTGGCCGCACCGGCGATCACCGAGGTGGCGATGTTGCCGAGCATGTAGCGCCCCACCCGGTTGAGGACCTCTTCGGTGACCTCCTGGGTGTGCGGGCGTTTGCTGGCCGCCACGAAGCGCAGACAGAACCGTTTGAGCCCGGGCAGGAAGGCCATCACGTACACCGTCACGACGATGACGATGGCGGCCGAGGTGACCGCGCCCACCACGAACTTCCCGGCGCCGAGCAGGCCTCCGGCGAGCCCGGCGGCCCCGCCGGAGGAGAACTGCTGCTTTGCCTTCTCCACCAGGTGGTAGCGGTCCTCGAACCGGCCCAGCGTGGAGTTGTGGTCGTGCAGGTCCCGCAGCCAGCCGGGAACGGCCTTCACCAGCGCGTTGATCTCGTCGGCGGCCGGCGGCACGACCAGCGCGAGGAACCCCGCGAACAGTGCGAGCAGCAGGACCAGGACCACCGCGACGGCCCAGCCGCGGCGCATCCGATGGCCGGTGAGCCAGACGACGACGGGTTCGAGGGCGAGCGCGAGGAACACGGCGAGCAGCAGCAGCGTGAGCAGGCTGCCGACCTCCAGCACGGTCTGCACCGTCAGCCACGCCAGCGTCGCGCCCAGGCCGAGCGAGAAGCCGACGGCGAACCAGGACCGGCCGCCGGCGGCCTTCCGGTTCACGCCCGGCATGCCCCGGACGCGCCCGCCCGACGGCCCGGGCTCGGCGGCCGCCCGCTCCGGCTCGCGGCCCTCGCCGTCAGCTCCCACGGATGTCATCACGCACCCGCGGGCTCAGTCGGTGCCTTCTCGCAGCGTCCGCAGGACCGTGTCACAGAAGGCCTTGAGGTCGTCCGGCTTGCGGCTGGTGACGAGGGTGTTGGGGCCGTCGGTGCAGACCTGCACCGGCTCGTCCACCCATGTGCCGCCCGCGTTGGTGATGTCGGTCCGCAGGCTCGGCCACGAGGTCAGGGTGCGCCCGCTCAGCACGCCGGCCTCCACCAGCGTCCAGGGCGCGTGGCAGATGGCCGCCACCGGTTTGCCCTGGGTGAAGAAGGCCTTCACGAAGGCCACGGCGTCCTCGTCCATGCGCAGCGCGTCGGGGTTGGCGACGCCGCCGGGCAGGACCAGTGCGGCGAAGTCGTCCGGCTGGGCGGAGCCGGTCGTCAGGTCGACGGGAAACGTGTCGGCCTTGTCCAGGTGATCGAAGGCCTGGATGCTTCCGGAGTCGGTGGACACCAGTTTGGCGGTGTGGCCGGCCCCGGTGACCGCCTCCCACGGCTCGGTCAGCTCCACCTGTTCGACGCCCTCCGGCGCCACGAGAAATGCCACCTGCATGGCGTGCGCTCCCTTCCCATCGCACCGCGTGCGGATGCGGCCCCGGCCGTCTGCCGTCTCTTGACCGAGCATCTCCGACCGCCGGGCATCCGGCCACATGGACCGCACGGCGCACGGGCCGCGGCGCTGCCCGCCCCGGCCCCGGATATGTCGTGCAGGCGGGTGCCCCTCCCGGTCCTCGCGAAACAGTGGCCCCGCCGTCCGGGGGATTGTCCGGCGGGCCGCCGGGTACCCGCTCGCCCGGAGGAGCCCGGGAGGAGCCCGGGAGGAGGCCGGGAGGAGCCCCGGACGGCCGTGCGCGCGCCGTCGGCGGCCCGCCTGGCCCGGGTGCTTTCATGAGCGCACTCCATGCGACGCGGGCACGCCCGATCCGGGCGCGCCCATCGATTCCTGACAGCGGTCGAGGTGATGTACGGATGGGTCGAGCGGCGGCCGTGACCGCCGAACTCCTCGCGTGGTGGTTCCTGCTGATGGCCGCATGGCTGGTGTTCATCAGTACGGTCGACGCCCTGGAGGGGTTCGTCGGGGCGGTGTGCGCTCTTGTGGGGGCGTGTGCCGCCTGCGCGGCCCGGCGGGCGATGAGCGACCGGTGAACGGGTGGCTGTGGACCGCGACCGTACTGCTCGCGGCGGGTTTCGGGCCGGTCGTGTGGGGCGTCGCGACCGGGCCGGTGGGGCGCCGGGTGGTCGCCCAGAACTTCGGTACGTCAGCCGTCTGTCTGGTCATGCTGCTGCTCGCCCAGGGCTACCAGCGGCCCTCGTACACCGATCTCGCCCTGGTGCTCGCCGTGCTCGGCCCGGTCGGCACGCTGGTCTACGCACGGCTGCTCGCGGACGACCTCTCCCCCACTCCCCCGCACACCAACGCGCTGACCGCGGCGGCCGCCCTCGCCACCACGGCGGTGGTCGTGGCGGTGTGCGCGGCCGCGGGACCGGGCCGGGCCCTGGTGAAACTGCTGGTGACCGGGGCGCTGCTGGTCGCCGGGAACGTCATCGCGTCCCGGGCGGTGTCGGGCGGCTACCAGGACACGGAGGCGACCTCCCATGGCTGATGTGCTCACCGTCCTCGCCCTGCTCCTCGTCGCCGTGGCGGCGACCGCGGCGGTGGCGGTCCGCGACCCGGCCCGCCAGGCGCTGGTGCTCGCGGTGCTCGGGCTCGCGCTGGCCGTCCTGTTCACGGTCTTCCAGGCACCCGACGTGGCCCTCTCGCAGCTCGCGGTGGGCTCGGCCCTCACCCCGCTGCTGATCCTGCTCTCCGTACGCAAGGTCCGGCGCCGGGGGCAGCACAGGGACGGCGGCCGGTGAGCCGACGGCTGCGGTTGTGGGTGCTGGCTGTGGGCGGCCTCGGCGTGGCCGCGCTGCTCGCGGCCGCCTGTCTGCGGCTGCCCGGCTTCGGCGGCGACGTCCACCCGTACGGAGACCGGGCGGTCAAGGCGTCCCTCGCCCGCCACACCTCCAACGCCATCGCCTCCGTCAACTTCGACCAGCGGGCCTTCGACACCCTGGGCGAGGAGACCATCCTGTTCGCCGCGGTGCTCGGCACCGTCGTCCTGCTGCGCCAGACGCGTGACGAGCGCCAGGTGCGCCCCGCCCCCGAGAAGGTCGCCACCCCCGTCCGGCGCTATGCGCTGATCATGCTGCCGGTCGCGCTGCTGACCGGTCTGTACGTCATCGCGCACGGGCAGCTCAGCCCCGGCGGCGGCTTCCAGGGCGGCGTGGTCGTGGCGACCGCACTGCACCTGCTCTACATCGGGGCGGACTACCGCGCCCTGGAGCGGATCCGGCCGGTCGGCCTGTACGAGGTCGGGGACGCGGCGGGCGAGGCGGCGTATCTGATCCTCGGTGTCGCGGGACTCGTCGGCGGGTCGGCGTTCCTCGCCAACACCCTGCTGCCGTACGGCACGTTCAACACCCTGGCGTCGGGCGGGACCGTACCGCTGCTGAACGCGGCGGTCGGCATGGAGGTGGGCTGTGCGGTGGTGGTGCTGCTCGCCCGCTTCCTCGACCAGGCCGTGGAGATCGAGAAGAACACGGGAACCGGGAAGGACCGAGACGCATGAACGGGGGCGCGAGCGCGCGGTGATGTCCGTACTGCCGTATCTGGTCGCCGGCTGGATCTTCCTGGCGGGCTGCTACGGCCTCGCCACCAGCCGCCATCTGGTCCACGCGGTGGGCTGTCTGGCGGTCTGCCAGTCCTCCACCTACGTCCTGCTGCTCGCCGTGGGCTACCGGGACGGCGCGACGGCCCCGGTCCACTCCGACCTGGCCCCGGGCTCGCGGCCGGTCGTCGACCCCGTCGTGCAGGCCCTGGCCCTCACCGACGTCGTGGTCGGGGCGACGGTGACCGCGCTGCTGCTCGCGCTGGTGATGCAGGTGGCCAAGCGGCACGGCACGGTGGATCCCGACGAGCTCTCCGAGCTGCGCGGATGAACCACCTGCTGCCGCTGGTCGTGGCCCTGCCGCTGCTCGGTGCCGCCACCCTGGTGGCCGCCGGGCGCAGGCTGCCGCGGATCGCCGCCGAGACGATCGGCGCCTGCACCGCGACGGCCACGGCCGTCCTCGCCGTCGTCCTCCTCGTCCACTCCTCGCCGGACGCCGAGGAGTGGGTCGGCGGCTGGCGCCCGAAGGACGGGGCGAGCGTCGGCATCGTCCTGGTCGGGGACGGCCCCGGAACCGGGCTCGCCGCCCTGGTCTCCGTCCTCGTCGTCGCCGTGCTCGTCTACTCCTGGCACTACTTCGACGAGCCACCGCGGCGCCACGCGGGCTCCTTCCCCGCGCTGGTCCTGCTCTTCCAGGCGGGCATGTGCGGCTTCGCGCTCACCGGCGACCTCTTCAACGCCTTCGTCTTCTTCGAGCTGATGAGCGTGGTGGCGTACGCGCTGACCGGCTACCGCGTCGAGGAGGCGAGGGCCGTCCAGGGCGCGCTCACCTTCGGCGTGGTCAACTCGCTGGGCGCGTACGCCACGCTGACCGGCATCGTGCTGCTCTACGCCCGCACCGGCGAGCTCGGCATGCGCCAGATCGGGGCGCGGCTGGACGCGCACGGCGGGCCGGACGCACTGACCCTGGGCGCCTTCGCCCTCGTCCTGACCGGCCTGCTGGTGAAGGCGGCCGCGGCGCCCTTCCACTTCTGGCTGCCCGACGCGCACGCGGTCGCGCCGACGCCGGTGTGCATGCTGCTGTCCGGCGTCATGGTGGAGCTGGGGGTGTACGGCACCTGGCGGGTGTACACCACCGTCTTCGCGGGGCCGGGCGGGCTGCCCGCCCCGGACGCCGAGCGCGCCCTGGTGGTGCTCGGCACGCTGACCGCGCTGGTCGGCGCCCTGATGTGCTGGCAGCAGCGCCACATCAAGCGCCTGCTCGCCTACTCGACCGTCGCCCACACCGGGCTCTTCCTCATCGGCATCGGTCTGCTGCGGCCGGAGGCGAGCGGCGGTGTGGCGCTGTACGTCCTGGGCCACGCGGGCGCGAAGGCGGCCCTGTTCGCCTGCACCGGGATCCTGCTGGACCGCTACGGCAGTGTCGACGAACACGAACTGCACGGCCGCGCCCGGCAGGTGCCGGTCGTGGCGGCCCTGTTCACGGTGGGGGCGCTGGCCCTGGCGGGGCTGCCGCCGTTCGGTACGGGACTGGGCAAGTCGGTCGCTGAGGAGGCGGCGGGCGGCGGCTTCACCGTGCTGTTCGTCGCCGTGTCGGCCATCACCGCGGGCGCCGTGCTCCGGGTGGCTGCCCGGGTGTTCCTCGGCCTCGGGCCCCGGCCCCTGAGCGACCCGGCGCACGAGGCGAGCGGCGAGAGCGAGGAGCCGGAGACCGAGGGCCGGCTCGGCCGGGTGCCCGCCACCATGATCGGAGTGCCCGCGGTGCTGCTCGCCGGGTCGCTGGCGACGGGTCTGGTGCCGGGTCTGGCGGAGGCGACGGGCCGGGCGTTCGGCGTGGATGCGCACCACGCGCCGCACTGGACCCCGCCGGGGGTGCTGCTCGGCCTCGCCGCGGCGGTGCTGGCGGTGGGCCTCGCCGCGGCGGCCGTACGCGGCCCGGCGCGCCGGGAACCGTACGGCTGGACGCAGCCGCTGCGGCGGCTCCACTCCGGCCACATCGGCGACTACGTCGCCTGGCTGCTGGCGGGCACCGCCCTGCTCGGCGCCCTCGCACTGCCCGGCATCCTCACCGGCTGACCACGGGACGACGGGGCCGGCGGAGACAGCGCGTTCTTCCTGCTGCTCGACGAGCCCGAGGGGTACGGGCTGCCACCGGCAGCGGTCGTCACCGCGCCCGATCTTCCCATGATGTGGAAACACGCGGGCCCGGCTCGACGCCGAGGTGGCGTCACAGCTCGCGCAGGGCGGGCAGGAGCTTCGTCTCGGCCCACTGGATGAAGGGGAGTTGGTGCTCGCCGCCGATCTGGACGAGGGCGACCTCGGCGAAGCCCGCCTCGACGAACGGCCGTACGGCGTCGACGAAGGCGGAGACGTCGTCGCCGCACGGGATGGCCTCGGCCACGTCCTGCGGCGTGACGAACTGGGTGGCGCCTTCGAAGCCGGAGGGCCCGGGCAGCTCCGAGTTCACCGGCCAGCCGCCGCCGAACCAGCGGAACTGGTCGTGGGCGCGGGCGATCGCCGCGTCCCGGTCGGTGTCGTAGCAGACCGGCAACTGACCCACGCGGGGCTTTCCGCCGCCGCCGTGCCGGTCGAAGGACTCGATCAGCTCCGCCTTGGGCTCGGTGGCGATGACGAGGTCGGCGGAGCGGCCCGCCAGCGCGCAGGAGCGCTCGCCGGAGACGGCGATCCCGATGGGCGGCAGCTCGTCCGGCAGGTCCCACAGCCGTGCGTTCGCCACGTCGAAGTGGGCACCCTGATGGTTGACGTTGCCGCCTTCGAAGAGGGCGCGGATGATGTCGACGGCCTCGTCCAGCATCTCCAGGCGGATCTGCGGGGAGGGCCATCCGGCGCCCACCACGTGCTCGTTGAGGTTCTCGCCGGAGCCCAGGCCCAGCCGGAACCGGCCCTGGGACAGCAGCTGCATCGTCGCCGCCTTCTGCGCGACGACGACGGGGTGGTAGCGGACCGTCGGGCAGGTCACGTATGTCATCAGCGGAATCCGCGTGGTGGCCTGCGCGGCCGCGCCCAGCACGCTCCACGCGTAGGAGGCGTGTCCTTGGGACTCCAGCCAGGGGAAGTAGTGGTCTGAGGTGACGGAGAAGTCGAAGCCCGCGCGCTCCGCGGCGACCAGGTCGGAGACGAGGGCGCGGGGGCCCGTCTGCTCGGTCATCATCGTGTAGCCGATTTGCACCATATTCCACGTTTACCTGGCTGCTCGAATCGAAAACATCCCTCTCGTCGCCCACCCTCCTGAAGCAACGCGATGTTTTCGACGCGTTTCTCTGGCTACGCGGTCCCACAGACCCGTCCGCCCTTGAGGAGTCGTCGTGGTCATCGTGGCCGTGCTCATCCCGCCCCTGATGCTGGGTGCGCTGCTCGTCCTGGCGCGCTATGAGGAACGCATGTTCGGCGACTCGGGGGTGGACCGCCGGACGGCGAGAAAGCGCGGCCGCCATCTGCACGCGGTACCGAAGGACGCGGCCCCGAGCCCGCAGCCACGGCCAACGTCCGATCCCGAGCGCGCACCGGCCGCCCGGCACCGCCGCAAGTCCCGGTTCGCGGCATGAACCGGCATGAGCCACTGTGAGCATGAGCCACCGTGAGCCGGCATGAGCGACCATGAGTCACCGGCGCCCCGGCGGGTTGCGAATGGCCCACTCAGACCCGCCCCGAATGGACCAGGAGGAGGGGCCACCGGGGCCATAGTGTCCAGTACATGACGACGACCAGACCGGTGTCCCCCGCAGGCCCCCGCCGCCTTCTCGCGCTGGCCCAACTCACCAACTCCGTCGGCGACGGCGCCTACCTCGTCACCTCCGCCCTGTACTTCACACGCGTCGTCGGCCTGGCCCCCGCCCGCATCGGCCTGGGGCTGACGCTCGCCTGGGCGATCGGGTCGGTGGCGGGCGTACCGCTCGGACGGCTGGCGGACCGGCGCGGGCCCCGGGGGACGGCGGTGCTGCTGGCCCTGACGACCGGCGCGGCGGTCGCGTCGTTCCTGGTCGTACGCTCCTTCGTACCGTTCCTCCTGGCCGCCTGCCTCTACGCCACGGCCCAGTCGGGGCTGGCGGCGGCCCGGCAGTCGCTCCTCGCCGGGCTGGTGGACGAGGCGGAGCGGACGGCGACGCTGGCCCGCCTCCAGGCCACGCTCAACGCGGGGCTCGCCGTGGGCGCCGCGCTCGGCGGCGTGGCCCTGCGCTCCGGCACGACCGGCGCGTACCTCATGGTCTTCGCCGTGGACGCGGCGAGCTTCCTGGTGTGCGCGCTGCTGCTTGCACGGCTCCCCCGGGTGGCGCCCGCCCCCTCGACCACCGGCGAGCGCGGCGGCCCGTCGGTCCTCAAGGACCGCCCGTACGTCGTCGTCGCGCTCCTCAACACCGTACTGCTCCTGCGGATGCCGCTGCTGAGCCTGGGGATTCCGCTCTGGATCACCCAGCGCACGGCCGCCCCGGCCTGGCTGGTCTCGGCGCTGTTCGTGCTCAACACCGGTGCGGTGATGCTCTTTCAGGTCCGAACGGCCCGCAGCGTCAGGGGACTTGAGAGTGCCGTACGGGCGGTGCGCCGCTCCGGCGCGGTGATGCTGGCGGCCTGCGCGGTCTTCGCCCTCTCGGCCGTGGGCAGCCGACCGTGGGTGGCAGCCGCGGCGCTCGTCGCCGGATCGGTGCTCCTGGTGGCCGCGGAGATGCTGCACTCGGCGGGCTCCTGGCAGATCGGCTTCGACCTGGCACCGGCCGACCGGATCGGCGAGTACCAGGGCTTGTTCGGCACCGGCGTCACCGTCGCCCGCACCCTGGGCCCGCTCCTGCTGACCGCGCTCCTGGTGGACTGGGGCAGCCCGGGATGGCTGGTGCTCGGCGGGATGATCCTTCTGGCCTCGTACGCGATGGGGCCCGCGGCGCTCAGGGGCGCGCGCCGGACGGCGCCCGCCGTCCCGGCCCCGGCGGCCACGCCGGTCCCCTCCGGTCAGTCCGGCTGAAGCGAGCGCCAGACCCGGTCGGGCAGGATCCGGTAGGCCTGGGCGAGATCGATGTCGTACGTACTGGACAGCCAGCGGCGTGCGGTTTCGGCCGGGGGCCCGAGGATGAGGACGTCGATCAGCGGCGAGGGGAGCGGCGCGATCTCGCCGGCCTCGATGCGGGGCCCCAGCCAGGCGGCGATGACGGCCAGCTTGACCGCCTTGACCCGGCGGATCTCGTCCGCGTGGGCGGCGAGATAGCCGGAGTAGGCGGAGGCGTGCAGGAACAGGGCGACGTCGGGGTGTTCCTCGGTGAAGCGCAGATAGCACTGCACGAGCGCGCGGATGCCGGTGCGGGCGGTGCGGGCCCGGGTGAGCACGGCCGTCATCTCGTCGAACAGCTGCTCCATGCACCGGGTGTAGAGGGCGGCGGCGAGACCGTCGAAGCTGCCGAAGTGGTGGTAGAGGCTGCCGAGACTGACGCCGCTGGCGCGCGTGACGGCGCTGACGGTGAATCCCTGCTGGCCGGACTCCGCGAACACCCGCAGCGCGGCGGTCAGCAGCCGGTCGACGGTGGCCTCGCCGCGCTGCTGCCTAGGCGACATGACCGTACCCCGCTCGGTGCGAACCGGGCCCGCCCCGTCGACCTCGGGCGCTTCGGGCGCCCCAGGGGGCACCGATCGGGATGATGTCTGCCATGACGGCAACCCTAGCGCAGCGATCTGTAGAAAACTGTTCTAGAAATCGCCTCGTCAGAAGGCCTCTGACGCACCACACTTGCCCGTATGACTCGACGCCCGCACGGCGAACAGCCGACGACCGACGCATCCACCGAGGACGGCGTCCTGGACGACTTCTGGTGGCCCGTCGCCACGTTGCCGACGGCCGCCGACGGTACAGATGCGCAGATTCCGCCCGACTCCCTGGCGGCCGGGAAATTCGGGTGTGCGGCGAGAGTTTGATCTTCTAGTGTGGCGCGGTGACTCTTTCCCATGATGTGGCCGGAAGCGGCCCGGCTGTGCTCCTCCTTCACTCCACGGTCTGCGACCGGCGGATGTGGGACCCGCAAGTGCCCGCCCTCGTCGGCGCCGGCTACCAGGTGGTCCGCTGCGACCTGCGCGGCTTCGGCGAGACGCCCGTGCCCGACCGGCCGTACAGCAACGCGGACGACGTGATCGCCCTGCTCGACGAGCTCGGCATCGAGCGTACGGCGCTGATCGGATCGTCCGGCGGCGGCCGGGTCGCCCTGGAGATCGCGGCGCGGCGCCCGGGGCGGATCACCGCACTGGCGCTGCTCTGCACCGCGCTCGTCGGACACGAACCCGGCGCCGAACTCCGGGCGTTCGGTGACCGCGAGGACGCGCTGATCGAGGCCGGTGACATCGCCGGGGCGACCGACCTCAACGTGGAGGCCTGGGTGGGCCCGGAGGCCGACGGGGCCGCCCGGGAGAAGGTGCGCCTGATGCAACGCCACGCCTTCGACGTCCAGCTGGCCGCCGAGGAGGAGTTCGGCCAGATCAGGGTTGAGGCCGACCTCGCCGCGATCACCGCCCCCACCCTGCTCGTCTCCGGCGACCACGACTTCGCGGACTTCCGGCACATAGCCGTCCACCTCAGCGGTGTGCTCACCGACGCCCGCCACCTCGAACTCCCCTGGGCGGGCCACCTGCCCAGCCTGGAGCGCCCGGACAAGGTGAACCCCGTACTCGTGGACTTCCTGCGCGAGACGCACACGGCCGGCTGACCGGGTGGGGCCCCGGTGCCGTCCCCGGTGCGTCCCCGGTGCTGTCCTTGAGGCTGCCCCGGCGCCGTCAGACGCCCGCCGCGTAACAGCGGACGGCCACGGTCTGCCGGGGCCCCCACTCCTGCTCGACCTCGGCCAGCAGTTCCCAGCCGAGCCGTTCGTACAGCGCCGTCGCCGCGGTGTCGGAGGCCACCACGTCGAGCACCGGATGCAGACCGCGGGCCTGGGCCTCGCCGACCGCCCGGGCCAGTAGCAGCCGCCCGATCCCGTGGCCGCGCGCCTCCGGCGCGACGAACAGCCGGCTGACCACGGCGGTGGCATCGGGGCTCACCCCCGCGCGGGCACTCCACAGACCGGGGGCCACATCTCCCGTACCGCTGAGCGACAGACCGACATGACCGGCGACACGGCCGTCCAGCTCCGCCACCCAGGCCGCGAGGAGCGACGGCTGCGCGAGCCAGTCGCGGGGACGGCCGGGCCAGTTCACGGGGTACCCGTCACGCTCATGGACGGCGGCGAGCACGTCAACGCACGCGCCCACGTCGCTATCCGTTCGGGGACGGATGTACGGGGTCGGGCGGGCGACGGGGGGACGGGCGCGGGGCGGGTCGGTGTTCTCGCTGTTCACCGTGGAATGGAAGCACGGTCCGGGCCGCGCCGGCTCCTGGGACGGTCGACGGCCCGTCCTCGCGGCACGCTCGCGACGCTCTCGCGGCGTCAGACCAGGGCGTCGTGGACGAAGCACCAGCGCCAGTCCTCGCCGGGTTCGAAGGACCGCACGACGGGGTGTTCCGCGCTCGTGGCATGCGTACGGGCGTGCTGAAGCGGCGAGGAGTCACAGCAGCCGACGTGGCCGCAGGTGAGGCAGAGCCGCAGGTGGACCCAGGGGGAGCCCAGCCGCATACAGTCCTCGCAACCTTGCGGGGTCCGGGGCTCCACGTCACGGACCATGGACAGATGCGGGTCGGGCTGGGTGGTCATCGCGTCCTCCGGTGCGCCTCGTCCGTCCTCCAGCGTAGGGACGCCTGGCGGCTGCCGCACTCCGTCCCCGCCTCGCGACCGGGGCGCCGCGGGGGGACCCTGGAAGTACGAAGGGCGAGCCCTGGAGGTGATCCGTCATGACCACACTCGTCGGGTGGCATGTGGAGCTGGAGTTCTCCGAGGACGGGGACCGCACCAGCGCGGTGGGCCTGGTCAGACTCGGTGACGGCACCGAGGTGAAGGGGCACGGCTACGCCATGCGCCACCCCTCGGACCCCGAGCAGCTGCGGGTCGGTGAGGAGATCGCGGGCTCGCGGGTCCTGATGGACCTCGCGTCCCAGCTGTTGCAGAAGGCGCACATCGAGATAGACGAGGCGGCGGGACAGCAGACCCGGCCGCTGACGCGTTGACCAAGTAGGAACACGCGCACCGGAGCCGACCGGTTGTCGAGAAACCCCGGCCGACTTCCTCCGCACTGCCCCCGTACTGACCTCGTACGGGGGCTGGAGCGGCGCCGCACCCCCGTACGCGGGTGGGGCCCTTCCCATGATCGCCCAAGCCCCCCACGCGACGGCTCACACCTTCCCCCACACCCTGTCTGATCTGGTCTTTCGTCCTCGTCAAACCTACGATCACGGGACAGGGAAAGGGGGACCGGATGGACCGGAACATCCGCACCATCGACGACGTACTCAAGCTCATGGACGGCCTGTTCGCACCCGAGGCCGACCGCTGGACGATCGGTGCGGCGTCCTGGTGGGACGAGTTCTACGCGGACCACACCAAGCCGGTGCCGTTCTTCGTGGCGAAGCCGGACGAGAACCTCGTCACGTATCTCGACCGCGGGCTGATCACCCCGGGCCGGGCGCTCGATCTGGGCTGCGGGCCGGGCCGCAACGCCCTCCACCTCGCCTCGCTGGGCTTCGAGGTGGACGCCGTCGACCTCTCACCAGGAGCCATCGACTGGGCCGAGGAGCGCGCCAAGGAGGCGGGGGCCGACATCCGGTTCCACCGCGGGGACGCGTTCGCGCTCGCCGACACGGTGCTGGCCGGCCCGTACGACCTCGTCCATGACTCCGGCTGCTTCCACCATCTGCCGCCGCACCGCCGCGTCAGCTATCTCGACCTGCTCGACCGGGTGCTCGCGCCCGGCGGCCATCTCTCCCTCACCTGTTTCGCGTCCGGCGAGATGGGCTCCGAGCTCCCCGACGGCGACTTCTACCGCCAGAAGGGCCTCCACGGCGGCCTCGCCTACACCCCGGAGTCGCTGCGCTGGATCTTCTCCGACCTGACGGAGGTCGAGCTGCGCCGCATGCGCAACGAGCCGCCGGACTCCCCGCGCTTCGGCGAGCCCTTCCTGTGGACCGCGCTGTTCCGCCGCGGGACCGACTCGTAACGACCGGCAAGGCACCACGGACAGGCGGAAACCGGCCGTTCGCCCGGCGGCCACGACGCACCGCGCCCCCTCCGGATTCCTGGTGGAGGGGGCGCGCCGCGCAGGTACGTAGGGGCCGGCTACCGCTTCGCGTAGTCCGTGAACCCCATCCAGTCGACGACCACGCACGGGTCGTCGCCGAGGACCCACGCGTCGTGCCCGGGGGCGACGTTCATGTAGTCGCCGGCGCCGAAGTCCTCTTCCTGGCCGTCGTTCATAACGATCTTCATGCGTCCGGCGACGACATAGCCCGCGTGGGCGACCAGACAACTGTCGGTCTGGGCGATCGGCTTGACGTGGTCGGACCATCGCCAGCCCGGTTCGAAGGTCGCCCTGCCCACCTGCCCCCCGCCGACGTTGACCAGTTCCAGGCGCCCCTTGCCGTCCTCGAACGGACGGACCTCCTCGGGCGCTTCGAAACTCTTCCGTACGAGACCGGCCATGAGCGCTTCTCCTTGGGCGGCGGGTGGGGGTGAATGATCGACGGTCCGAACGTACCCACGGCGGTGGGGGGTGGCGAACGGTGTGGGGCGTACGGGTGACGCCCCCCGGGGGTGCGGCGCCGGGCCCGGGCCGCCTCCGCCCCCTGACATTTCCCCGGCCAGTGGTCCAGTGCGCCGCATCCCGGGTGACCAACGCCGCAGCCGTCCGCAGCCGCCCCTCCGCCGAAATTGGTCTAGTCCTGTTTTGGTCCAGTCCATTGACATGTCTCTGATCACGGCGATATCCCATACCCAACACCGCCGCGCCCCGCGGGAATTGGCGGACACCCCCTCACACCTTGGACGGACATGAGACGCATGCGTACCCTCCGCGCGGTGCTCACCGCGACCGTCACCGCCGTGGCCACGGCGGGTCTCGCCGTGCTCGGCGGCGGCTCCGCCCAGGCGGCTACCCCCCTGCCGGCCCATGTCTTCGCCCCCTACTTCGAGGCCTGGACCGGCGAGAGCCCCGCCGCGCTGGCCGCGCAGTCCGGTGCGAAGCACCTGACGATGGCGTTCATCCAGACGGCGTCCAAGGGCTCCTGCACGCCGTACTGGAACGGCAACAGCGGCATGCCGATCGCCTCGTCCACGTTCGGCAGCGACATCAAGACCATCCAGTCGCGCGGCGGGGACGTCATCCCCTCCTTCGGCGGCTACACCGCGGACACCACCGGCACCGAGATCGCCGACAGCTGCACCGACGTCGGCCAGATCGCCGCCGCGTACGAGAACGTCATCACGACGTACGACCTCTCCCGGCTCGACATGGACATCGAGGTCGACTCGCTGGACAACAGCGCGGGGATCGACCGGCGCAACAAGGCGATCAAGCAGGTCCAGGAGTGGGCCGCGGCCAACGGCCGCAAGGTCGAGATCTCGTACACCCTCCCCACCACCACCTCCGGTCTCGCCTCCAGCGGACTCGCCGTGCTGCGCAACGCGGTGAGCAACGGGGCGCGCGTCGACGTCGCCAACATCATGACGTTCGACTACTACGACAACGCCGCCCACAACATGGCCGACGACACCCAGACGGCGGCCCAGGGGCTGTACAACCAGCTCGCCCAGCTGTACCCGGGCAAGTCCCCTGCCCAGCTGTGGGGCATGATCGGGGTCACTGAGATGCCGGGCGTCGACGACTTCGGGCCCGCCGAGACGTTCAGCCTGGCCAACGCCACCCAGGTCTACAACTGGGCGGTCTCCAAGGGCATCAACACCCTCTCGTTCTGGGCGCTCCAGCGCGACAACGGCAGCTGCCCGGGCGGTGCGGCGGCGGACAACTGCTCCGGCATCCAGCAGAACACCTGGGACTTCAGCCACACCTTCGAGCCGTTCACCTCGGGTACCACCACTCCCGCCAACGACTTCTCGGTGACGGCCACGCCCGCCACCGGCTCGGTGGCGGCGGGCAGTTCGGCCACCACCACGGTGAAGACGGCGGTCACGGCGGGCCAGGCGCAGTCCGTGAACCTCGGTGTCAGCGGCGCCCCGGCCGGCGTGACGGCTTCTCTCAGCCCCACCTCGGTGACGGCGGGCGGCTCGTCCACGCTGACGGTGTCGACGACGTCGGCGGCCGTCTCGGGCACGTACACCCTCACCGTGACCGGCTCCAACGCCTCTGCCAGTCACTCGGCCACGTACACCCTGACCATCACCGGCGGCAGCGGCCACCAGTGCACCGCCACCCCGTGGAACGCCACGTCCGTCTACACCGGCGGGATGCAGGTGTCGCACAAGGGCCACAACTGGAAGGCCAAGTGGTGGACGCAGGGCGAGGAGCCCGGCACCACCGGCCAGTGGGGCGTCTGGCAGGACCTCGGGGCCTGCTGAGCACAGCGCGCGTGACGGGTCGGTGTCCGGCACGGCGTTCCCCTCCGCGCCGGACACCACCGCGTGGGGCCTGGGGCCCTGGGCCAACACACCCCACGCCGGGGCGCCGCCCAGCGGTGTCTCAAAACCGTCTCCCACCGGCCGCCGGGCGGGCAAGCTTCTCCAGTGATCGTCCGCCGTGGACGGTACGCCCGTGTGCCGCGTGTGCCGAATGGAGCCCGAGCATGTCGAACATTCCCGCCGACCTGCGTTACACCCTGTTCCACCAGTGGGTCCGAGACGAGGGGGACGGCGTGCTCGCGGTGGGCCTCACCGACTACGCGCGACAGGCCCTGGGCGACATCGAGTTCCTGGAACTGCCCGACGCGGGAAGGACGGTGTCCCGCAAGGAGGCCGTCGGCACGGTCGAGTCGGTGAAGGCGGCGAACGACATCTACGCGCCGCTCGCCGGTGAGATCGTCGCCACCAACGCGGACGCCGTCGCCACCCCGCAATCGGTCAACACCGACCCGTACGGCGTCTGGCTCTTCAAACTGACCCCGGCCCAGGGCGAGCCGACGGACGACCTGCTCACGGCAGACCAGTACCAGGCGGCCACCGGGGCGTGAACGGGTCGGGGGACCCGGCGGCGCGTGGGCGCTTCCCCTGCGGCTAGCCTGCGGAAGTGAAACGCATACAGCGGACCGCGGGGACAATCGTCGGCGCGGCGGTGGGTGACGCGCTGGGCGGCCCGTTCGAGTTCAGTCTGCCGGGCACGTTCGGGGCCCGGTTCCCCGTGCCCGGCGCGGGTGGCGAGATGGCCGGGGGCGGCGGCTGGGATCCCGGTGAGGCCACGGACGACACGCAGATGGCGGTGCTGGTCGCGCAGTCGCTGCTGGAGCGCGAGGGACTCGACCTGCCGGACGTGTTCGCCCGCTTCCAGCGGTGGGCGGCGGCCGAACCCAAGGACATCGGGCTGCAGACCGAGGACGTCCTGACCAACGGCATGCCCTGGGACCTGGCCTCCGCCGTCCACTTCCAGGTCAGCCAACGCGCCGCGGGCAACGGCTCCTTGATGCGGGCGTCGACGTCCGCCGTCCACTTCGCCCGCGCCGGCCGGGCGGCCACCATGGACGCCGCGCGCCGCATCGCCGCCCTCACCCACGGCGACCGTGCGGCCTGGGAGGGCACGGCGCTCTTCCACGAACTGATCCGCCTCGTCCTCGAGGGAGTCGACCCACTGGCGGCGCTCCCCGACGTCCTGGACCTCGTCCACCCCGAACACCGCCGCCGGTACGCCACGGTCCTCGCCCCCGACTGGCACCCCGACCGGGCCACCGAGTTCAACGGCGCCGTCTGGCCCTGTCTCGGCACGGCCGTCTGGGCCCTGCGTGCCACCAGCGGTTACGAGGAAGCGGTCCGCGCGGCGGTCGACTGCGGCGGCGACACCGACACCGTCGCCGCGGTCACCGGCGCACTCGCCGGCTGCCTCTACGGGCTGGACGCGATCCCGGCCCGCTGGACCGGTCCCCTCCACGTTCCCCTGCCGGGGTTCGGCGATCAGGTGCTGCGGCTGCCGGAGCTCATCGCGCTCGCGGAGCGGTTGGACGCCGCCGGGAAGCCGGGGTGAGGCTTCCCCGGGGCAGGTGGGCAGGCGGGCACCCGGGGGGTGTGCCCGCCCTGTTCTTCGCGGGCGGCCCCGCGTAGATTCCAGACCGGACGGCATGATCGCCGCGGGAGGCAGAGGTGGACTGGGGCACGCTGGTCGCGACGCTCAGCGGTGGGTCGATCGCGATTTCCGGCACGGTGCTGGCCGACTTCCTGCGCCATCGCCGTGAGGACGAGCGCGGGGTCGGGGCGCGGCGGCGTGCGGTGTATCTGGAGTTCATCACCGCGGCCGAGGCGTGCTTCGCGCGGCTGCGGCATCTCGCGCAATCGCCCGGCGAGCAGCCCGACTTGGACGCGGCCACCCGCGCGGCCGTCCGCGAGAGCGGGATCCAGGAGGTGCGCGAGCGGCTGTTCATCGAGGCCAGCACGAAGGTCGCCGGCGCCGGGCAGGGCATGTTCGAGCACCTGCGCGCGCTGCGCAAGGCGGTCGCGACCGGCGCGGGGCCCTCGTCACCCGTCTTCCACGACGCGTACCACCCCTACATCGCGGCGGTGTGGGCCTACCGGGTCGCCGTGCGCGAGGAGTTGGAAGGCCAGCCCCTCTCGCCCGCGGCCTTCGGGTGGGGCCGGTGGGACGGCAAGGACCGCTGCCCCGTGTGCCGCCAGGCGGCGGTCGTGGGAGCGTGAGCGCGGGCCGTCGGCCCCGGCAGTGCCGGGGCCGACGCCCGTACGCTGAGGGGTTCACGCCATCGGCGGTTGGTCCTGGTCCCGTCCCAGCTGGTCCTTGAGCTTGTCCTGGGCCGTGTCGACCTGGCTGCTGTACTTGCTCTGGGTCCTCTCGTCGACGAAGTCACCGGCCTTGTCGACGCCCTTGCCCGTCTGGTCCTCGTGGCCCTTGAGCATTTGCTTCAGCTTGTCCATCACGGACATGTCTCGTCCTCCTAGAACAGGCCCCCGCACCTCAGGATCACCCCTTCCCCCGCCACTCCGCATCCGGACGGGCCGCAGGGTTCCCTCAAGGCCAGTAGCGCCGATCAGGCGGACCGGCCCCGCGCCGCCGCCACGAACGCGCGGATCAGCCGATCCGACTTCACTCCGCGTTCGACCTCCACACCACTGGAGACGTCAACACCCCACGCGCCGGTGGCCTCGACCGCCTGCCGGACGTTGCCCGGGTGCAGACCTCCCGCGAGCAGCCAGCGGCCCACGGGGGCGGTGAAAGCAGGCGAGGCCCAGTTCCACGGCTTGCCCGAGCCCGGGTCGGGGGCGTCCAGCAGCAGCATGTCCTCGTCCAGCTCTCCGCAGCGGGCCTGGACCTCGGTGGCGGCGGTGGCCCGGATCAGAGTGCGGCCCGGCGCGCGCAGGGCCTGGTAGTACTCGGGTCCCTCGCCGCCGTGGAGCTGGATGGCACGGACGCCGCTCTCCTCCGTCAGCCGCCGGACCTCGTCCACCGACTGGCCCCGGAAGACGCCGACCGTGAGGACGTGGTGCGGCACCCGCCCGGCCAGCCGCCGGGCGGTTTCGGTGTCCACCGTGCGCGGGCTCGCCGCGAAGACAAAACCCACCGCGTCGGCCCCGGCCTCCACGGCCGCGTCCACATCGTGCCCGGTCCGCAGACCGCAGATCTTGACGAAGAGATCATCACTCATGCGCTCAGTCAATCAAACCCCTAGTCATCGGACCACTTGCCGCCAATTGGGCGAGGCCTGGAGGCGAGTTGACGCTACTCCGGGAGCGCTCCACGCATTGACATCCGATGTATTCGTCTCTACGTTCCCGGGCGAACCCTCACACCAGGGAGTCGCCCCATGCACACGTCGCTCCGTCGCACCCCGCTCCGTCGCGCCTTGCTCCGTCGCACCGGGCGCACAGTCGCCGGGCTCGCCGTGTTCCTCGTCTCCGCCCTGGGAGCCTCGGTCGCTCCCGCCGCCGCCTCCGGCGCGGCGGATCCGCCCGCCATCGCGGGCGCCCCCGCCCGGGCCGCGGGCCCCGGCACGGACTACGCCACCGACGACCCGTTCGCCTCCGCCCGCACCAACTGGTTCCGCCAGGACCGCTTCGGCATGTTCATCCACTTCGGGTCGTACTCGAACTGGGAGGGCGAGTACCGCCGCCCCGACGGCACCGTCTGCCGCAACGCCGAGTGGATCAAGCGGGAGTGCGGCATCCCCATGGACGCGTACGAGAAACAGGCCGCGACCTTCAACCCCGCCGACTTCGACGCCAGGGCCGTCGTCAAGGCGGCCAAGGACGCCGGAATGCGCTACATAGTGATCACGTCCAAGCACCACGAGGGCTACGCCATGTGGCCCACCAAGGTCAACTCCTGGAACCTGCGCGACCATTCGGCCTTCGACAAGAACCGCGACATCCTCGCGGAGCTCAAGCAAGCCACCACCGAGGCCGGTATCAAGCTCGGTTTCTACTACTCGATCTGGGACTGGCACGACCCGGACTTCGCCGACCCCGCGACCTTCCCCCAGTACGAGCAGCGCATGTACGCGCAGCTCAAGGAGCTCGTCGACGGCTACCACCCCGATCTGCTGTGGTTCGACGGCGAGTGGTCGACCGAGAACCCCCACAACCCGTGGACCGAGCGGGACGGCGAACGTCTGCAGTCCTATCTGCACGGCCTGAGCCCGGACCTCGTCGTCAACAACCGGGTCGGCAAGCGCCGCGTCGTCGACGGTGACTACGGCACCCCCGAGCAGGAGATCCCGGCCGCGCCCGTCGACGGCCAGCTCTGGGAGTCCTGCATGACGCTCAACGACCACTGGGGGTACGCCCGTTACGACCAGAACTGGAAGTCCAGTACGACGCTGGTGCGCAACCTCCTCGCCACCACCTCCCGCAGTGGCAACTACCTCCTGAACGTCGGCCCCGACGCACACGGCCGCATCCCGCAGCCCTCCGTCGACCGCCTGCGGCAGATGGGCGACTGGCTGCGCGCCTCCGGTCAGGGCGAGGCCGTCCACGGCGCCCGCTACGGCGGCCTGGTCGACGAGCCGGCCTGGGGGTCGGTCAGCCGCAAGGGCGACAAGCTGTACGCGGCGGTCACCCAGTGGCCGTCCGGCGGCGCGGCCCTGCATCTGAAGGCGCGTACGGCCTTCGACGTGAAGGCGGCGCGGGTGCTGGGCAGCGGGCAGCGGGTGCGGGTCACCAAGGCCGGTGACGGGTTCGACGTCAGGCCGTCGGGCGCCGCGACCAACGGCATCGCGACGGTCATCGAGCTGACCGTGGACCCCGGCCCCACCTCCCCCGCCGGGACCGGCCACGGCCTCAAGGAGGAGATCTTCGACAACGGCGATCTCGGCGGCGCCCCGAAGGTCACCCGCACCGATCCCACCGTGAACCACGCCTGGAGGTTCGCCGGTTCGCCCGACCAGTCGGTCCCGGCGGACCGGTTCAGCATCCGGTGGACCGGAACGATCGAACCGCGCCGCTCCGAGACGTACACGCTCACGACCGTCTCGGACGACATGGCGCGCGTCTGGATCGACGGCAAGCTGGTGATCGACTCCTGGTCGCCGCACGGGCCGCGCGTCGACAAGGGCGAGGTCGCCCTCACCGCGGGCAGGCGTCACACGATCAGGATCGACTACGCGGAGCAGACCGGCGAGGCCCACATGAAACTGCTGTGGTCCAGTCCGGGCCAGGACCAGCAGGTGGTCCCGGCGTCACAGCTGTACGCGGGCTGAGCCCCGCACGGGCGGCCACCGGGCGGTCGTTCCGGTGGCCGCCCCGCCGGCTCCCTCAAGAACCGGCGTGGGTGGGGTGGCGGGGGCGACTGGTCATGGGGGCGCGCGAAGTGCCGTACAGTTGGGTTCACCGACGCGGGGTGGAGCAGCTCGGTAGCTCGCTGGGCTCATAACCCAGAGGTCGCAGGTTCAAATCCTGTCCCCGCTACTGTACGAAGAGGCCCGCATCCCCTGGGATGCGGGCCTCTTCCTTTGTCTACCTGTGCTGTCTACGTGTGCGTACGCGCGCACACCTCAGAGCGTGCGGTTCAGCAAGGACAGCACGGCCTCCCAGTGACGGGCGTCCGCGTCGGCGTGGTAGGCGGCGGTGTCGGCCTGGGTGAAGCCGTGCTGGGCGCCCGCGTAGACCTCGGCCTCGTGGCGGACCCCGGCCGCCGTGAGGGCCTTGTTCAGGCGCTCGATCTGCTCGGCGGGCATGCCCGGGTCCTGGTCGGCGTGGCCGAAGTACAGCTCCGCGGTGATGTTCTCGGCGAGCAGGTGGGGGCTGTCGGGGGCGTCGGTCGCCATCCGGCCGCCGTGGAAGCCCGCCGCTGCCGCGACCCGCTGGGGGAAGGTTCCCGCGGTACGCAGGGCGAGGCCCGCGCCCATGCAATAGCCGGTGACGCCCACCGGCCCGTCCGTGACCAGCGGGGAGTCGGCCAGCCAGCCGAGGTAGGCCTCCGCGTCGCGCACCACCAGCTCGGGGGTGAGGGCGAAGATGAGCGGGCCGAGCGTCTCGAAGATGTCCGGGCGCTGGGACGGGTCGATGAAGTCGGGCAGCTCCATGATCGGCGCCCGCCCATTGCGGTAGAAGACGTTGGGCACGAGGACGGTGTAACCGGCCGCGGCTATGCGGTCGGCCATCGCTCGCAGATGGGGGCGGAGGCCGAAGGCGTCCATGTAGAGAAGGACCCCGGGGTGCGGGCTGTTGTCGTCGGGGTGGACCAGATAGGCGTCGGCGGTGCCGTCCTGCGTGGGGAGGTCCAGGGAAGTTCCGAGCACGGTGGTCATGACCGTCTCTCCATCTCGTTCACGTGTGGTGTGCGCAACCTCCGACACCCTGCCACAGTCCCCCGCGAACGAAGATCACTTCGCCGTCTTTCCGCCGCACTTGGTCACGTGCCCGAGCCGGCGCCCGGCGCCGGACGACGGTCGGTGAACCGCCGTCCGGGCGCCGGGAGTTGGGCTCAGGTCAGCCGGAGGACCTTGTGCATGCCCTCGGCGACGTGCGGACGCCCGGTCTTGTCGTCCGGTACGAAGCAGAGCAGCGCGTACGTACCCGCGGGCATGCCGTGGTTCTCCAGGAGCGTGGTGCGTCCGGGAGAGATCAGGCCGAGGCCCAGGGCGGGCCCGGTGACGAACGGCGGCGGGCCGTTCATGGGGCCGTTGAAGAACGACTGGATCTCGGCGTCCCTGGTGTGCGGCTTGACGGGCTGGACCTGCATCTCGTGGAGCTCGTCCGACGCGTTGTGGACCAGGATGCTGTCCTTGGCCTTGCGTACGCCGTGGACGTCGAAGCGGGGGCCGCCCGGGGTCTCGCGCGTGATCACGATGCCGTCCGGGAAGTCCGCGAGGTCGTCGGACTTCGCCTCGTGCCCGCTGTACGCGCCGTGCAGCGTGAGGGTGCGCAGGACCGGGTGCTTCTGGTCCTCCAGGAAGGCGCCGAAGTCGATGAGGACGACCTGGCCCGGGGTGATCCGCGTGGTGAAGGTCTCCGAGACGGCCGGGGTGACTTGGGCGCCGCCGAACCACTCCGCGTCGTCGCGGGCCGCCGAGATGCCCTGGGCGCCGGCCGGGGTCCTGCTGACGGCCTTGGTGAGGTCGGCGATCACCTTCTTGACCGTGACGCCCTTGTGCGGGCGGAACGCCTGGACGAAGCGGCCCTTCGCGTCGTTGGTCCTGACGTGGAAGGCGACCAGTCCGGCCGCCGCCTTGTCCGGGGCGTGGATGCCAAAGGCGCCGATCTCGATCGGTACGGCCTGGCGGCCGTGCTCCCCGCGGTCGCCGTGGCCCGGGGCGGCGGCGGTGGCCACGCCTCCGAAAGCGGTGGCGAGGGCGAGGGCGGCGGCCGCCGCCCTGGCTCCGTTGCGCAGCAGTGCGGTACGCATGAATCTCCTGTCGTCGCGTGCCCCCCCGACACAGGGCAGCACCTTCCAAGCTGATGGGGCGTCAGCCACGCAGACGGCAGGTCCGATCGGGGTATCACGAAACATGCGGGTGCCCCGGGACGAGACGGCGGCCCGCGCGCTCAGCGCGGTTCGCGCAGCGCCCGGTCGACCAGGGCCGCCGCCCCGCCGGTGTACCGGGCCGGGTCGCACAGCTCGGCCAGCTCCCCGGCGGTGAAGTGGCCGCGCAGTTCCGCGGACTCGGCGAGCACGTCTGCGAGCGGGCGGCCGGAGCGCTGCGCGGCGTGCGAGGCCCGGGTGAGCGCCTGCTTGGCCTCGGCCTTGCCGAGCCGCGGGGCCAGGACGGCGGCGATGCGCTCGGAGACAATCTGCCCGCCGGTCAGCGCCAGGTTCCCGGCCATCCGCTCCGGCCGCACGTCGAGCCCCTCGGCCAGTTCGACCAGGGTGTGGGTGGCGCCGCCGGTCAGCCGCAGGCACTCGCGCAGCAGCTGCCACTCGGCGTGCCAGGCCCCGGCGGACCGCTCGTCCTCGGAGAGCATGCACTGGGTGACACCCGCGGCCAGGACGGGCACCTGGAGCGCCGCGCTGCGCAGCAGCGTCGCCAGGACGGGGTTGCGCTTGTGCGGCATGGCCGAGGAGCTGCCGCGCCCGGTGACCGCGGGTTCCGCGACCTCCCCGACCTCGGTGCGGGTCAGCGACTGCACGTCCACCGCGATCTTGCCGAGGGCGGCGGCCGTGAAGGCGAGGGCGGCCGCGAGGTCCGCGATGGGCGTACGCAGGGTGTGCCAGGGCAGTTCGGCCGTGGCGAGCCCGGTCTCCTGGGCGAACGCGTCGGTGAGCCGTGCCACGTACTCGCCCGGGTCCGGTGTGCCCTCGCCGTCGAGCCGCGCGTACTCCAGATATCCGGCGAGCGTTCCCGCCGCCCCGCCCAGGGAGACGGGCAGCCCGCCGTCCAGGACGCGCTCCAGGCGCACGTCGGCGTCGAGCAGCAGTCTGCGCCAGCCCGCCGCCTTCAGCCCGAACGTGGTGGGGACGGCATGCAGGGCCAGGGTGCGGCCCGCCATGGCGGTGTCGCGGTGCCGCCGGGCGAGAGCGGCCAGGGCGTCGGCGGACCTGGCGAGGTCGGCGCGCATCAGGCGCAGCGCGCGCTGGGCGACGAGCATCGCGCCGGTGTCGAAGATGTCCTGGCTGGTGGAGCCGCGATGCACGAAGTCGGCGGCCGCCGGGTCCACGGCGGCGACGCGTCGGCTGAGCGCCCGCACCAGGCCCACGACCGGGTTGGCGGTCTCCCGCGCGGCCAGCGCCAGCTCCCTCAGGTCGAGGTGCTCGGCGCGGGCCTGAGCGCCGATGAGGTCGGCGACCCGCCGCGGCAGGGTGCCGAGCCGGGCCTGCGCCCGGGCGAGGGCGGCCTCGGCGTCGAGCATCCCCTGGAGCCACGCCAGGTCTCCGACGGCCTCCTCGACGGGCGTGCCGGCGCGCACCGGCGAGAGCAGGCCGGAGTCGAGCAGGCTGTCGGGGCCGGTCATACCAGTGCTCCTTGCAGACGGTCAAAGGCGGCGACCGGCGCCGTGGGGCGGGGCGCGAGGGCCAGCACGGCGCGGGCGATGGCGTCGGAGTCGGCCAGGGTCACCGAGTCCACCCCCGGGCGGATCCCGGCCGCGGTCACCCAGTGCACGGCCTCCGTGGGCACACCGTAGGCGAACCGGCGCGGGTGCGCCCGGCCCCTGGCGTCGCGGACGCGGTAGGGGCGCTCGGCGACGGCGAGGCCGCCGGTCTCGTACCCGGCGCCGCCCGCGACGGGCACACGGTGGTTCACCGCCTGGCCGGTGGCGACAAGGTGCTGGAGCAGCGGGTCGGCGGCGCGCCGCAGATCCGCCTCGGGCAGCCGCGCCTCGATCAGTACGTGGGCGCGCAGCGGCCGCCCGGGCACGGCCCGGGACTGGGCGACGAACGCGGGGTTGACCGTGTCGATGCGGATCTCGGTCCGTGGGCCGGTGAGTTCGAGGACGCCCGCCTCGATGAGCGCGATCATCTCCTCGATGCGGGAGGCGGGCGGGCCGATGGAGAGGAAGGCGTTCAACGGCGTGTACCAGCGGTCGAGTTCGTCGCGGTGCGAGTCGCCGTGCAGACCGCTGTGGTCGACCGCGAGCCGGATCTCGTTGCGCAGGTCGCGCAGGACGTCGAGGGCGGACTTGAGCGGGCCGCTGAGGTTGCCGTACCTGGCCTCGCGCACGTCGTCGCGCAGGTACGCGAGCAGCCAGTCGCGGAAGGCGGTCCGGTCGCCGAACTCCTGGTCCGCGTACGGACGCGACAGCCGCTCCCAGCTCCAGCGCTCCGCCCGGGGTATCTCGGCCGCGTCGAGCAGCGCTCTCTGCTCCTCGGCGCTCTCGCACGCCAAGAAGCCGTCGACCAGGCCCGTGCGTTCGGCGTCGCGGCCGTGCGCGGTGAGCCACGTGCCGTAGTAGACGCTCTCCACCTCGCGGGTGATCAGTGGCCACAACTCGTCGCGCAGGCCGATCCGTTCGCCGTCGTCGGCCCGTTTGCGCAGGGTTTCGACGTGCTCGGGGGTGAGCAGGCGTGGGTAGTAGCGCTCCGAGGCGCCCTTCTCGTTCTCGCCGCGCGCGTGGTACGGGATGCCGCGCCGGGACGTGGCGTACATGACCGGCTCCTGCCCCGACGGCCGGTACTCCAGACGGCCGTCGACGCGCGCGAAGGAGCCGCCGCGTCCCTGGGTGAGCAGGGTCATGTGGTCGAAGAAGTTGAGGCCCAGGCCGCGCAGCAGGACCGGCTCGCCCGCCTCGACGACGCTCAGGTCGAGGTCCGCGGGGTTGGCGGGCTGGAGGTAGCGCAGGCCGTGGACCCGGGCGAGGCTGGCGGTCCGCTCCTCGTGGGCGGTCGGCCGCACCGGGACGTGGCCCTGGGCGAGGACGACGGCGTCCAGTCCGCTGAGCCAGGTGCCGTCGGCAAGGCCGACGGCCTGCTCGCCGTCGGCCTCGCCGTGGCTGTCGGTGAGGGCGACGGCGCGCGAGCGGTGCACCTCGATCGTGAGGTGCGCGGGGGCGCGCCGGACCACCTGCTGGAACATCGCGGAGAGGTAGCTGCCGTAGAAGGCGCGGGTGGGGTAGGTGTTCGGCCCCAGGTCGCGGGCCTCGGCGAGCGTCTGCTCGTCGTGAGCGGTGTGCCCGTCGTGAGCGGTGTGCCCGTCGGACGCGGCGAGCTCCCTGGCCCACTCCTCCAGGGTGGGGCCCGGCTCGATGGGCCCCTCGATGCGCGAGCCGGCGTCGGTGTGCACCGTGATCTGGGACGCCACCGTGTTCATCAGCAGCAGCCGGGACTGGTCGGTGCGCCACACCGCACCGGCACCGGGCTCGTTCGGCTCGACCACGTGGACGGTCACCGCGGAGTGCGTCGGCTGCGCCCGCTCGTTGGCGCACAGTCGCTCCAGCACCGAGAGACCGCGCGGTCCGGCGCCGACGATGCACAGCGTCCTGGAAACGCCACTCCTCATACCCACACTCTCCTTCTTCCGGACCGGGGGGCGGTAAGGATCGACTTCCGGTGGAACCAGGTGGTTCGCCGCCGATTGCCGTTCCTCACAGCGGGACGATAGCCATGGTGAGGTCTTTCGAAGCAAGAGAGACCGGTCAACTGCGGCATGGTGCACAGGCGTTGGTCGCGCGCCGCTCAACTCGCCGGAGAGGGAGGACCCGCAGGTCACAGGGGTCGTGTCGGCGCACCCGGATGGCGTCGGCATGTCGCGCGGGCGACCGCGAGCCCGCACGATGGACAAGCGGAGTCAGACAGTCCGCACACCGGCGGTCCGCGTGGAGGTGCGAGAGCGATGTGGCGACCTGATGGCTGGGACGTACGGGTGCGCGTCGGCGTGCTCACCCCTCACGCCGATGTGGGGCCCGAGTCGGAGTTCCGCGCCATGGCGCCGCCCGACGTGGGCGTGCACGCCGCCCGGGTACCCTTCGGCGGTATGCGCCACGGCGGCGCCATGGACCCCACGATCCCGCTCGCGCCCGTGCGGGCCTTCGCCGAGCCGCCGTACGTCGACGAGGCCGCGGCCGAGCTGGCCACCGCGCCCCTGGCGGCCATCGCCTACGCGTTCACCAGCTCCGCGTACGTCATCGGCGCGGACGGCGAGGCGGCGATGCTCGCCCGTCTGACGGGCCGCGCCCACGGTCTGCCGGTGGTCGCCACGTGCGCCTCGACGGTGGAGGCCCTGCACACCGTGGGCGCCACCCGGATCTGCCTGGTCGATCCGCCGTGGTTCGACACCGCGCTCAACGACCTCGGCCGGGCCTACTACGAGGCCGCCGGATTCGAGGTACGTTTCTCCGCACCCTGCGACCTCCCCAGCGGGCAGGCCCTCATCCGGCCGGACGAGCTGCACGACTGGGTGGCCGCTCACGTCCCCGACGAGGCGGAGGCCGTCGTCGTGGGAGGCAACGGTTTCCGGGCCGTGGGGATGGTGGAGAACCTCGAAGTCACCCTGGGGCGGCCCGTACTGACGGCCAATCAGGTGCTGCTGTGGGCGGTGCTCCGTGCCGCCCGGAGCGACACCGCCGCGATCACCGGGTACGGCCGGCTGTTCACGCTGGACGCCCCGCCCCCGGCCGCGACCGGGGGCGGGGCGCACTGACGCTGCCGCCCGGGCGGCCCGCCCGGAGCCGGGCCGCCGCTCAGTGCCTCGGCGTCACTCGGCCACCCGCAGGACGATCTTGCCCCGGGTACGGCCCGAGGCCTGCTGCTTGTGGGCCTCCGCGGCCTGCTCCAGCGGCAGCACCGCCGCCACCTCGACCTTGATCGCTCCGGCGTCGATCAGACCGGCCAGGGCGGTCAGGGCCGCACCGTCCGGCTCCACCAGGTACGGCCGGGCCCGCACACCGGCCGCCGCGGCCTTCTCGGCGAGCTCGCCCGACACGCCGGAGGGGACGGCGATGAGCAGGCCTCCGGGGCGCAGCACGGTGAGTGAGCGCGTGCTGGTGCTGTCGATCTCGTCACCGACGAGGTCGACGACCACGTCGACGCCGGACAGCTCGTCCTCGAAGCGGGTGGCGGTGTAGTCGACGACCTCGTCGGCGCCGAGCTCCCGCAGCCAGGCGTGCTTGCCTGCGCTGGCGGTGGCGATGACGTGGGCCCCGAGGTGCTTGGCGATCTGAACGGCGAAGTGGCCGACGCCACCCGCCGCGGCGTGGATGAGCACGCGCTGACCGGGGCGCACGTCGGCGGTGTCCACCAGGATCTGCCAGGCGGTGAGCGCGGCGAGCGGGACGGCCGCGGCCTCGTCGAGGTTCAGGGAGGCGGGCTTGCGGGCGAACTGCCGGGCGGGAGCGGTGACGTATTCGGCGTAGCCGCCGGCCGCGCGGGGGAACCAGGGCATGCCGTACACCTCGTCGCCCACCTCCAGGGTGTGGACACCGAAGCCGACCTCTTCGACCACGCCGGCGACGTCCCAGCCGAGGACGAACGGCGGCTCCCCGAGGACGCCTGCCATGCCGTGGCCGTCGCGCGTCTTCACGTCGACCGGGTTGACTCCGGCGGAGACGACCCGCACCAGGACCTCCGTCGGCAGTGGCGCGGGGCGCGGCAGCTCGGTCACCCGGAGGACTTCGGGGCCGCCGAAGGCGGACTGGGTGACGGCGCGCATCGTGGGGGTGGTGTGTGACATGCGTGACTCCTCGGAGGCGGGGCGGCTGCGCCCGCGCGGTGAACGATGCGCCAAAGCTATGGGAGGGGTAGTAGTAACCTGCAAGGGCACCTACTATCTTTTGGATAGTGTCGACTTTGGATCGTACCGACTCGATCGCGCTCCCGCGCGGAGGAAACCCCCATGAGCAGGACCTGCGACACCGGCAGTCACGACAAGCACGACGTCTACGCGGCCCTGTGCCCCTGCCGGAACGTGCTGGAACTCCTGGCCAACAAGTGGAGCGCGCTCGCGATAGGCGCCATGGAGGACGGTCCCGTACGGTTCGGAGCGCTGCAGCGCGTACTCCAGGGTGTCAGCCCCAAGGTCCTCACCCAGACCCTGCGCCGTCTGGAGGAGGCCGGACTTGTCTCCCGCACGGTCTACCCCGCCGTCCCCCCGCACGTCGAGTACGCCCTCACCGACCTGGGCCACAGCGCCGCCGAGCCGCTGGCGCACATGCGCGACTGGGCGGAGCGGAACGTGGACCTGCTCTACGCCGGAGAGTGAAACCCCGCCGCCGGGGCGACGAGGCTGACCCTGCGAGGTGCCCCGGTGAGCCCCGTCACCGGCTCGTGTAGTGCTCCCGGGCCTGCGTCACCTCACCCAAGTGGGTCCGGGACCATTCGCAGGTGGCGTTGAGGGGCTCGATCAACGAGCGGCCGAGCGGGGTGAGTTCGTACTCGACGCGGGGCGGGTTCTCGTCGTACGCGGTACGGGTGAGGAAGCCGTCGCGCTGCATCGCGCGCAGGGTCTCGGTGAGCACCTTCGGAGTGATCCAGTGCAGCGGCACCCGCAGTTCGGAGAACCTGCGCGGGCCGTCCTCCAGGCAGCGCAGGACCACACCGGTCCACTTGTCGCCGACGCGGAAGGGCACCAGGCCACCGGCGCAGTCGGGACGGTCGAAGAGGTCGGCGGGCAGGGGCGCGGAGGTGGGACGGTCGATCATGGGGCCGACGTTAGCCCAGTACCTTTGCGGTAACCAGGGGTGTCCGTCCTAGCGTTCCCCTCATGACAACGACGAACGCGAATCCCGCGCACTCCGTGAATCCCGCCGGCTCAGCCAACTCCCCCAAGCGCATCGCCGTGTTCGGCGCGGGCGGCAAGGTGGGCCGGGCCGTGGTGGCCGAGGCGGTGGCACGTGGCCACGCCGTGACGGCGGTCGTGCGCGACCCCGCGAAGTACCCCGACCTCGGCTCCGACGCCGTGACCGTCGTACGCGGCGACGCCACCGACGCCGCCTCGGTCGCCGCCGCCGCGGCCGGTCACGACGCGGCCGTCAACGCCTCGGTGCGCCTCGACGTGCCGTCCGAGGAGTATTTCGTCGCCGCCGCCCAGGCCATGGCCGGCGGTCTCGCGAAGGCCGGGGTGGGCCGGCTCGTGGTGCTGGGCATCGCCACCACGCTGGAGACGGCTCCGGGTGTACGCGTCATGGACGCACCGGAGTTCCCGGAGCAGTACCGGGTGTTCTCGCAGGGGCACGTGGCCGAGTTCGCGACGCTGAGCGCGGCGGGGCCCGAGCTCGACTGGCTGATGGTGGTGCCGCCGCTCGACCTGGACGCCGAGGGCCCGCGCACCGGCCGGTACCGCACGGCGGTCGGCACGGTCCTCGACGGTCCGGGGCACATCTCGCACCCCGACCTGGCGCTCGCCGTGCTCGACGAGATCGACGAGCCGGGGCACGCCCGGGTGCAGCTGGCGGTTGCGGACTGAGGGAACTGCCTTGCCGTGCTCGTCGCCGGGCCGTGAGGATGGGGTCATGCCCATGTTCACGGCTCCCGACGGGACCCAACTCACCTACCACGTGCGCGGCGAGGGCGAGCCGCTGCTGTGTGTGCCGGGTGGGCCGATGCGTGCCTCCGCCTACCTCGGGGATCTCGGCGGCCTTGCGGCCCGGCGCCGGCTGATCCTGCTCGATCTGCGCGGGACCGGCGCCTCGGGCGTCCCCGTCGACCCGGCCACGTACCGCTGCGACCGGCAGGTGGCGGACGTCGAAGCCCTCCGCGACCAACTGGGGCTGGAGCGCGTCGACCTGCTCGCGCACTCGGCGGGCGGCGACCTCGCCCTGCTGTACGCGTCCCGGCATCCCCGGCGCGTCCGCACGCTCACCCTGGTCACCGCCCGCGCGCGTGCCCTCGGTGTCGACTTCACCGAGGAGCACCGCCGGGAGGCGGCGGCCCTGCGCGCGGCCGAGCCGTGGTTCACAGACGCGTACGCCGCGTACGAACGGATCTGGGCCGGATCCGACGCCGACGCCGACTGGGACGCCGTCGCCCCGTTCTTCTACGGCCGCTGGGACGCGGCGGCGCGGGCGCACTCCGCGACCGACGTGGAGCAGACCAACGCCGAGGCGGCGGAGGTGTACGCGTCGTCCGGCGCGTTCTCACCCACCGCCGCCCGCGCCGTGATGGAGACACTGGACGCGCCGGTCCTGCTGCTCGCGGGGGAGCTCGACAGCGGTCCGCTGCCCCGTGTCGCGGCCGGGATCGCCGACCTCTTCCCGAAGGCGGAACTCACCGTTCAGCCGGGCTCGGGCCACTACCCCTGGCTCGACGACCCGCTCGGTTTCACGCGGACGGTGTCGGCGTTCCTCGAAGCGGGTGGGTCTTGGCCCGACGCGTTCACCGGGCAAGTCCGGATCTTGATGTCGGAGCGCAGAAGTGCTCCCTGAGCTGTGATGATCCGACTTGTCGAAGATCAAAGCACCGCAGCCGGGAGCACTTGCCACGTGAACTCCACAACGCCTCGTTCGAGGCTGTCTCATGCGCTCGGGGTTTGACGGGGCCGGGACGCTGGGCACTTGTTGGTCCAGAACCTTGGAGGGCTCCGTGCCACGCAGCTATCCGCCTGAGTTCCGTCACGAGGTTCCTCGACCTCGTTGCTACGGGACGCCTGGCCGGCACGTTGTCCATCCCGCGACCGACTACCGCCGGAGGAGACCGTCAGTTGGTGGCGAGAAGGTGCTCCAGCCAGTTGCGGCGTGCCGCGACAGCGGCCTTGCTGATCCGCGCCTCGGGGGCTTTCCGGTCGAAACCGTGGATTCCGCCGGGCCACACGTGCAGCTCGGCTTCGCCGCCGGCCTGCCAGATCCGGTCGGCGTAAGCGAGGATCTCATCGCGCAGGCACTCGGCGGAGCCGACGTCGAGGAATGTGGGCGGCAGGCCGGCCAGGTCGGTGGCGCGGGCAGGCGCAGCGTACTGCGGCGCGTCAGCTCCGCCCTGGACGTCGCCGAGCAGCGAGCTCCAGGCGAACCCGTTGCGGCTGCGGTCGAAGAGTTCGACGTCGTCCATCTGCAGGGCCGAGGCGCTGTCGTTGCTGTCGTCGAGCAGCGGGGCAATCAGCAGCTGGCCGAGCAGGCGGGGACCGCCCTTGTCGCGCACGGTCAAAGCGAGCGCGGCGCTGAGGGCGCCGCCGGCGCTGAAGCCCGTGACGACGATGCGCTCCGAGTCGATGCCGAGCTCGTCCGCGTGGTCGGCGACCCACAGTAGACCGGCGTAAGCGTCGTTGATCTGGGCGGGGTAGGGGTGCTCGGGCGCGAGCCGGTAGCCGACCGAGATCAGCGTGGCCCCGAACCGCTCGGCCGTCTCGAGTATCTGGTCGAGCCCGGTGCGGTGATCGCCACCGTAGAAGCCGCCGCCGTGTATGGAGTAGAGCGCCGGCCGCGATGCGGGCGCGCCGGAGGGCGTGCACACCAGCAGCGGGATCTCGGGGGCGCCGTCCAGGCCGGGCACCGAAGGCTGGAAGACGGTGAAGCGCCCGCCATGGCTGAGGTCCTCGAGCGCCGCCACTGCGGCGTCGGCCTCCGCGCGGATCACCGACAGCTTCTCGAGGCTCATCGGCGCCAAGTCCGGTTCCTCCGCCAGGTAGGCGTCATAAGCGACCTGAAGTTCGGCATCGAGAGGAACGGGAACGGCGGGCACGGTCTTTCCAGGTTCAAGATCCATGCGCGCACGCTAGCGCCCCTGCTCCTTTCGCATCATCCGGTTTTCAACACCTTGCCGATCGCGCAGCAAGGCCGGGCGGATCAGCGGCGTGGGTCAGGCGTGAGCGTGCTCGATCTCGACCAGTCTCACCGAGCAAGTCCGGATGTTGATGCCGGAACGCAGAAGTGTGCCCTGAGCTGCGATGATCCGACTTGTCGAGGATCAAAGCGCCGCAGCCGGGAGCAGTTTCACGTGAGCCCCCTACAACGTCTCGTTCGAGACTGTCCGTAACGTCCGACGGGCGAGGTGTCGTCTCGCATGCCGGGGCCCGGCTGCTGGCCGATCTGGCGGAGGTGACCGCGCTGAGCAGTGCCTTCGGTGACGCGCTGGCCGGAGGACGACAGCGCACCGGCGGCCACGATCCGGGACAGGTGATCACGGACATGGCGGTGATGCTCGCCGATGGCGGCGAGACCATCTCGGATCTCGCCGTGCTGCGGGACCAGGCCGAGCTGTTCGGGCCGGCGGCCCCCCGGCCACGGCATGGCGGGTGCTGAACCGAATCGACGAGGCGGCCCTGGGCCGGATGCGGGCGGCCAGAGCTGCGGCCCCGCGATCGCCTGGGCGCAGCATGCCGACACCCGTGAGAAGTTCCCGCAGGCCAAAGCCGCTGGTCGGGTGATACCGGGGCTGGCGGTGGACATCGACGCCCGCCACCGCGCCCACGCCCGCGTCGCGGACCGCATCCGGTGCAGCAAGGACACGGGGTTCGGCCGCTTCCCGTCGCGCCAGGTGAACATCGACGCCGCCTGGCTGGAACTCGCCCTGGCCGGCATCGACCTCATCGCCTGGACCCAGATCCTGCTCCTTGACGGCGAACTGGCCAAGGCCGAGCCCAAGCGACTGCGCTACCGACTGTTGCACACCGCCGCTCGCATCCCCGCGGCTGCACACGGCCCTGGCTGCGATCGCCGAACTGTGACCTTCAGCCATAGGTGGCCAGAGGTGTCAGGAAGTCCGCTGGTGAGCGGTTGGTGCTCAACGGTGGTTGGCCATTTTCCTCAGAGATAGTTGGCCACTGCGGTCTCGAGTTCGTCGCGGAGGTGGGCGAGGCGTGCTGCCTGAGGTGCGTCCAGGTCCGTCCCCATTGCTTTGATCCCTTTGCCGGAGCCGAGGGCAGCATGGTGCGGAGGGCGTCCCGACGAGCGGTTGTGTTCATGGTGAGAAGGGTGGGCTACCCGAAACGCTTCGCTAGCCCGCCCCCCTTTTGAGTGGGATCACTGGACCTCGCGGTACACCGGCGATCACCGCGCGTTAGGCCGAGCACCTCATCCCACAAGAACGGGAGAATCCGATGCGGGTCCGCTCGATCGTCACCGCCCTGCTCCTAGCCAGCGCAACCGTCATTCCCTTGTCCAGCCCCAGCGCCGCAGCAACCAGCCCGTCAGTCGATCCGTGCCGGGAGGGGTCGATGATCACCGGAGGGCAGGGGTTCTATACCTGTACCCAAGGCCGATACGTCTACCGGGACTGCGGACCCGGCACCCGTCCCCAGCAGATCGGCCAGGACATCGTCATTTGCGATTACGTCTGACTGCGTTTGACGAATCATGAACACGAGCCGTGCGTTGGTGCTGGGAGGCGGGCTGGCAGGCGTGCTCGCAGCACACCTGCTGGCAGACCACTTCAGCGAGGTGCTGGTCATCGAGCGCGACACACCGGCGGTGGGGCCGGTCAACCGCAAAGGCATTCCCCAAGGGCGGCACGCACACGTGCTGAACGCTGGAGGCGCACGCGTGCTCGACACGCTTCTACCGGGCGTTGTTGATGATCTGGTCGAGGCAGGCGCGCACCGGCTCGGGTTGCCCGACAGACTGGTCTGCCACACCAGCGCCGGCTGGATGCGCCGATTTCCGCACCACCTGTCCATGGTCGCGTCGTCACGACCGCTGCTCGACTGGACGGTCCTGTCACGGGTGATGGCAGCGGGAAAGGTACAGGTGCACAACGGCCACGAGGTGGTCGGCTTGATCGGTGACCAGAGCGGTGTTCGCGGTGTCCGGGTCCGGATCCGGACGAGCGGTCGTGACGCCGTGATCGAGGCCGACGCGGTCGTGGACGCCACCGGTCGTGGTTCGCACACCACGGATTTCCTGAAAGAGCTGGGGTTCGGTCCGATCCAGACCCAGACCGTCGACTCCGGCACGGTGTACAGCACTCGGGTGTACCAGGCGCCGGAGGGTGCCGAGGAGTTCCCGATGGTCACCATCCAGGGGCAGCCTCGATCGGGGAGGCCGGGCATGGGAGCGCTCGTGCTGCCGGTGGAGGGCGGCCGGTGGATGGTCACCTTGAGCGGGACACGGGGTGCCGAGCCTCCCACCGATCCAGAGGGGTTCGCGGCCTTCGCGCGGGCATTGCCCGATCCTGCTGTCACCCGTCTCATCGACGCGGGCGAGGCGCTGACGGCACCACGGGGATTTCGGGCGACGGCCAACGTGCGGCACCGGTTCGACCGGGCGCGGCGTTGGCCCGCGGGTTTCGTGGCGGTGGGTGACGCGGTGGCCCGGTTCAACCCGGTCTACGGACACGGTATGTCGGCGGCGATCCGCTCGGTCGCCATCCTGGGCACCTGCCTGCGGCGCCACGGCCTCGACTGGAACGGTGCGCGCAAGGCGCAACGGGCGATCGGGCGGGCGTTCGAGCAGCCCTGGCTGGTGGCGACGGCGCAAGACGTGCTTTACCCGAACGTGGTCGGTGCCCGGCGTCCCCGGACGGCCAAGGCGTGGGTGTGGTTCTTCGACCGGCTTACCCACGTGGCCAGTGGTGACCCGGTCGTGTTGAACGCGCTGTTGGACGCGTACTCGCTTTCACGTTCGTTCGCTGTCCTGTGTGCGCCTCGGGTGCTGTTCGCGGTGGCCCGCGGTCCGGTGCGGCCCGCGTTGGAGGACGCGCCGTTCTCCAACGCGGAACTCCGCATCCTGCACGCAAGGTCCTGACCACTTTCGCAACGTCCTGATCCTTTCGATGCCATGGAGGAGGCGTGATGGAGAAGCTGTTCGAGACCGTGTCACCGACACGTGTCGTAGCTCGGGCCACGCTCACCCGAGCGTGCGATCATCTGCTCGGGCTACAGTCACCAGAAGGCTGGTGGAAGGGCGAGTTCCAAACCAACGTGACCATGGACGCCGAGGACTTGCTGTTACGCGAGTTCCTTGGCATCAGAACCCCCGAGGAGACAGAGGCGTCGGCACGGTGGATCCGCTCCCAGCAACGGCCCGACGGGACGTGGTCGACCTTCCACGAGGGACCACCCGACCTGTCCACCACGGTGGAGGCATACCTCGCGTTGCGGCTAGCAGGAGATCCCGCCGGCGCGCCGCACATGACCGCGGCCGCCGGTTACGTGCGGGATGCCGGGGGGGTCGAGGAATCCCGCTTCTTCACCAGATTCCTGCTGACGTTGTTCGGACTGGGGTCCTGGGACGACCTGCCCGTGCTGCCGCCGGAGCTCATCTGGCTGCCCGCGTGGTTCCCGCTCAACATCTACGACTGGGCCAGCTGGGCACGGTCGACCATCGTGCCCCTGACGGTAGTCGGATCACGACGCCCCTGCCATCGGCTGCCGTTCGACCTCGCGGAACTTCATCGCGGTACACGGCAGCACCGTCCCCGTTCCGTGTTCAGCTGGGTTGGGTTCTTCGAGGCACTGGACCGGGCGTTGCGTCGATATGACCGCCGTCCGCTCGCCCGCCTGCGCAAGGCCTCGGTGGCACGGTGCATCGACTGGATTCTGGCCCGGCAGAACCGGGACGGGTCCTGGGCAGGGCTTCAGCCGCCGACGTTCTACTCGATGATCGCCCTGCGGCTGCTGGGACAGGGGCTCGACCACCCCGCGATCCAATCGGGGGTGCGGGGGCTGAACGCCTTCACGATCTGGGAGAGCACCCCGGACGGCCCGGTACGTCGAGTGGAGGCATGTCAGTCGCCAGTCTGGGACACCGTGCTGGCCACCGTGGCGCTGGCCGACGCTGGCCTGGCTCCTGATCATCCGGCCCTGCTGAAGGCGGCCGACTGGGTGCTCGGCAAACAGATCCTGGGCCCCGGTGACTGGCAAGTGAGGAGGCCCCACGTCGAGCCGGGCGGGTGGGCGTTTGAGTTCGACAACGATCCGTATCCGGACATGGACGACACCGCCACCGCCGTGATCGCGCTGCACAGAGTGCACCAACGCCCGGAGAGTCAGCAGCGAGTCGAGCAGGCGATCGGATCGGCGATCAGCTGGTTGACCGGCATGCAGTCGCGCAACGGAGGCTGGGGGGCGTTCGACGCCGACAACACCCAGGAGCTCTGCTACCGAATCCCCGCTTTCGACTTCGGCTCGGTGATCGACCCGCCGTCCGCCGACGTCACTGCACATGTCCTTGAAGCGCTCTGCTGTGTAGGTCACGCAGAGACGCCCTCAGTGCGCCGTGGTGTGTCCTGGCTGCTGAACGAACAGAAACCGGACGGGTCGTGGTCTGGAATCTGGGGTGTTAACCACCTCTACGGCACATGTGCCGCGGTGGTAGCCCTCGTAGCCGCGGGGTTCACCCCCGATGCGCCACCTGTTCGGCGAGCGGTTGAGTGGTTCGAGGCCCACCAGGCTGAGGACGGCGGATGGGGCGAGGATCCCCGCTCCTACGTGGACCCGAGCTGGGTGGGGCGGGGTACCTCCACCGCCTCGCAGACAGCGTGGGCGCTCATGGGCATGCTCGCGGCGGCACCCGATTCACCGGCCGTGGACCGCGGCGTTCGCTGGCTGGTCGAGCGGCAGCGACCGGACGGCACCTGGGACGAGCCGCAGTTCACCGGCACGGGCTTCCCTGGAGACTTCTACATGAACTACCACCTGTACCGACTGAACTACCCGATCACTGCCCTCGGGCGGTACCTGACAGCGCGAGGAGACCGGTGATCACCAACGCCGGGCAGATTCTGGCGGACACCAGCCATACCTTCTTCCCTCCGATCAGCCGACTCCCCGACGGGCCGCGCGAAGCCATCTCGGCCGCGTACCTCAGCATGCGCGCGATCGACCAGATCGAGGATCACCAGGCCCTGAGCCCGCAGGAGAAAGTAGAGCTGTTGCACGGCATCAGCCTGCTCCTGCAAGGCCCGTTCACCTCAGCGGATGTCCGGGGGCTCTTTGCCGACCACGCCCACGCGCTGGAGGAAGTGACCCTGCGCCTCCACGAGTGGGGCGCCCTCGCGCCACATGACATCGCGCCCCGCGTCTGCGAGACCACCGCCACCATGGCCGCACGGATGGCGCACTGGGCTGCAACGCGGTGGGAGATCCTGACCGAGACTGATCTGGACCGGTACACGTTCAGCGTCGCAGGCGCCGTGGGCCTGCTCTGCTCCGATCTGTACGGATGGTTCGACGGCACCACGACACATCGCGAGCACGCCGTCGGCTTTGGTCGTGGTCTGCAGGCCGTCAACCTCCTACGCAACCGAGCCGAAGACCTCGCGCGGGGCGTCGACTTCCTGCCCACCGGGTGGGGCACTGCCGACCTGGACCAGTATGCGCGCCGCAACCTGCCCATGGGCGCGCTCTACGTCGGTGCCCTCCCCGCAGGCGCCGTCCGCGACTCCTGTGAGATCCCGCTCGATCTCGCCCACGCGACACTGGACGCCCTGCTGCGCGGGGAACCGAAACTCACCCGCACCGCCGTGCTGGCCATCGCGCAACGTGGAAACTCTTGAGCAGGATCACCAAGCGCTGGGTGCGCACGGGCGGGGTCGAGCTGTGCGTCGCCGAACTCGGAGACCCGACCCGGCCGACCGTGCTGCTCCTGCACGGCTATCCGGACACCAAGGAAGTCTGGTCGGCAGTAGCAACTCGACTCGCGGAACGCTTTCACGTGGTGCTCTACGACGTTCGGGGACATGGCCGGTCCACCGCTCCGGCACCGTTGCGCGGCGGCTTCACACTGTCGAAGCTGACTGAGGACTTCCTGGCGGTGGTGGACGCGGTCAGCCCTGATCGGCCCGTGCACCTGGTCGGACATGACTGGGGATCCGTGCAGTCGTGGGAGTTCGTGACCGTGGCCCGGACACGGGGCAGGATCGCCTCGTTCACCTCGATCGCCGGCCCTTCACTGGATCACGTGGGCCACTGGATCAAGCAGCGGGTGTACAGACCGACCCCACGGGCAGTCGGCCAACTGCTCGGCCAGGCCGCCCGGTCCTGGTACATGTTTGGATTGCACGTCCCACGGCTGCCGGAGCTAGCGTGGCGCGGGCCGTTGGGTAAGCGCTGGCCCCAAGTCCTGCGCAGCCTGGAAAAGACACATGACGACACGTATCCGTTGGCCATCGCGACCAGGGGCGCGATCCACGGCATCTGGCTCTACCGGGACAATGTGCGGGCACGCCTGGCCAGGCCCCGTACAGACGCACGCGTGTCGGCGGCCGTGCAATTGATCATCCCGACTTTCGATGTGTATCTGTCGCAACGGCTGTACGACGAACTCGACCAGTGGGTGCCTCGACTGACACAGCGCTGGCTGCCGGCGAAGCACTGGGTGCCTCTCGGGTGCCCTGACCGGCTGGCTGTCTGGATCGACGAATTCGTCACGACACAACTCGCGAACTCCGCAGATCAGGAGATGTGACAGGAGCCCCGGCAGTCGCACCGGAGCATCGCGAGGCCCGCGAAGCCGACCCGGAACTGATTCGGCGAGTATTCCAGCTGACGGATGTGACCGCCAAGCGCGGGGACTGAGCCCGCGAGGACTCAGCTCCCGCGCACTTCTCAGTCCGCACGCTGCAACCCGGGATTCCCCTCGCCACGGCAACGGGGTCCTCACTCTGGGAACACCGCAAACCTGCAGGTCAGCGAATTCCGCGGGTACCCCCACGTCGAAGAGAACGATCCTCCGGGTTCAGGTCATTGTCTGGACCGTCATCGGCTCCGGCAGTGGCTGCCCCAGTCCCAGGCGATCACGGTTTCTGCGACCGTGTGCAGTTTGATGTTGGTGTGCTGGGAGACCTCGCGCAGTACTTCGAACCCGGCCGCCAGCGGTAATCAGCGGGTCGCAACAAGGACGCCGATGGCCTGGTCGACCGTCGCGTGGGAGTCGACCGCATGCCGCAGCTGGGCGTTCTCCTGCTCGAGACGGGCCACCGTGGCGTCATGCGTTCCGTCAGGCGCGGTCCGCTGCTCGCGGAAGGTCGTCATGCCGGGGGCTCCATATGGGGGCGGGCTTTCCCGTACGCCTGCCCCCAACCCGAACAGCAAGACTCCCTCAGCACGGCGCGAAGATCACATGCGATGCGGGAGGGGCCCCTCACCGACCAGCCGACGGCGAAGAGCCCGAGAGACTGCCTCCCCAACCCCTGCCTTGCCGAGTCTCACCCTCCCACCCCCACTCACACCCGCTCCGTACAGCCACGGCCCCATCAGCCTGTCTGCCGCCTCGGGCCGCGCCCCACAGTCGAAGCGCGAGAAGCTCGCCGCAGACAAGCAGCGTGGTATGCGAACCGGGAGTGGTGAGGGAGGACGCTAGAGGTCTGCCTCTGCTGGTCGCCGTGCGCTGGCGCGCATGCGAAGTCCGTGGGGTCGAAAGGACGTGGCGGCGACGGGCCGGACGGTGCTGCCGGGGAGCAGCTGAAGGTCCCACTGTCTGGTGATGGAGGCGAGGGCGAGGATTGCTTCGACCGTGCCGAGTTCGTCGCCGATGCATTTGCGGGCGCCTGCGCCGAAGGGGATGAAGGCGTGGCGTGCTGTGCTTTTTGCCGCTGTGGGGGCCCATCGGTCGGGGTTGAAGCAGTTGGGGTCTGGATACAGGTCGCTGCGGCGGTGGATGAGGTAGGGGCTGTAGAGGATGACCGTGCCGGCCGGAATGGCGTAGCCGCCGAGTTCGGTGTCGCGGGTCGCGGCCCGGGTGAACATCCAGCCTGCTGGGTAGAGCCGCAGGACTTCGGAGACGACCGAGCTGGTGAATGCCAGTTGGGGAATGTGCTCCATGCCGGGGCGAACTCCGGGGGCCAGGACTTCGTCGATCTCCGCGTGAAGACGTTCTTTGAGCTCGGGGTGGCGGTCCAGCATGTAAAGGGACCATGCCAGGGTGCTTCCAACGGCCTCTGCTCCGGCCACGATGAAGGCGACGACCTGGTTGGGGATCCCGGCCTTCTCCACCTGCCGCAGGAGGGTCTCGTCGGCCGACTCGTAGGCCGCCAGCAGCACGGTGAGCAGATCTTCCTGACCGGTCCTTGTGGTGCGCGGCCTGTCGGTGATGACTTTGACGGTATTGCGGAACCGCGCGAGGGCCTCGCTGTAGCGGCGGTTGAAAGGAAGGGGTGCCCGGGAGAGCAGCGGGGGGCTGAGCATGCACCGGTACAGTCCGTCCACGATGGTGGCGAGGTCGGCCACGGTCCGCTGCAGTTCGGGGGGCGAGAGCACACTGCCGAACATGGTCTCGATGGAGATCATGACGCCGAAACGAAGGCTCTCCTCTGTCACGTCGATGACCTGCCCGGCCTCCCAGGAGTTCACGGTCGCGGAGATCGGCCCGGACATGATCCTGGCGTAGTCGGTGAACCGGCTGCGGTGGAAGGCGGGTTGCATCATGCGGCGCTGCGCGCGGTGCTGGTCGTGCCGGCAGGTGCCGATGCTGATGCCGAAGACCTCGGTGGCCCGGTCGTGGATAGGCCCGGCCTTGTCGAAGGTGCGGTCATCGAGCAGAACCTGACGGGTCAGCTCCGGGTCGCACACCACGATGACCTTCTGCCGGCCGAGACGGATCTCGACCAGGTCTCCACGGGCGGTGAGCTCCTCGAGGAAGCCGTGGGGGTCGCGCAGCATCCGCAGAACGTGACCTGCCAGTGGCAAGCCTCCGCCCGCTTTCGGAATCAGGGCCGAGTTCCCCGTCACGGCGGCGTATCCAACTGGGTCACGCTGTGTCGTCACGCTTGTCGTGCTCCTTGCCTTGCAGCCGCTGTGTGATCTGGTCGAGGGAGCCCCAGCAGTCGGCGCTTCGCCCGTAGTAGTCCAGGCCGCACTCCAGTTGCTGCTGCAGGAACGCGACTCCCCGCGGGCATCGGACCCTCGCGGGTGGTGACTGCCCGATGCGGACTCTCAAGCCCATAAGCCGCCCGGAAGGACTGCAGATGCTGCTCGACCGAGGACGCGCTGTGCAGCACCGTGTCTTGCGGGCAGGTCCCCATGACGCCCCGACGCTCCACCGTCCCTGCATCCGGGGCCAAGTCACCCGCCAGAATGCGAAGCAAGGCGCTTTTGCCCGCGCCGTTCTGGCCCACGATGCCCACCAGCTGCCCCGAGTACAGATCCAGCGAAACCCCACGCAGGACCGGACCTCTTCGATAGCGCTTGTGCACGTCCCGGACACAAAGCACCGGCCGATTCGACGTCCCGACCTGGCCGACCAGATGCAACGCTCACGGCCAGCGATCAGCCATCCACGCCACGAAAACGCAGCGAGCTCCACCTAAGCCACTTCTCCGATCGGCTGGCGCCAGTCAACGTGATCAATAACGACCCTGAGCGACGTAGGTGACGGGCGGTGCCTTGCTCTGTCGAGGCCACAGTCGACTGACCCCGCCTCTTCCGCCGAGGAGCGGGGCGTCCTGCGGGACGGAATCGCGACGTGAGACGCACGTCACACGGATGCGTCACGTGACCGCCGATTCAAGGCCGCCGCGCCCTTTGCGGTCGCCGTGAAGCGAGTTGTGACTCGCAGCGATAGTTGGCCAAAGGCGGTGGCAAGACCGCTGGTGACCGGGCTGCGCTCAAAGACAGATGGCCATTTTGCTCAGTGGATGTTCTGCGAGGTTCAGTGGTTCTCGTAGTGCTTGAAGGTTGGTTGTCCGGTTCGGGGGCTTTTCCGTCGACCGGGAACGCGGTGCGCTGGTGGGCGTGAAGGTACGTGAGCCGTACCCGAGTGACCTGTCGGATGAAGCGTGGGAGCTGATCCGGCCGGTCATTACCGTCTGGAAGGCGAGGCATGCCTCGGTCAGCGGGCACGAGGGCCAGTACGCGATGCGGGAGATCGTCAACGCGCTGCTGTACCAGGCCCGGACCGGCTGCCAGTGGCGCTACCTGCCCCATGATCTACCGCCGAAGAGCGCGGTGTACTACTACTTCGGCACGTGGCGCGACGACGGGACCGCCGAGACGATCCACGACCTGTTGCGCTGGCAGGCCCGGGAGATGCGCAAACGGGACGCGGATCCCACGGCCGTGGTGCTGGACTCGCAGACCGTGCGGGCCTCGGTGAACGCGCCGAAGGAGCGACCGGGCTGGATCCGGGCAAGAAGAGTCCGGGCCGCAAAAGAGGGATCGCCACCGACGTGATCGGCCTGGTCATCGCCGTGCTCGTGGTCGCCGCCGGCGTGCACGACAACGCGATCGGCATCGCCCTGCTGGACAAGGTCGCCGCGAGCGCGCCGACGGTGACGAAGGCGTGGGTGGACGCGGGCTTCAAGGAGGCAGTCGTGGAGCACGGCACTCGCCTCGGCATCGACGTGGAGATCGTCCAACGCGAGCCCGGGGCACGCGGATTCACCCCGCAACCGAAACGCTGGGTGGTCGAGCAGACTCTCGGCACCCTCATGCTCCACCGGCGCCTCGTGCGTGACTACGAGACGCGCCCGGCCAGCTCGGTCGCATGGCTCCACTGGTCCATGATCGACGTCATGCTCCGCCGTCTCACTCGCACCGCCACCCCGACCTGGCGCGACCCGCCGCCCCCACCACGCCGGAGCACCGGTGCAGCACTTCTTGGACAAGATCGAGACCCGGCAGAAACTGGTCCGCGAGACCGCCGGGCACCTGCGTGAGCAGGTCGCCGAGCTCAGCGAGCAGCTCGCCACCGCCGAACTGACCCTGGAACGCCTGCAGACCACCCGCGAGACCTTGCTGGAACTGGCCGCTGAGGACAACGCCGAGCCGCCCGAGCCGCTGCCACCCGGGTACCGCGAGGTCCTCGCTGCCTTCGTGAAGGCCGGGCACGGGCTCCGCGCGAAGGAGATCTGCGAGATTCTGGGCATCGGCACAGACCCTCGGCACACCGAGAGCATCCGCGCCAAGCTGAAACGCCTGGTCGACCGCGACATCCTCGCCGAGCCCGAACCCGGCCTGTTCACCCTCGTCCAGCAGTCACCGGCCACCCCAGACACCGGCTCAGCCTGAAACTCGGCGAAACCCCGCAGAACGCCCACTCAGAGATCGTTGGCCACTGCGGCCGCGACGTCGTCTCGGAACTGCGTGGAGGCGTGCTTCTTGAGGTGGATCCAGGTGCGACCCCACTGCTTGGACGACTTTGCTGGTGCGGAGGGCAGCATGGTGCGCAGAGCGTCCTGGAATGCCGGTCGTTCCAGAGCGAGCAGCCCGGCGGTTCCTTCCAGGAGGATGACGGTAGCGACGGCAGAGCGGGGTGGGGCGTCCCACCTCAGTCTTTCCACGTGGTCTCCTCTCTCGCCGGCCCGTCGTTTCAGCTGGTCGATGTGCTGTTCGAGTGCGTCCGACAGCCCTGTGGGCGTGAAGCGCCTGCCTTGTGGCCAGGTGGCCTGGAGGAAGGCCGACATGACGCGTAGCCCGGTGAAGTGGCGGGTGGCTTGGAGGGGGTCGGCGGCTTGCTCAAGTAGGTCGGTGATCCGGTTCTGCAGACGCCATTGCGAGGGGGTGATCTCGGGCTGAGGGGGCTGCGCGGCCGTGGAGTCGAGGCGGGCTCCGCAGAACAGACGGGCCGGAGTGAGCCCTGTTTCTCGGTTGCGGCATTGAGCCGGGTGCAGACCGCCGTGGGGGGACGGCGGCAGGAGTCTGCTGCTGGCCTGGTCGAAAGCGTGTGCTGATCGTTGGCAGCGCGGGCAGCCGTCCCGAAGGAAGGTCTGATGCTCATGACAGATGAAGATCACTGGCAGGCGCCATCGGATCTTCCAGGGACCGCCGTGTCGTTGCTGGATCACTGAGCCGTCTCCGGCGAGGCAGTGTGGGCAGTACCGCGTGAAACTGGTGAACACCCAAAGGTCGTAGGGGAAGAACCGGTTGGGTCGGGGGTGCAGGGACGTGGCGATCGGTGGGTATCGCTCGGTATCGGGCGCTAGGGTGAGACGCGCGGCTTCGACGGGCGTGAGCTGTGTGGTCTGGGCGAACGCCGTGAGGCGTTCGCCCAGGCCCAGCAGGAGCCGGCCCGAGGTGTAGGAGGATGCGGGCGTCTGGAGGCCGGTTCGTGCGAACAGCATGGTGGGCGAGAGGTCCAGGCGGTGGGCCAGCCTCAGGATGAGGCCGGGCAGTCCTTCCCCGGGAAGCGGAGCCAGGGCTCGCGGCAGCGGTTCGGGAAGCCGTGACACGGCTGGTCACCGGTCCGCGGCGGCTGCGGGGCCGCGGTCGTCGAGGGCGGTGTTCCGGGCGGCTTTGCGTCGCGTTCTCGGGGTGGAGGATCCGGGGATGGAAGGGATCTCCCCGGCTTGTGGGTCGCGGTCGGGGTCGTCGAGGCTGAGGATGATCTCGTCGAGCAGATCCTCGTCGAGGGTCTCCTTGCCGCTGTCCATGGCTTCTTGGCAGCCGTCCTCGATGAGGCGTTCGAGGAGTCCCACGACGCCGTCGGTGCGGCGTAAGAGGTATTCGGGCATGGTGCCGGAGGTGAGGGCACCCGGCTCTGCCTTGAGTAACCGCAGGCTGTCTTCCAGGCCGGCCAGGTGATCGTGGAAGGCGGCGATCTGATCGGGAGCGGTGTAGCGGAAGCGGTCGAGTTCGACCAGGTCGAAGCGGCGTTCGGTCTGCGTGGCCTCCAGGCCATGGACGCGCCCGTGCGAGGAAGGCGGCATCACCCACTGGCGCGTCGTGGCGTCCCAGTGCCCATGCCGCAGGAGCCCCGAGCCGAGGATGTCGACGCCCACCAGGACGAGCGTGACGTTCATACTCATCAGGGCCCGGATCAGGTCCACCGTGTCCTGGTCGTCGGCCCGGTGCATGCGCAGGCGGGTGATGTCGTCGAGGATCAGTGCCTGGGTGCCGTGATCGTCCAACGAGTCGGCGACCTGCCGGATCAGCTGCGGCAGGGTCAGCCGTCGGTTCTCGGCACCGAAGAAGTTGAGGATCGCCGGGCAGGCGCCCTTCGGCTTGGCGGTAACGGGCGTTTGGACATAGGCGACGGGAGCATGCAGGTCCCGGGCGCCGTCCACGGTGTTCGGGTTGAGGTGATCGGCAGGGCCAGCCAGGCGTCCTCGAAGGCGGCGGCGACCTCGCAGACCGTCTCCGTCTTGCCCTGGTAACCCCAGCCCGTGACCATCACTCCGGCCCGGGTCGACGGCCGCGTCTTGAGCGCGTTGTTGCGCAGGCGGCGGTTGACCAGGCGGGACACCTTCAACGACATGGGCGTCTCCTGCAGTGGCAGGTGGATGTGGGTCGCGGTGCGGTGCAAGTCATAACACCCAGGTCGCGATCAGGTGTTCCATCTGGGACATCGACAACACCGCGTCGGCCTGCGGGTCGGCGCCGCGGTCGGCGACGTCCGCCCCGGTGAAGCCCGGCAGGTGCTCCAACAGCAAGCTGTTGATCGCGGAAAATACCCGCTCGACGGCGAACTTGTCCGTGGGCCGCAGGGTGCGGGCGGGAAGGATGTTGCAGCCCAGAGTCCGTTCCGCTTCCACGATGTGGTGGTTCTTGTAGGGGCTGCCGTGATCGGTGGTCACCGTCTCCGGGGCGAAGAACGGCAGGGCCGCAACCCGGTGCCCGGCGAACTGGGCGACCAGCGCGGCCGGGATGCCGGTAGGGCCATTCCATGTCCGCGTCCCAGCCCTCGCGCATCGGCAGCATCATGTCCCGCAGCAGCATCGCGATGTCCACCGACGTGTCCGACACCAGCGTCAGCCGGAAGGCCACGATGGAGTGTGTGAACAGGTCCAGGGCGAGCGTGAGCATCACGGACACCGGATCGCCGAAGACCGCTTCGCGCACCTTCACCGGCAACGGCGTGGTGTTCAGGGCAACCACCTGGCCGGGACGGTGTACCACCACCCGTTGGGAAGCGTCCTGGGCTGCGTCCGCGGAACGGGCACACCGCTGTCGGCTCCCGCCCGGTCCGAACCACTCCTTCCAGACCGTCCGCAGGGTGTTGTAGCAAGGCACCTTCTCAGGCGGGAAGTTGGGGAAGGTCTCGCGGACGTACTGGTGGAGCAGGCGGTGCCTGGCCTGCATACTGACCCGGGAACGCTGCAGGCACTCCCTTCTCACCGCGAAGATTGCTTCCCGGATCTCCTCGGTGATGCTCGGGTGTCCGCTGCTCCTCCTGGCCCAGCGGCCGTCCGCGCAGCCCGCCACAATGTCGTCGACGCTGCCGGCGCCCAGCCGGCGCAGGGTGCGCTCGCTCATGCGGTCCAGTCCCAGCATGGCGGCCTCGTCCGGGCCGAGATCCTTCAGCTCGGCGGCCTTCGCCCGGCGCCGCTGGGTCAGCGTGGCGCGTTCCGGGTCGTGGGCCCGCCGCGGTTCACCGGGCAGGGCCCGGGAGGGTGAGCCGTTTCGGTAGCCGGTCTCCGCCTCCAGCAGGTGCGCGGCCCGCAGCCGGGCCTGTTGCAACTGAGCCTCGGCCAGGTCCCGCTGCGTCACCGGCTGCTGCGGCCTGTTTCGCGAGGCAGGGCTCGACCGCACGGGCTGACAGTCCGGGTGGTGCATGAGCCACCGGATGGGCCGGTGCTCGAGTGCGCCCTCCTCATCACGCAGCACGATCTGTCCGAGGTGCGGTTGAACAGCTTCGATCGTCCAGTCGACGCCGTTGAGTCGTACTTCTGTCCCCGGTGCCAGTTCCAGCAGCCAGGCTCGCATACTCACCGCTCCCGGCCCTCGGTGCCGGACCAGACCAGCGAGGTGTCGCCCAGCGGCGCACCCAGATCGAGGGCAAGGCGCCGATGCCAGAGCAGGTGCAGGGCATGCGCGCGGTCCACCACCGGCCACGAGGTAGCCGTAGTCAACTCGCCGAAGGGCAAGGGCTTGGTCTCGACGGTCCGGAGCAACTGGCCCTGCACTGCCAGTTGGTCCTCCAGCGGTCGGCGCTGGGACGAGAGGGCGTCCAGCACCCCGACTGTATGGAGCCGCCACCCAGTCACCACCGTGTAGCGCCAGCCGCAGACGGCAGCCACCTCCCCGGCAGCCGCGAACTTCAGCGCGTCGTCCTCCCCGACCAGGCGCCGTGGACGGACGTCGAACAGCCACCGGCCGCCGTCCGGCCAGATCGCAAGGACGTCAGGCGTATGCGCAGCGCGCCCTCCGGTGTGCTCGAAATCCAGCCGGAACGGCTGCGACAGCACCTGCGCCACCTGCAGAAAGTCCAGCGCGAGCAGCAGCCGCTGTTCCTCCAGCGACTCGAACCCGTGAAGACGCCCCGTGGACACCATGAACTGCAGCCCCGGACGGTGACGCTGGCGAGCCCTCCATGTAGAGCGCCGAACCGGCTCCGACTCCAGCACCGGAACCGACGCCAGATCGCGTACCGGCCAGACCACCTCGGCGTCGGCGAACCGCCACGTCGACGACCACCGCCGCCGCCCGCCCTCGCCCTGCACCAGCCGCTCGCGTACGGCGTCAGCGATGGAGTACGGGGAGGTCAGCTGATCCAGCCCGCACCTGTCCGACTGCACCACGGCCCGCGTAGCCACGCCACCAGCACAGCATCACGAGAAGGAGCCCAAGGCGTACTTCAACGACCTGCCCACAATCTGTGCAACCAACCGACCAGTCTCAGGCGGATTCCACGCCTAAATATGACTGAATGCGACCGCGAGGGACTCATCCCGCGCTGGACTGTGCGGACCCCTCCCTGAGCCCCATCGACGTCGCCTTTGTGGCTGCCAGGTCACCCCAGCCCCGGCAGGCTGCGCAGCTCCACGATCCGCAGGAGTCGCGCAAGAAGCAGGAACAGCAGGACCATCGCGATGCCGCCCGCAGCGAGCGAGAGCGCGGGCGCCAAAGAAACCGTTGTCAGGCTCTGGCTGACAGGAGCGGGCGATGAGCCACCCGGCAGCCCCGGCGACGGTGGCGGCTGCGGTCAGTTTGGTGTAGGTGCGACAGATCCGCCGGCCGTCGAGGAGCCCCTCCGTGCGCCGCCGCAGGCGCAAGGCGGTTAGCAGCAGGCCGATCGCGTAGGACAGGGCGTAGGCGGCGGCCATCCCACGAACAGCAGGGTCCAGCGAGCCGCGTTCACGCTCTTGCGCAGCCCGGTGCCGCGCCAGTCGAAGCGCGGCCGGAACCGGAAGCCGGCCGCGCGAGCGTAGGGGACCAAGGCGAGTGCCTGCAGGGCGAGCGCCAGTGTGGTCCCGATCCCGAGCAGCCTGACCTGGTCGTCGGTAACGTCCGAGACCTGTTCGGGGGCGGTCATCAGGCCCAGGTAGAGACCGAACATGGAGACCAGGACCAGGTTGTTGAGGACCGGGGTCCACATCATCGCGCCGAACCGGTTCCGGGCATTGAGGACTTGGCCGAAGATGCTGAACACGCCGTAAAAGAAGATATGCGGGAGCAGGAAGCGGGCGAAGGTCACGGTCAGCTCGAACGCGTCGTGCGTGGCGGGTGTATCGCGCTGGTGGACGCTGATGATCTCAGGCGCCGCCCACGTGGCCAGCGCGGCCCCGCGCCGAGGACGCACAGCACCAGGGTGACCAGGCGTTGTTCACAGGCGGCGCCGCCGTCGGCGTCCTCTGCGCGGGCCCGTACGAGTTGGGGGACCAGGACAGAGTTCAGTGCGCCGCCAATCAGCAGGAAGTACAAACTGGTCGGCACCGTGTTGGCCTGGTTGTAGGTGGTGGCCAACAGCCCGGTCCCCAGCGCGGCAGCCTGCAGCACCTGTCGTATCAGTCCGGTGGCACGCGAGACCACCGTTCCCACCGCCATCAGCGCAGATGTGATCGGCATCATCATTGGCGCAGTGGCCGGCATCACGCCTCAAGTCCTGGCCCTCGCGCGTGGACTGGGCGTGGCGTGACTTGGGAATGCTGTGACGACTCGAGACGTCATTGACCGGGGTCCTACTCCGAATCCGGAGTGGCGCCTCGGCGTTTGACGGGGCATGCGGGTCGGCCCGCCTCCGGCACCCTGCCCTCTCGGCGCGCCGGGCGAGCCCTCGTACTGGACGTACGTGGGCTTTCGCCCGGTGCGGCGAGAGTGCGTGCCAGGCGTCGCAGGACAGACGGGAATTTGACGACAGGCCCTAGCACCATCGGCGGCGCGTCACAGACAGTCCGGGCACTCCTCCATCGTCCAGTCCTCCGTCCACTCCACCGCGTAGTACTTCAGTCGCTCGTCCTGCGCGACCAGCCTCATACCCGCCGCGGTCATCACCCGCTGGGAAGCGATGTTGTCGTGGGAAGTGTCGCCCTTGACGCGGGTGATGCCCTGGGCGCGGGCGAACAGCAGCAGGGCGCGCAGGGCTTCGGTGGCGTAACCGTGGCCCTGGACCGCCGGGACCAGGCCGTAGCCGATCGTGACGGTGCCGTCCAGGTCGGGGGCGCCGTGGAAGCCGAGGCCGCCGATGGTGCGGCCGTCCTCGCGGCGGCGGATCTCGTAGGCCCCGAACGGCTGCGGGTCACCGGCGCTCTCGCACGTCTCGAGGTAGCGCAGGGCCCCTGCGGTGTCGGCTTCGGTGGGGTATCCGGGCGCCCAACGCGCCTTCCCGCCCGGCTCGTCCCCGGTCAACGCCCGGGCTTCCCGGACGCTCATCGGGTGGAGTTCGAGCCGTGCTGTTACGAGACATTCCATACCCGGTGGGATATCACCGGGTATGACGCGCCGCAATCGAATTGTCCACGGAACCCGGTTGTGCCATGGCTCGAATCCGCCCCTGCCGACCGCCCCTTATGCCCTATAGCAGTTCGCCGTGCGCGGCGGGCACGCGCGTGAGGAACGCGAGCTCGCCGATCGCCCCCCTGGCCAGGGCGAGCGCTTCCTCGGCGGTGGTGGCGTGGGCGCGGGCCCAGGCCAGCCGGGAGAAACTGTTCTGGAGACCGTTCAGTTCGGCGCCCGGTGACCCCAGGACGTTGAGCGTCACCGCGTCGGGGCGTTCGGCGTCGGCTCCGGACACCTCGACCAGGGTTCCCCGGTCGGGCGCGCCCGCGAACCAGATGGCCTCGCTGCGGCCGGTCCGGTCCGGGTCGTCGAGCGTGGCGCGGATGCCGGGGAGCACCTTCTCGCCGAGGATCTGCTGGAGCTGAGCCTCGATCAGGTCGACACCGGTCGCGTCGGTCACCATGTTCCAGAGTTCGTCGCCGCCGGTGCGCAGGTGCGTCTCGATGACGCGCGGCCCGCGCTCGGTGAGGATGACCTCGGTGTGGGTGGGCCCGAACTCGACGCCCAGCGCGTCCAGCGTGGCGATGACGTGCCGGGTGACGGCCTCACTCTGGCCGGGCTCCAGCGGCGCGGGCATCACATGGCCCAGCTCGACCAGGCTGAGGGGGTCGGAGTACTTGCGCGTGATGGTGACGACCACGTGCTCGCCCCGCTCCGAGAAGGCCTCCACGCTGTACTGGGCGCCCACCAGGAACTCCTCGACGGTGGCCCGCGGATCGGGGCCCGTACCGCTGGCGCGTTCCAGGGCCGGCTCCACCTCGGCGGCGTCGGCGACGATGGAGACGCCCTTGCTGGCCGCGCCGGTGAGCGGTTTGACCACACAGGGGTAGCCGTGTTCCTCGGCGAAGGAGCGCAGTTGGGCGGGTGTCTCGACGACGGCGGAGGCCGTGGCTTCGACACCGGTGTCGGCGAGCCGCTGTCTCATCGCGTGCTTGTTCATGACGAGTTCGACGATCTCGGGAGTGTGCGTGTCGAGACCGAGGGCCTGGGCGACGAGGGCTGCCTGCGGCCGGCAGTCGTCGTAGAAGGAGCCGATCCGGGTCACCGGCTCGACGGCGTCGATGGCTCGGGCCATCGCGATCCACTCCTCGTCACCGGCGTCGGGGCTCAGGACGACGATCCGGCTGTGCTCCTCGATGTCGTCCGTCTTGGCGAGGTGTTCGGGCCAGCACAGGACGGACGTGGTGACCTTCTGCCCGGCGGTCTCGCCGAACGCGCGCATGCGGGCCGGTATGTCGTACCCGACGCCGAACACCAACACGTGCTCCGTCACGGCAACCCCTCTCCTCGGTGATCTTTTCCGTAGCAATATCAACTGTCAAGGTACGTACGCCACTTCCGGCGCCGGGACGCGAGGACAAGGGGGTATCGCGCCAAGGCGGGGCCGAGAACGCCTTGTTGCTCGTCCGGGTGATCACATATGGTCTCGTGGCGCCCATGGCACGGCAGGCCGCCACGGCGGACGCGCCCGGTTCGCGCCGCACCGGCGCCGACGGCCGGATCCGGCGGCCCCTGGCGCCCCACTCCCCCGCCGCCGACGTGGGAACCCACCCTCCGGCGTCCGAACCCACCCGCCATGGACGGCCCGCGCCCTCCCTCTCGCGGCTCCCCGACTCCCTCGCTACCGCGGCCCGCGCGTGCGGACCGCAAGGAGAAACGTGATCAAGAGCCTGGTCCCCCCGCCCGGACCGCCTCGTGTGCTGGCCCTCGCCCAGCTGGTGTGCCGCACCGGCGACGGCGCGTACTACATCTGCGCGGCGCTGTTCTTCACCAGAGTGGTGGGGCTGTCGCCGGTGCAGATGGGGCTCGGGCTCACGGTCGCCTGGTCGGTCGCGCTGGTGCTGAGCGTACCGCTGGGGCATCTGGCCGACCGCAAGGGTCCGCGCGGCACGGCGGCCGCGCTCTTCGTCGGCGCGGGACTCGCCGTCGCCTCCTATCTGTTCATCTCCTCCTTCGCCCTGTTCGCCGTGGGGGCCTGTGTGTACGCGGTGTGCCAGCGCGGCGGTTCGGCGGCCCAGCAGGCGCTGCTCGCCGGGCTGATCCCCAAGGAGCGGGTGACACAGGTCCGCGCCCATGTGCAGTCGAGCTACAACGCGGGCCTGGCGGTGGGCGCCGGGCTCGGCGGCCTCGCCCTGATCTTCGACCGGCGTGAGGCGTACTACGCGGTGTTCGCGCTCAACGCCCTGGCCTTCTTCGCCGCGTCGTTCGTGCTCAGCCGTCTGCCCGCGGTGGCCCCCTCGGCGCCGGCCACGCCCGAGGCGGCGGGCACGTCGGTCTTCAAGGACCGGCCGTACATCGTTCTGAGCGTGCTCAACACCCTTCTGCTGCTGCACATCCCGCTGGTGGACATCGCGCTGCCGCTGTGGATCAGCGAGCACACCGCCGCGCCCACCTGGCTGCTGTCGGTGATGTTCATGCTGAACACGGTCGCGGTCGTGCTCTTCCAGGTCAGGGTCTCCAACGGCGTCACGGGGCTGGAGAGCGCGTCCCGCTACGTCTTCCTGGGCAGCGTGCTGCTGGCCGCGGGCTGCGTCGTGTTCGCCTTCTCGGGGTCGGGCGGCTCCGCCTGGGTGGCGGGGGTCCTCCTGCTGGTCGCGGTGGCCGTGCAGGCGGTGGGCGAGATGATGCAGGCGGCCGGGGCCTGGGAGCTCAGCTTCGGCCTGGCCCCGGAGGGCAAGCACGGCCAGTACCAGGCGTTCTTCGGCAACGGCACGACGGTCGCCGAGATGGTCGGGCCGCTCGCCCTGACCGGGCTGATCGTCTACTGGGGGGCGCCGGGCTGGATCCTGCTGGGCGTCCTGTTCGTCGCGGCGGCCTCGGCGCTGCGGCCGGTGGTGCGGTGGGGCGCTCGCGTACGGGAGGCGGAGGCCGCCACCCGCGCTGCCACCCCGACCGCGCCCCTCGACAACATGGAGGCACAGCAGCCGAGTTGAGCCACGGCGGCTTGATTCCAACTACCGCCTCCACCGTGGGTGTTGAGGCGCGGGCTGCGGCAATTCGCGCTGACAGAAGGGGGTTTGGGATGAGTCTCACGCTGGCGTGATCTACGCCACATTGCGATCACGTTGCGTCGAGAATTCATGTCCGTAACACACCTTCGTGTCCAAGATCGTCGGCACCCAGCGTCAAGTGGCCACTGTGCAACGGCAGTTACCGGTCGGCCGACCTTTTATTGAACCTACCGTTCCGAAGGGGCGCATGAGAGCCTTCGTGCCGGTCACGGATTTCCGTCCGCGCTCAGCCGAGCGCGCGGGCCGTGGAATTCATCCACCTTTCGATAATTGGTAACCCCAGTTCTGGAGAGCGCATGAACGACGAGCGGCGTTATCGCGTCGTGGTCAATGACGAGGACCAGTACTCGATGTGGCCCCTCGATCTGGAACTCCCCGCGGGCTGGCTCGCCGAAGGCTTCGAAGGCACCCGGCAGGAGTGTGCGGCGCGGGTCGACGAGGTGTGGACCGACATGCGCCCGGCCGGGCTTCGCCGCCGCATGGACGCCGCCGTCGGCTGACGGACGCCGGGCCGCCGGGAGCGGCCGCGACCGCCTGCCTGATCCATCAGCGAGGAGAGTTCACGTTGAGTACCGAAGCCAGCCGCGAACCGCGCCCGACCGCGACGGCCGGGACCGGCACGGGTGCCTTACGGCATCTGATTTCCACGAACGACCTGACCGACGCCGAGCTGAGAGCCCTCGTCGAGCGGGGCGCGGAGTTCTCCCACGGATCGGTCCGCTCCGGTGAGCAGCTGACCGGCCTGGTCGCCGGCATCCACTTCCTCAAGACCTCCACACGGACCCGTACGTCGTTCTCCGCCGCCGCCCTGCGGCTCGGCGCGAAAATCATCTCGTTCGGTCCCGACGACCTCCAGACCAACACCGGCGAGACGCTGGAGGACACCGCCGAGGTCCTCTCCCGGATGCTCGACATCCTGGTGGTGCGCTCCGCCGGGGACCCGGCCGACCTGCGCGCCTTCGCCGCCCAGCCGCGGATGGCGGTGGTCAACGCGATGACCGCCGACGAGCACCCCACCCAGGCGATCGCCGACCTCACCACGATCCTGTGCCGCTTCGGCCGGATCGAGGACCTGCGGATCTGCTACGTCGGCGAGGGCAACAACACCGCGGCCGCGCTGGCGCTGACGCTGAGCCGCTTCAAGGGCGTCCACCTGGAGCTGCGGACGCCCCCGGGTTACGGTCTGGACCCCGCCGCCCTCAAGCGCGCGGCCGCCAACGCCGCGGCAAGCGGGGCGAGCGTGGTGGAGCTGCACTCCATGGACAGCCGCCCGCAGGGCTTCGACGTCATCTACACAACGCGGTGGCAGACGACCGGCACCAGCAAGCCTGACCCCGACTGGCGCCGGATCTTCGCGCCCTTCCAGGTCACCACCACCCTGTGGGACAGCAGCCCGGACGCCGTGTTCCTGCACGACCTCCCCGCGCACCGCGGCGAGGACGTCACGGCCGAGGTGCTCGACGGGCCGCACAGCCTCGCGTTCGACCAGGCGGAGAACAAGATGTACGCGGCGATGGCCGTGCTGGAGTGGTGCGCCGGGCGGCGCTGACCGCCTCCCCCTTTCACCACCTTCCACAGCTCTCCGGAGCGCGGTTCCAGGGATCCCGCCGGGAATTCTCGGTCTCGGCGGCATTCCCTCCATTTGGCATGCCCGCGCACGGTTCCTGCAAGGTTCGCTTATTAATTCCTTTACCTCGATGGGGCCCTGACGAGGCGTGGGCGCCCAGTGAGATGAACACGGGGGAAGTAGCACGTGACGTCACCGTTGGACCCCGGGCTGGAAGAAGTCCCGGCGGAATGGAACAACACGGCCCGTCAGGGCCTCATCAAAACTCTGCCCCAGTTGTTCGAGGCGCAGGCGGTTCGCACACCGGACAACACGGCGGTCGTATACGACACCACGTCGCTGAGCTACCGCGAGCTCAATGAGCGCGCCAACCGGCTGGCGCGCGCCCTGATCGCCCGGGGCGCGGGCCCCGAGCGGCTGGTGGCCCTCGTGCTGCCGCGCTCGGCCGAGACGGTGGTGGCGCTGCTGGCCGTGGTCAAGGCGGGCGCCGCCTGGATCCCGGTCGACCCGGAGTACCCGGCGGCCCGGATCGCCGGGCTCCTGGCGTCGGCCCGCCCCCTGCTCGTGGTGACCACCGGCGGCTGCGCCCCGGTGATCCCCGACGGCACCGACAGACTTGAACTGGACGACGCCGCCACCTCGGGCCTGCTCGGCGCTCAGCCGCCGCACGACGTGAGCGACGCCGAGCGGGCGGGCGAGCTGACCGCCGACCACCCCGCGTACGTCATCTACACCTCCGGCTCGACCGGCAGGCCCAAGGGTGTGGTGATGACCCATCGCGGGCTCGCCAGCCTGGCCGCAGACCACATGGAGCGGTTCGGGATCTCCGAGGGCGACGGGGTACTCCAGTTCGCCTCGTTCAACTTCGACTGCTCGGTCGGCGACCTGGTCATGGCGCTCGCCTCGGGGTCGGCGCTGATCGTCCGGCCGCAGGACTGTCTCTCCGGCCACCAGCTGGGCGAGTTGATCGAGCGCACGTCCGCCACCCATGTGACGATCCCGCCGCAGGTCCTCGCCGCGCTGCCGCCGGCGGCGTACCCCACCTTGAAGTCGGTCGCGACGGCCGGTGACGTGCTCACCGCCGAGCTGGTCGGCCAATGGGCGCCGGGGCGGCGGATGTTCAACGCGTACGGCCCGACCGAGACCACCGTGGACTCGCTGGCCACCGAGGTCGAGGCCGGTTCCGGCGCCCCGCCGATCGGGCGGCCCGTCGTCAACACCCGGGTGTACGTACTGGACGACGACATGCGGCCGGTGCCCGTCGGCACCGAGGGCGAGCTGTTCATCGCGGGTGCGGGGCTCGCCCGTGGATATCTGCGTCAGCCCGGGCTCACCGCCGAGCGGTTCGTGCCCTGCCCGTTCGGTGAGCCGGGCGAGCGCATGTACCGCACCGGCGACATCGCGCGGTGGCGGCCGGACGGGAACCTGGAGTTCCTGGGGCGGGTCGACGAGCAGGTGAAGATCCGCGGCTTCCGCATCGAGCCGGGCGAGATCGAGGCGGTCCTCAACCGCCACCCCGATGTCACGGCGAGCGTCGTGACCGCCCGCGAGGACCGGCCGGGCAACAAGCGGCTCGTCGCCTATGTGGTGGCCCGCGAGGGCACCGCGCCGGACCCGGCCGAACTGCGCCGCCGGGTGGGGGCCGACCTGCCCGACTACTTCGTCCCGGCCGCGGTCGTCGTCCTCGACGCCTTCCCGCTCAACCCGAACGGCAAGCTGGACCGCCGGGCGCTGCCGGTGCCCGACCTCTCCGCGCTGTCGTCCGGCCGGGCCCCGCGCACCGCGCACGAGGAGCTGCTGTGCGGCCTGTTCGCCGAGGTCCTGGGCCTGGACCGGGTCGGCGTCGACGACGGGTTCTTCGACCTGGGCGGCGACAGCATCATGGCGATCCAGCTCGCGGCCAAGACCCACCGGGCCGGCTGGGTGCTCGAACCCGCCGACGTCTTCGCGCACCAGCGGGTGGAGGCGCTGGCTCCTCTGCTGACGCCCGTTCCCACGGCGGCGTCGGCGGGTGAGGAAGCCGGTGCGAACCTCGGTCCCGTTCCGCTCGTGCCCGCTCGGGGCCGCCTCGGACCGGGCCTGGACGCGAGCCGCCAGTCCGTCGTCGTCACCGCCGTGGCCGGTCTCCGTGCGGAGCTGCTCGCCCCGGCGCTCCAGGCGGTCCTCGACCACCACGACGCGCTGCGGACCCGGTGGGAGGACGGGTCCGGCGGCCCGCGCCCGCACGTGCTGCCGCCGGGCTCGGTGGACGCCGCCGCGTGTGTGCGCCGTGTGTCCCTGACGAGCCAGGAGAGCGCCGACGCCGAACTCGCCCGGGCGGCCGCCGATGCCGAACTGGCGCCTGCTGACGGGCAGTTGCTGCTCGCGCTGTGGGGCGAGACGGCCGACGGGTCGGGACGGATCGCGCTCGTGGCGCACCGGGCGGCGATGGACCCGGCGTCCTGGCGCATCCTGCTCCACGACCTCCGTACGGCATGGACCGCACTGGAGGCCGGCACCCCGGTCGTCCTCGAACCGGTCGGCACCTCGTTGCGCCGCTGGGCGCGCCACATGGCCGACACCGCCGCGGGTCCGGCCTCCGCCGCCGAGACCGAGTGGTGGACCAGCACCCTGGCCACCGCGGACCCACCGCTGGGCAAGCGGCCGCTCGACCCGGCGACCGACACCACCGCCACCGCCCGCGAGCTGACCGTGACGCTGCCCGCCGAGGTGGCCTCTGCCCTGCTGACGAAGGCGCCCGAGGCCTTCCACGGGCGGGCCGAGGACGTGCTGCTCACCGGTCTGGCCCTCGCGGTCGGACAGTGGCGCGCGCGGCGCGGTCGGGCTGCGCGCGGAGCCGTACTGCTGGACGTCGAGGACGACGGGCGGCAGGAGTTCCTGCCCGGCGCCGACCTCTCGCGCACGGTCGGCCCGTTCGCCGCCATCTTCCCGGTCGCCGTCGATCCCGGGCTGCCGTCATGGGACGAGGTGTGCTCGGGCGGTGCGGCCGTCGGCGAGGCGATCAAGCAGGTCAAGGAGCAGCTGCGGGCCGTACCGCACGGCGGTGCGGGCCACGGCGCGATGCGCGGCCCCGATTCGCGCGCCGTCCCGGCCGTGCCGCAGATCGGCTTCGCGCACCGGGGCCGGGTCGCGGACGAGCCATGGGAGGTCGCGGGCGCCCGGGTGGCCACGCACGGCCCCGCCGTCCCGGCGACGCACGGCCTGGAGATCACCGTGCTCGCCGTGGGGCCGGCGGAGGCACCCCGGCTGACCGCCGTGTGGAGCTGGGTGCCCGACTGGATCGACGACTCCTCCGTGGAGGAGCTCGCCCGGCTGTGGCGGGAGGCGCTCGAAGGCATCGCCACCCACGCCGGACGACCGGCGACGGGCGGCCACACCCCGTCCGATCTGACCCTGCTCTCCCTGAGCCAGGACGAAATCGACGACCTCGCGAGTGAGTGGGCCAATGACTTCTGACAACGCCGCCCTGACCGACATCCTGCCCCTGTCGCCGCTGCAGGAGGGAATGCTCTTCCACTCCCTGTACGACAGGCACGCCGTCGACGTCTACATGCCCCAGATGGTGATCGAGCTCGAAGGCGAGGTCGACGCGGCCGTCCTGCGCGCCGCCATCGGGGCGCTCTTCGAGCGGCACGACAACCTCCGCGCCTGCTTCCGCACCCGTACCCGCAAGGGCGCACCGGTCCAGCTGATACCGGCGCGCGTCGAGGTGCTGCTGCGCGAGTTCGACCTGCTCACCCTCGACGAGGCGGAGCGCGAGGCGGAGCTCGCCCGGCTGATGGCCGAGGACCAGGTGGACCGCTTCGACCTGGCCCGCCCGCCGCTGCTGCGCTTCATGCTGATCCGCCGGTCCGAGCGCGGCTGGCGGCTGGTGATGACCCATCACCACATCCTGCTCGACGGCTGGTCGATCCCCGTCCTGATCGGTGAGCTGATCGAGCTGTACCGGCGGCACGGCGACGGCTCCGGGCTGGCTCCGGTGGCCCCGTACAAGAGTTATCTGGCCTGGCTGGCGAGGCACGACCGGGAGGCGGCCCGCGAGGCCTGGCGGCAGTCGCTGGCCGCTCTCGACGAGCCGACGCTCGTGGTGCCGCCGAGCGCGAGCCGGCTGCCCAGCCTGCCCGCCACGGTGGAGGCCGAGCTCGGGCAGGCGCTCACCGAGCGGCTGACCACGCGGATCCGCAGCCACGGGCTCACCTTGAACAGCGTGGTCCAGGGCACCTGGGCGATGGCGCTGGCCCGGCTCACCGGGCGCGACGACATCGTGTTCGGCGTGACGGTGTCGGGCCGCCCGGCCGAGATCCAGGGCGTCGAGCGGATGATCGGCCTCCTGATCAACACGCTCCCCGCGCGTCTGCGGGTCCGCTCCGAGGCGTCGCTCGCCGAGCTGCTCGGCGGCCTCCAGCAGGAGCAGGGGCGGTTGCTGCCGCACCAGAACCTGGGGCTGACCGAGATCCAGCAACAGGCCGGTGTGGGCACGCTGTTCGACACCCTGATGGTGTTCCAGAACTACCCCACGGAGCCCGAGGCGGAGCACGGCTCGGACCGGCGGCTGCGGGTCGTCGACGCGTTCAGCATCGACGCCACGCACTACCCGCTCGGCCTGACCGTCTTCCCCGGCCCGTCCCTGCGCCTGCGGCTCGACCACCAGAGCGATGTGATCGACCGGGACACCGCCGAGCGGCTGCTCGGCTGGCTGGTGCGGCTGATCGAGGCGGTCGCCGACGACCCGTCGCAGCCGCTGTCCGCCGTCGACGTGCTGGGTGCCGACGAGCGCGAGCGCGTCCTGGTGGAGTTCAACGACACCGCCCACGACGTGCCGCGCACCACGCTGGCCGAGCTGTTCCAGGCCCAGGCGGCCCAAACGCCCGACGCGGTGGCGGCGGTCGCCTCCGGTACGAAGCTGACGTTCGCGGACCTCAACGCGCGGGCCAACCGTCTCGCGCGCGCCCTGGTCGCCCGGGGAGCCGGTCCCGAGCGGCTGGTGGGCCTCGCCCTGCCGCGGACGCCCGAGCTGCTCGTCTCGGTGCTGGCGATCCTCAAGTCCGGCGCGGCCTATGTGCCCATCGACCCGGACTATCCGGCCGCGCGCATCGCCCACCTGGTCAAGGACTCCGCCCCGGTCCTCGTCGTCACCACCGCCGACTTCGTCGCCGTCCTGCCCGACGGCACCCCCACCCTCGTCCTCGACACGCCCGCCACCCTCGGAGCGCTCGCCGCGCACTCCGGCGACGACCTGCGCGACGAGGAGCGCGGCGCCCCGCTCGACCCGCTGAACCTGGCGTACGTCATCTACACCTCCGGGTCGACCGGCCTGCCCAAGGGCGTCGCCGTCCAGCACCAGAACGCGGTCAACCTCTTCCACGACCACCGCGCCGAGTTCTACCGGCCCGAGACGGCGCGGGCGGGGCGCGAGCGGTTCCGGGTGGCGCTGGCCGCCTCGATCTCGTTCGACGCCTCGGTGGCGGGCCTGCTGTGGATGCTCGACGGGCACGAGCTGCACCTCGCGGACGACGAGAGCCGCTACGACCCGGTCGCCTTCGTGGACTTCGTGGCGAGCCGGCACATCGACGTGGTCGACGTGACGCCTTCGTTCGCCGAGCAGCTGGTCGAGGCCGGGCTGCTGGACGGACCGCGCCCGGCGGTGCTGGTGGTGGGCGGCGAGGCGACGCGCGAGTCGCTGCTCGCCGAGCTCGTCGCGGTCCCCGAGATGGCCACGTACAACTTCTACGGGCCCACCGAGTGCACCGTCGACGCGACCTCGCACCGCCTCGACGGCGACGCCCGGCAGATCATCGGGCGCCCGGTGTGGAACACCCGCGCCTACGTCCTGGACCGGGCGCTGTCGCCCGCGCCGGTGGGAGTCGTGGGTGAGCTGTTCGTCGCGGGCGAGGGGGTGGCCCGGGGGTATCTGGGGCGGCCCGGGCTGACCGCGGAGCGCTTCCTGCCGTGCCCGTTCGGCGCACCCGGGGAGCGGATGTACCGCACCGGCGACCTGGTGCGCCGACTGGCCGACGGCACTTTGGAGTACGTCGGACGGGCCGACGAGCAGGTGAAGGTCCGCGGGTTCCGGGTCGAGCTGGGGGAGATCGAGGCCGTGGTCCAGCGCCACCCCGATGTCGCCCAGAGCGCCGTGGTCACCCGTGCGGACCGGCTCGGCGGCGCCCAGGTGGTGGCCTATGTCGTCCCCACCGCCGAGACGAGTCCGGCCGCGCCCGACGCCGAACAGGCCACGGACGACGCCTCCATGACGGAGCGTCAGCTGGAGGAGTGGCTGGAGGTCCACGAGGCCATCGACACCGAGGGGTCGGCGAAAGTCGCCTTCGGCGAGGACTTCGGCGGCTGGGACTCCAGCTACACCGGCGGCCCGATCCCGCTCGACGAGATGCGCCAGTGGCGGGGCGAGGTGGTCCGCCGCATTCTGGAGACCGGCCCCTCCCGCATCCTGGAGATCGGTGTCGGCTCCGGCCTGCTCCTGGCCAAGCTGGTCGACCACGTCGGGGAGTACTGGGGCATCGACCTCTCCCCCACCGCGATCGCCCTGCTCGACGCGCACGTCCGCCGCGAGGCCCTGACCGACAAGGTGAAGCTGCGCAGCCAGCCCGCGCATGTGACCGACGGACTGCCCGCGGGCCACTTCGACACTGTGGTCATCAACTCCGTCGTGCAGTACTTCCCCAACGGCGCCTATCTGCGCCAGGTGATCGAGCAGGCCCTCGACCTGCTCGCGCCGGGCGGCCGGATCTTCATCGGGGACGTGCGCCGCGCCCGGACCCTGCGCACCTTCCACGCCGCGATCCTCACGGGCCGCGCCGAGGACGGCACCCGGGACACGGGCGCGCTGGCGGCGGCCGTGGAGCGCGCCACGCTGCTTGAGCGCGAACTGGTCATCGACCCCGACTTCTTCACCTCTCTGGCGGCCGAGAGCGAGGGGCGCGTTGGCGGCGTCGACATCCGGCTCAAGCAGGGTGAGCCCCACAACGAGCTGACCCGGCACCGCTACGAAGTGGTGCTGCACAAGGCGCCGGTGAGCCCCGTCTCGTACGCCCGAGTGCCGGAACTGGAGTGGGGCGGCACCGGGGGCACGGGCCTGGACGGCCTGACGGCGCTGCTCGCGCGGCACGACGGGCCGGTCCGGGTCACCGGGATCCCCAACGCCCGGCTCGTCGCGGAGGTCGCGGCAGCCGACGCCCTGGCCAAGGGCGCGCCCCTCGACGAGGTACGGGCCCTGCTCTCGGGCACTCCGGGGCACGCGGTGGACCCGGAGGCGCTGCACGCCTGGGCTCGGCTCAACGGCCGTACCGTACACACCACTTGGTCGCGTTCGGAGGCGGACACCTTCGACGCCGTCGTGCTGTCCGCGGCCGAGGGTGCCCCGGCTCCGGTGCTCAGCCTCACCGATGTGTACATCCCGCCGACGGCCGCCCGGCCCTGGCAGTCGGCCGTCAACGACCCGGCCGGCGGCCGGCGCACCGGCGAGCTCGCGGTCTCGCTGCGCCGCCACGTCGGCGAGGTCCTGCCCGACTACATGGTGCCCAGCGCCGTCGTCGTCATGGACCGCCTGCCGCTCACCCCCAACGGCAAGCTGGACCGCAAGGCGCTGCCCGCCCCCGACCTCGCGGGACACGTGTCGAGCAGGGAGCCGCGCACCGAGCGCGAGGTGACGCTGTGCGCGCTGTTCGCCGAGGTGCTGGGCATCGAGCGGGTCCGCATCGACGACAGCTTCTTCGACCTCGGCGGCAATTCGCTGCTCGCGATCCGGCTGGCGTCCCGGGTGCGGGCGGTGCTGGAACTGGAGCTGCCGGTCCGCGTGGTCTTCGAGTCCCCGACCGTGGCGGCGCTGAGCCCCCGCCTGGGGATCGAGGACCGGGAGGCCGGGCTCGGTGTGCTGCTGCCGCTGCGCCGCACGGGCAGCCGTCCGCCGCTGTTCTGCGTCCACCCCGCGGGCGGCCTGGCCTGGCCGTACGCGCGGCTCGTCGGCATGCTCGACGCGGACCGGCCGATCTACGGTCTCCAGGCCCGCGGCATCACCCGCCCCGACCTGGCCCCGAGCAGCACCCCGGAGATGGCCAGGGACTACGTCGAGCAGATCCGCACCGTGCAGCCGGAGGGCCCCTACAGCCTGCTCGGCTGGTCCTGGGGCGGCCGCATCGCCCACGAGGTCGCCGTCCAGCTGCGGCGGGCGGGCCAGGAAGTCGCGCTGCTCGCGATGCTCGACGCGCACCCGCACGCCTCGGACGGGGCGTCCGCGGGCGAGGCGGAGTTCGTCTCGTACATCCTCTACGAGGTCGGACTCGACCAGAGCGTCCTCGGCGAGGGACAGCCGCTGACCTTCGCCCGGCTGCGGGACGTCCTCGCGGACAGCAGCTCGCCGCTGGCCGAACTCCTCGCGGAGAGCGGGTCCGCGCTCTCCGGTCTCGACGAGCCCACCCTGCGGGCGCTGTACGACGTGTACCGCAACGAGGCCGCGATCGGCGCCGAGCCGCCCGCCGAGAGCTACGACGGCGACCTGCTGTTCTTCACCGCGGGCCTGGAGGCCGGGGCCGACTCGCTCGCCGGTCTGTGGCGGCCGTTCATCGAGGGCCGGGTCGAGAACCACGAGATCGCCTGCGCCCATCTGGACATGGCGGACGAGGAGCCGCTCTCCGAGATCGCGGCCGTCGTCGAGAAGCACCTGGGCACCACCGGCGCGGGCCGCGCGGAGCGGAGCACGTCCGAGTCAGGCGCCTGAGCCGTGCCGGGGGCCCGCCACCACCGGGCCCCCGGCTCGCCACGCTCCCCACCCCGCGGCGGCCGAGCCGCCGCCGCGCGCTGCGGCGATCCCGCGGCACGGCAGAAGGACAACCGACATGATCTTCGAACGAGCATCCGACGTCGTCCTCGACGACGTCTTTCTCCACCTGCCCGAATTCGTCGCCGACGCCCGGGTGTTCCTCAAGCTCGAAGGGCTCAACCCGGCCGGGTCGGTCAAGCTCAAGACGGCTCTCGGGCTGATCGAGGCCGCGGAGGAGACCGGCGTGCTGCGCCCGGGAGCCGCCCTCATCGAGTCGTCGTCGGGCAACCTCGGCATCGCGCTGTCCGTGGTCTCCGCCGCCAAGGGCTACCCGCTGACCGTGGTGACCGACCCCAACGCCACCCGGCAGTCCATCCGCATGATGCAGAGCCTGGGAGCCGAGGTGGTCGAGGTCACCACCCGCGACGCCCAGGGCGGATATCTGCAGACCCGGATCGACCACATCCACCAGCGGCTCGCCGACCACCCGGAGCTGGTCTGGCTCAACCAGTACGCCAACCCCGCCAACGCCCGCGTCCACCGCGAGCGCACCGCCAAGGCCGTGCACCAGGGCCTGGGGGTGGTCGACGCGCTCTTCGTCGGGGCGGGCACCACCGGGACCCTGATGGGCTGCGTCGAGTACTTCACCCGCTACAGCCCGGGCACCCGCGTCATCGCCGTGGACTCGGTCGGCTCGGTCACCTTCGGGCGGGCGGCGCCGCGCTTCATCCCGGGCCTGGGCACCAGCAGGCGGCCCGAAATCTACACCGACAGCGGCGACTTCGAGAAGATACTCATCAGCGAGGTCGACACCATCGCGATGTGCCGGCTCGTCGCCTCCCGGTACGGGCTGCTCGCGGGCGGATCCACCGGCACCGTGCTGGCCGCCGTCCAGCGGCTCGGACCCACCCTGCCGCCCGGCTCCCGCATCGCCGCCATCTCGCCGGACATGGGTGACAAGTACGTGGACACCGTCTACTCCGACACCTGGGTCGCCGAGCGCTACACCGAGAACCCCGACCTGGCCGCGCTCGGACGGATCACGACCATGTGACACACCCGGCGCCGCCAACACCCCAGCCACCCACCGCAGTCGCACCCTCAGCCAGAACAGGAAGCACCCCCATGGCCAACTTCACCGTCGTACCGGGCGCCGCCGTGTCCGCGATCCTCGCCGACTCGCACAAAGACGTCCTGCGCATCGTCACCGAGACGTACATCGCCCATGAGCGGGGCCAGTCGGTCAACCCGGACAGCTACTTCCTGCGCTTCCCCGACAAGCCCAACGCCCGTGTCATCGCGCTGCCTTCCTACCTCGGCGGCAACGTGGACACCATCGGCATCAAGTGGATCGCCAGTTTCCCCGACAACATCCAGCAGGGGCTGCCGCGCGCCTCGGCCACCCTGCTGCTCAACGACTATGCCACTGGGTATCCGCTGGCCTGCCTCGAAGCCGCCAGCATCAGCGCCGCCCGCACCGCCGCGTCCGCCGCGGTCGCCGCCGCCGAACTGCTCGCAGCCGACGAGCCCGTACGGGTCTCCTTCGTCGGGGCCGGAGTCATCGCCCGCACCATCCTCGACTACCTCCACGCCAACGGCGTCGCCGTCGCGGACGTCCTCGTCCACGACCTGGACGCCACCAGCGCGGGCCACCTCACCGCGCACGCCGCCGAGCGCCTCGGCGTGCCGGTCGGCACAGGCAGCCTGGAGGAAGCCCTCGGGCGGGACCTCGTCGTCTTCGCCACCACGGCCGCCACGCCCTATGTGAGCGGTGACACCCCGCTGCGCCCCGGCCAGGTCCTGCTCAACGTGTCACTGCGCGACCTGGCACCCGAACTGCTGCTGAAGAGCAACAACGTGGTGGACGACGTCGACCACTGCCTCAAGGCGCAGACGTCGCCGCACCTGACCGAACAACTCACCGGCGGGCGCGACTTCATCACGGGAACACTCGGCGCGCTGCTCCAGGGCAAGGTGCGGCTCGACCCGGCCAAGCCCACCGTCTTCTCCCCCTTCGGCCTCGGCATCCTCGACCTGGCGGTCGGCCACCACCTCCTCGACGAGGCCCGGCGCCGGGGCAGCGCCGTCGAGATCCCCGACTTCATCGGGGAGACCACGCGCTGGTGACGCGCGGTTCGTACGCCGTGAGCGCCCGGAGCCCGGCACGGCGACTTCACGGTCGTGTCGGCCGGGCCTGGGGGATCCGGGCCGCGGTGCGGTGTAAGCAGGTGGCATGGATCTCCGGGCACTGAGCGCACGGCGGCTGCCGTACCACCGACTGCGCCACGCACTGCTCGCGGCGCCGTTCGCGCTCATCGCGCTCGTCACGGTGGGCGACGTGGTGGCTCCGCGCGACGTCCATCTCGGGCCGTTCCTGGTGGCCGCGCCCGCCCTCACCGCGTCCTTCGCCGGGCCCCGGACCACGGGTTTCGTCGGTGCCGTCGCCGTTCTCGCACAGATCGTGGTGGCGATGGTGCGCGGCAGCGCCACCGACCTCAACCACTCGTTCCAGATCATCTCGCTGATCCTGATCTCGGTGTTCGTGACGCTCTTCGCCCATCTGCGCGAGGTGCGCGAGAAGGAGCTCGTCCAGCTGCGTTCGGTGGCCGAGGCCGCTCAGCAGGTGGTGCTGCGACCGCTGCGGGAGCGGATCGGACCGTTGCGCGTGGCGTCGGTGTACCTGGCCGCGGCGGCCGAGGCGCAGATCGGCGGCGACCTCTACGCCGCCGCCCGCACCGCCCACGGGACCCGGCTGCTCATCGGCGACGTACGCGGCAAGGGCCTGGAGGCCGTGGGGGACGCGGCCGTCCTTCTGGGCGCCTTCCGGGCCTCGGCCCACCAGGAGGCCGAACTGTCCGGGCTCGTGGCCTATCTGGAGGGCGCCGTCGCCCCGGACCTGGACGACGTGTCCGCGGGGGACGGCGTGTCCGCCGGGGAGGCCGACGACGTCGAGGACCGGGGCGAAGCGTTCATCACCGCGGCGGTGCTGGACGTACCCGACGACCGTCAGACGGTCCGCCTCGTCAACTGCGGGCACCCGCCGCCCCTGCTCCTGCGCGGCGGCCGGGTCGTACCGCTCGACGTGGCCCGTCCGGCCCCGCCGCTCGGCCTCTCGGAGCTCGTGGGGCCCGGATACGCGGCGAAGCCGTTCGGCGCCGGGAGCTCCACCGCCGACACCTTCGCCGCCGAGACCTTCGCCTCCGACACCTTCGCCTTCGAGACGGGCGACATCATGCTGCTCTACACGGACGGCGTCATCGAGGCGCGCGACGGGACGGGAACGTTCTACCCGCTGGCGGAACGCCTGGCCGCCTGGTCCGGTACGGGCCCCCGCGCCCTGCTCCGCCACCTCTGCGACGACCTGCTCGCCCATGCGGCGGGACACTGCCTCGGGGACGACGCCGCGATGGTGGCGATCGAGCGGCTGGGGTGAGTCGGCACTGACCCATCAGGGTGGTGTGGCTAGCCCGAACCGGCGACTGTCGAGCGTGTTTGCCGGTCAGAGCGCAAAAAACCCGCCGGAAACGGGGATGTCTGCGGGGCGTTCACAGAACGCACCGGACCTCCTTGAAGAGGAAGCAAACGATATGAGCTCTGATCACAGGTCGGTGTCCCCGCTCGGTCCGCTGCCCCGCCGCGGCAGACGGCTGGCCGGAAGCGCCCTCGCGTCCCTCGTCCTGATGCTGGCCGGTGCGGCCGGCCCAGCGATGGCCGCCGAGCCCCCGGAAGCCGGAACCCGGGCGACATCTCCCGGGGGCGGCGGAGACGACCACTGCCGGTCGTCGGACGGACCCGACAAGAAGGCCGCCGCTCCAGGCGTGGCCGCAGGCGGCGACGACTGTCGGCAGGGTCCCCCCGGCCCCCAGGGCCCGAAGGGGCCACCCGGCCCCCAGGGCCCGAAGGGCGACACGGGCCGGCGAGGCCCCGCGGGGCCGTGCTACGACATCGCCAGTCACGCCCCCTCGAACACCGAGGACTTCAGCGCGGCACTCATCGACGGGAAGGCGTTCGCCGGCCGGCAGTCCACCCCGGGCGGCGCCATCGTCTGGCAGGACCTGACCAACTCCGACAACCCCCACTACCCCCACAACGCCTGCGGCATCTCCATCTCGTCGCAGGGCAACGACACGTGGATCAAGGTGGTCACCACGGACGGCACCGTCTACCAGACCCACGGCGACACCAATGGCACGACGTTCGTCTGGGACGAGGGCTGGACCAAACTCGCCACGCCGGTGGCGGGGACCCTCCGCCCGGCCGCCCCGCCCGGAGCCGGGAGCCCCCAGACCTCCTGAACATGGAAGAGAAAAACCCGCGTGTGCCGCGATCCAGCGGCACACGCGGGGCTTCCGGGCCGGGGCCCGGGATGCGGCGTCACGACCTGACGTCGACGACCTTCAACTCCAGCGGGTAGCCGGACGAGCCGCAGTTCAGCGTCGACGCCTTCTCCCTGCTGAGCTTGCGGTACCCCTGGTCCCCCTTGTACGGACCGTTCACCCTGCCGGGGCCGCCGCACTTGGCCTGCACGTACCAGGTTCCGTTGCCGTGCGCACACCAACCCACGGCCACATGGTCGTTGGTCTGCGACACATACGCGCTGCAGCCCGACGGGCCGCCCGCGGCGTTCGCCGTCGGAGCGACCCCCAGCATCACACCGGCTGCCAGCAGACCCACCGCCGAAGCCATGCCGCCCAGCTTCTTCGTCCTGCCGTTCATGTGCTCTCCCTCCCACAAGATGTATGTCTTGAACGAGCGAGACTAGTACGATTGACGTGTACGCGCCTCCTACTGGAAGACGATGACGAACGGCGCTCCGGCCTCCTCTCGACTCTCCAACGCCTGCCCTTCTGCGTGGAGTTGTGCCGGTGCGCGGGATCCGTGACGCCGGGCCGCCCGTGCTCATGGGGACAGACGAAGCGCGGCGCGCCCGGCGGCCGGTGTGGCCGCGGGGCGCGCCGCGCGGTGTGCGGTACGTGATGTGCGGTGCGTGGAGCGGTGACCGGCCCCTGCACCGGGGCCGGTCACCGACGGGTGTCAGCGGTGGTGCCGGTGCCCGCCCTGCTGGGCACGCCCCCACATGGCGGTGTCGAGGATCCGGCCGTTGTCGTTGCGCAGGGTCGCGGTGTCGCGGTGGTTGTCCCAGACGTAGTGGTTGCGGTCCTGGTAGACGTCGCGGCTGCTGTCACGGCCGAAGCCCGTGTGGACCTTGACCGCCGAGTGGCCCTCCAGGCGCATGGTGCGGAAGCGGTAGCGGGCGCCGTCGCCGGCGGTCAGCGTGAACCCGCGCAGGTTCACCGCGTGGCGCCCGGTGTTCATGACCTCCACCCACTCCTCGTTGAGGCTGCGGTTCGAGCGGTCGTCGCGGCCGGGGCTGTTGTACTGCACCTCCCCGATGACCACGGTGGAGCGCGGAGCGTGGCCTCGGTGGTGGCTGTCCGCCGCGGCGGGCAGGGCGGCGGCTCCGATCAGGGTGCCGGCGGCGAGGACGGTGGCGAAGATACGGCGGCTGGTGCGCGAAGCAGACATGTGCGTGCTCTCTCAAGGACAAGCCCCGGGCTGGACCCTGAGAGGGCCGGTGACGGGGCGGGCCAGGTTCTCGGCTGGTGCCGAGGAGCCACACTCTGGCCCGCCGAAGCGATCAGAACCCGCCGACCCGACGATCTTTACGAATTCCGGACATTTCCGTAACTATCGCTTATGTCAACTTCCCAGCGCTCGCAGGCCTTCCGCTCCGACGCGCCCCTCCTTCGTAACAGCGACACCCACCGCGCGCAGCCGGACCGCCCCGCCCGGACGGGCGACGCGGAGCACCCCGCCCCGCGTCAACCCTTGACCGCGGTGGTGACCACCAGCGGGGGACGCAGCCGCTCGGCGGCCCAGTCACGGCCGCGCGCATGATCCGGGTCGGCCACCCCCACCGCCTCGTCCGGCGTGGGATGGTGCTGGGCGACCCCGGTGAAGCCGACCCGCTCCAGCAACCCCGGGAACGTCTCGACCGGCCACGCGTGGTTCCGCACGGCCTGCCACGTCCCGTCGGTACGCCGCAGTCGTACGGGCATGGGGTCGCCGGGGCCGTAGGTGACACCCGGCTCACCCACCCGCAGCGACGCGTACTCGATGCCGGCGCAGGCCGGGTCCGTGGTCAGCAGCGCGAACGGCGCCCCGGGCCGCAGCAGGCGGTGGATCTCGGTGAACACCTCAAGCACCGTCCGCTCGTCGGGCAGCGACGCCAGCACGTGGTTGCACATCGCCGCGTCCGCGCAGGCATCCGGCAGCCCGCCCACCCGGCCGTCCGCGACAAGGTGGTACTCGGCGCCGGGCGTGCCCTCCTCCCGGGCCAGCGCGAGCATCTCCGGGGACGCGTCCACACCGATGATCCGCATCCCGAGCACCCGGGCCGCGCGACCGGCGACACGGCCCGGCCCGCAGCCGAAGTCCAGCAGCACCCCGTCCTCCCGGCCCGCGCCGGCCAGGGCCCTGAACACGAAGGGATAGCCGAGCAGCCAGTCGGTCGCCGCCTCCACCGCCGCGAATGCCTCCGCCCCCTCGTGACCGGACCAGGCGCGCCCCGCTCCGGATGACGACGGCTCGGCCGGCCCGCCCGCTCGATCCTGCGGCATCGCTGGGTCCCGTCTCTCGTATACGTACACGGCACAGGAATCCCATCATCGGCGCCACCCCCGCACCGCGCACGCCGCCGCCGGGCGGTCACGGTGCGCACCGGCGAGGGGTGTCCGGGAGGGGTGTCCGGGAGGGGTGTCCGGCGAAGGGTGGCGTGGTTCCGCCGGACACGACGCCTCAGCCCACCGGCGCCGCCCTCCGTTCCAGCCTCGCCACGTGCCCGCGCAGGCCCAGCGAGAACACCCACGCCGCCAGGAACAGGGCGGTCGCGATGGCCAGGGTGCACCAGCGCAGATCCTTCGAGACCACGAACCCCGGGCCGAAGCCGGGGTGTACGGAGTTCAGCAGGACGTGGAACAACAGGGTCAGGGCGAGCAGGTACAGGCCGTACCAGGCGGGTTTGCTCCAGCTCTTCAGGACATGGCCGTCCATGCCGGAGAGCGGCAGCATCCCGAACACCACGACCTCGATACCGCCGACGACCATCAGACCGACGGTGTACGCCAGCACATGGTGCAGGCTGCCGGGCCGGGCTGTACGGCCCGCCTCGATCAGCGGTGTGCCGAGGACCCACACCAGCAGGGCGACGCTCAGCACGCAGATACCGCCGATCATCACCGCCTGCCCCTTCGGCATGGTGTGCCGTGGGTCGCGCGAGCCGGGAGGCTCGGTGCCGAGCACCACGTAGACCGCCACCAGGCCGTAGACGTACGGGACGGGGAAGGCCAGGCCGCGCGAGAGCGCCGCCATCAGAGCCGCCAGGACCAGGCCCGCCGGAACCACCCGCAGCTCGGCCCGGGCGCCGCCCCGCCCGGGGCGCAGCAGGGAGTCCTTCGTCTTCTCGTACGTCACCAGGATCAGTAGGGTGCCGACGGCCGCTCCCAGCACCTTCGCCGCGGTGGGCATGCCCCAGTGGGCGGTGGCGTCGGCCCAGACCACGAGGACGCCGCCGAGCAGGGCGAAGGAGCCCATCCGTACCCAGCCCGGCAGCCGGGCCGCGCTCGCCCGCGCCGACCGTTCCTCGCGGCGCCGGTGCCACCAACGGCTCAGCGCGTTCTCCGCCAACTGCGAGGGGAACGCCTTCTCCAGCAGGAGCACGAGGAGCAGGAACCAGGCGGCCATACCCACCGACCCCGCTATGTCCTCAAGCGCCCAGGACACGTCCGCCGGGGTGCGCATACTCCCCACCAGCCCGGCCGGACGGTCGTGCCATGCACCCGGGTCCGGATTCCCCGGGTCAGGCTCCTCCGGGTCCCGATGGAGGCTCGGGGTGGGCTCGGGAGTGGGCTCGCCACTCCCGGCGGCCGAGGCGGTGGGACCGGGGCTCGGTGTGCCGGAGGCGGAGGGGGGCGGAGGAGAGGGCGGTGTGAGTCCCGGCAGATCAGGTTGGGGCAGGACGCCGGTCCTGTCCTCGGAGTGGTGCGCGACCGGCGAGCCCTTGGGCAGGAAGAACGCCGTGAACGGCTCGGGGGGCAGATCGATGGTTCCCGCCCGTTCCACCGCACGGCCGGGACAGTCGAGGTCGACGGGGCGGCCGCGGCCCGTCATGTCCGGGGGAACGTAGCCATGGAGATCGATGAACCTCCAGTGGCCGGGCTCTGCGTCGCCCTTGTACGAGTCGGCGTCCAGCCAGGGGTCCAGCACGCCCTTGCCGTCGACGAGGATCCTGCCCCAGGTGCAGGCGGCGGGGTAGTCGGTCAGGTGGATGGTGATCTCGTACGTCCCCACCGGCGGCGGGGTGAAGGGCGGCGGGGTCACCGTGAAGGTCCGGGACACCGCGATCCCCGCCGCGGCCACCGGCCGAGCCCCCACGGCCGTGGCACTCACGGGCGCCGCGTCGCAGGTCGCCGTCACCCTGTACGTACCGGCACCGGCGCCCTGCGGTACGGAGAAGGAGGCGGTGAGTTTGCCCTCCGCCGTGGGAGTCGCGGCGGTCCCTGGGAGCTCCGCGCCGTCCCAGAGGAGGCGGGCGGGACCTCGGCACAGGAACCCCTCGCCGGAGACGGCCACCTTGGTCTCGGGCGTCCCCGAGGTGGGCGAGAGGGCGAGGGCGGGGGTCGGAAGCGTGGGTGGAGCCACTGCGGCCGCCACCACTTCAAAGGAGGCCTCTTGGGTCACGGAAGGGTGCGCGTCACAGGTCGCGACCACCGCGTGCCGGCCCAGCGGCGCCTTCTGAGGGAGCTTGACCTGCTGCGAGAACGTGCCGGACGCGTCGGTCCGCAGCGCGATCGGTGCCGGTAGGTCGCCGGTGAGTGTGAGCGGGCCCGCCGCTGTGCCCTCGCCCGCCCCGCAGTCGAAGTGGCTGCCGGACACGGCCAGGGTCTTGCCCTGCTCCACCGTCTTGGGAGCCACCGACAGGACGGGAGCCACGGGTGGGTGGGTCGGCGGGCGGGTCGGGGTAGGAGACGGCGCGGGCTTGGACGGTTCCACCGTCGACTTGGACGGCTTGGGCGCCGACGGGGTGGACTTCGACGGGGTGGCACCCTCCTCGGGCGGCGGCGCTGACTTCGAAGGGGCCTGTTCCACCTTGGACTTGGAAGGTGCGGGGTCCGAGGCGGAGGCCGACAGACCGGGCGTTGGCGGCCGTGCCGTCGGCTCGGCCGCTGCGGTCGTCCCCTGCTCACGGCCCGGCGCGCGGGCCGCGCTGTCCGCGTAACTCGGTGTCCGCAAGCCCGCGAACACCAGGGCCGCCAGCACCACCGCCAGCACCGCCACCGGCAATCCACGTGTCTCCCCGCGCGTCTTCCCGCGCGTCTTCCCCCTGCGTCCCACAGTGTCCCCCTCGTAACCGCACGGCCTCCCCGGACCGTCCCCGTTCGGGTGCACTTGTTTGACGCCCCAGCCCCACCTCTTCGTTTCCCCCGGGGGTACGGCGCACGGGAGCGCAAGGCGGAAACGGGCACGCGCCGCACGCCCCCTGGGCCGGCAACCACCGCCAAACCCCGTCCGCGAAGCCACGGTTTGTGGCTCGTGGTGTCTCCAACGTGTGAAACTTGTGCACACTCACCTGTGCTGTTGCCGCAGAGATGGGTAGCATCCGGCGGCAACATCCAGCACGAGGAAAGCGAATTCTCATGGCGGACGAGCCGGACTTCACCACACTCAAGGACCAGTACGCGGCGCGAGTCACCGCCGATCTGGACGCCAACCAGCAGGACCAGGCACGCATCCGCGCGGAACTCGACACACTGAAGAGCCAACTCGAAGCCCTGGAGCGGGACCACGGTCTGCTGCAAACCATGCAGCACACCCTCGGCGGCACCGCCGCCGCGGCAGCGCAGGCGTCCACGGCGACGGCGACGGCGACACGCAAGCGCACCACCAAAGCAAAGCCCGCGGCCAAGGCATCAAATCCCGCCGCAGCACCCGCCCCCGCGACCACACCCACCGTCGCGTCGGTGCCCAAGCCCCGTAAGGCCGCGGCCCAGAAGCCGGAGGCCAAGGCGGCCAAGACCACGAAGGCGACCAAGGCGGCCAAGGTGGCCAAGAGCCCCAAGAAGGCTGCCACCCAGGCCAAGAAGCCGGCCCGTACGAGCGCGGAGAGCAGTGGGCCCACCCTGCGTGAGGTGGTGCTCGGTCTCTTCGCCGGACACGAGGAGCCGCGTACGGTCGCGGACATCCTCACCGAACTGACGAACACTCATCCGGACCGCAAGACCAGCCCTCAGGTGGTGCGCAACACCCTCGAAGCGCTCGTCGCCAAGGGCGAGTTGGAGCGGGAGCGCAAGCAGGGTTCCGTCTTCTACACGGCACACCGCGACCCGGCCGCCGTCGAGAAGACCGATACACCCGCCGCCGAAGCCGTGGACGCCCCCGCCACGGCTCCGGAGCCCGCTCCCGCGACCGCCTGACGGGACCGCGCCCCCACCCGCGCCGTGGCCACCCCGGTGCTCAGGCACCTGAAGCGGGGTGGCCACGTCCGTGGGAGAACCCGGTCGTCGTCCGCCGCGACAACCGGCAGGGTTGCTCTCAGCCGACCTTTCTCACTGGCGGCCGTAGCCGGGTGCGGGAACCATGGAACTCACTCCGTCCCCCGGCTGTCCCGAACCGTCCGCGCCACCGCCACCAGAGACACCCGCGTCATCGGAACCGCCCGAGCCACCTGCGTCGCCCGAGCCACCTGCGCCACCCGCACCTCCTCCCCCGCCTGTACCGCCTGCACCACCAGTCCCCTGTCCTCCCGCACCGATCGTCGCCCCCGTGGCCGCCAAGGCCTTCGTGACGGGCTGGAAGAACGTCTCGCCGCCCGCGGTGCAGTTCCCACTGCCGCCTGAGGTGAGTCCCACCGCGCTGCCGTCGGCGGTGAACAAGGAGCCGCCGCTGTCGCCCGGCTCGGCACAGACGTCGGTCTGGATCAGCCCGGTGACCGTGCCCTCGGGGTAGTTGACCGTGGCGTCGAGACCGGTGACCGTACCGTCGTGCAACCCGGTCGTACTGCCCATGCGCAGGACGCGCTGCCCCACGGACGCATCCGCCGCCCCGGTGATCTGGACCAGCTTGCCCGACCCCGTGTCGACCGCGCTGGGCGCTTCCGTGGCGGCGTCGTCGTACGTGAGCAGGGAGAAGTCGCCGTTGCCGGGGAAGGTCGCCTTCTGGACGGTGGCGGCGGGCGCGCCGTTGGCGCTCAGGGACCACTGCTTGGCCGCGACACCGCAGTGGCCCGCGGTGAGAAACCCCGGTTTGCCGTCCTGGGTCGTGACGTTGAAGCCGAGCGAGCAGCGTGCGCCGCCGCCGAAGATGGCGTCACCGCCCTCGCTGAACGGCTTGAACTGTCCGGTGGACTTCTGGATCCGCGCGGTGTCCGCGCCGAGGGACCGTACGGCCTTCTCCAGTCTGGTCCACTGCGCCCCCTTCACCGTCCGGTCCGCCGAGACGACGATGCGGTTGGTCCGGGGGTCGACGGCCCAGGCGGTCCCGGGGATCGTCGCGGTACGGGCGAGGGTGTGCGCCGCCGAACGCAGTTCGGCCGCGCTGTTGCGGACCACGCGCGGCACCGCACCGGCCTTCTTCACGCGCGCGTTCGCATTGCTGTCGTTACCGGCGACGTTCACGACGACCTGCTGCTTGGCGGCGTCGTAGTACGCGCCCGCGAACGCGTCGCCGAGCTGCTGGGCCAGGCCCCGCACCGCGGCGGCGGCCGTGGCGGCGTTCGCCTTTCCGGCCGCGGCCCCGGACGGGGGTTCGGGCTGCGCCTGTGACGCGTTCGCATGTGGGAGCAGCACTGCTGCCGCGATGAGGCCCGCGGCCCCGGCTCCTGCCATGACGGCCCGCCGTTTGGGTATGCGCCTGTGAGTCAACTCGCCGCCTCCTGGGCTGTGTTCCGTAGCCGATCGCGATCGGCGGAAGGTGTGCAGTCCTAGGTACGGATGAGGCGGGTGTGGTGTTCACCGTGATTGCGAAAGAACATTTCTGAGGGCAGGTCAGCAAACGTGAGAACCACTGAGGCCCACGCCCCAACGGCCTTCCGTCAACCGCCCGCGAACCGGCGGCTCACGGCCGTCAGCAGGCGCCGCGCGTCCGCGCCCAGATGCGGCCCCGCGAGCCAGGCGGCCGGGCGGGAGCCGAGCGAGGTGTTGGACACGAGGACCAGCGCGCCGTCACCCCGGCGTACCAGCCAGCCACCGCCGGACGAGCCTTCGGTCATGGTGCAGCCCATGCGGTACATGTCGGGCTGGTCGGCCGCGACGGAGAACGAGCCTGGCCGGTCGGCGCAGTGGAAGAGGGACGAGCCGTCGAAGGGGCGGCCCGCCGGATACCCCACGATGTCGACCGGGCTCCGCGAGCCGGAGAGTTCGGCGTCGAAGCCGACGTCCGCCGCCGCCCCGGCCGTCTCCTCCAGCGACCGCGTCGCACCGGCCGCCTGCCGTACGTGCAGTACGGCGAAGTCGAAGGCCGCCCCCGCACTGGCGCTGGACGTGCCGTGGTCGATCCACTGCTGGGAGGTCTGCGCCCAGTCGGCCCACCAGATCCCCAGGGGCGCCGCGCTGTTGCTCCCACCCGCGCCCCCCGGTCCGCTCTTGTCGAACCCGGGCACGAAGACGATGTTCCTCAGCCATCCGCCCTCCTTGCCCGCGTGGACGCAGTGCCCGGCGGTCCACACCAGGTTGGACCGGCCCGGGTGGGCGGGGTCGCGCACCACCGTGCCGGAGCAGGCGGCCGGCCCCTTGGGGGTGTCGAAGAAGAGCCTGCCGGCCGTGGGCGCGTGCTCGCCGTACGGGCGGGCGACGGGCCGCGCGCCCACGGCGTCCGGCTCGGGGTCGGAGACACCCCGGGGCATGGCGGTGCCGTCGAAGGACCGCTCGTCCTCGGCGGCTCCGGCCATCCGCTCCGGCCCCCACAGCCCGTCGACCACGGGATTGACGAAGTCCGCCGCGCCCCGCAGCCAGCGCCGCACGTTCCAGTCCTGGCTCCCGCCCGGTGTCCTGCCCGGGTCGGCGCGCCGGGCGGCTCCGGCCGGACCGGCGGAACCGATCGCGCCGGAACCGCCCTGCGGCCCCGTGGAGTTCTTGGTGACGGTGTAGGCAAGCCCACCGGCCACCACGGCGACGAGCAACCATGCGGCCGTCCCCCGGAGGCGACGGCGAAGACGGCGAAAAGGCACGGGCTCCTCCTCGGGCACGACACGCTACTGCCCGGTTGATACGGGGCCGCGCCCCCGGGCGTTCAGCCACCCGGACCCGCACCCGGCCACACACGCGGTCACGCACCCGGCCACACACGCGGCCACGCACGCGGTCACGACCGCCGTCATGACCGCGCGAGCCCACCCCCGTCACGCGACCTCCGTCACGCGACCTCCGTCAGGCGACCTCCGCCCCCGCCACCCGCCGCTTCACCCGGCGCAGTTCGCTTTCGCTGAGCCCGCCCCACACTCCGCGCTTCTCGTTGTTCGACAGCGCCCACTGCAGGCACGCGGTGGTCACCGGGCATCTGCGGCACACCGCCTTGGCCTCCGCCAGCTGCTGGTCCGCGAAACGCCTGCTGTACGTCGGGAAGAACAGCTCCGGGTCCTCCGTACGGCACGCCGCACGCTTTCGCCAGTTCACAAGAAGACTCCCTCCTCGGCAACGAGTGACGCGATCGACTCCCGTAGGTGTCTTGCGCGTTGTTACGTCGGCCGCTGACGGACCGTTCAGCCGCGGACGGACCGTTCAAGGGAAACCCGTGCCTTCAGGGCCGGACGAAGACCCCGATGCCGTTGGCAACCGCGCGTTCGAAGCTTCCCGGCGGCCGGTTGCGCACGACGACGCCGTGGTCGCCCGGACCGCGCGTGGCCAGCGTGGAGGAGCCGCCGCCGTCGAGGTTGACCGCGTCGTCGGCGCCCATGTTCCGCATCAGCCGGGCGAGTTCACCGAGGGTGAGGCCCGCGTCGGTCTCGGCCGCACCGTTCAGGGCGATGAGGTAGAGACGGTGGCCGTGGCTCCCGATGCCCGCGCTGGTGCGGGTCGCGGCCGTGGCGTCGTCGAGCCCGTTCAGCGGTGTGCCCGCCCGCAGCACCGGCATACCGCCGACCGCGAACGCCAGCGGGCCCCGGCGGCCGCGGAGCCGGTAGGCGAGCCCGGCGCGGTCGCCCGGCCTCAGCGCGCGCAGGGCACGGGCCCCCTTCTCACGTCCCACCAGGACGAACGTGCCGACGGGCACCGGCCCCTTGCCCAGGACGGGCGACGTCCCGACGACGCGGCCTCGCCGTACCGTCACTTCGTACGTGTCGTCGGTACACGGCGCGCCGCGCACCGCGTCGGTGCCGCACGCTGCCCGCGCCCGGGAGGCGGACCCCCACTTCGTGGTGAAGACGCCCACCCCGTCGACCGGCACGGCGTACTGGTTGAACCCGTCGAGGCGCAGTACACCCCCGGGGGTGTCGACGATTCCCTCCAGGGTGAGGCGGTCGAGGCCGCCGGTGCGCGCGGAGTTGACGCCGATCACGTCACGGGCGCTGGTGCCCGGCGGCAGGGTGGGGCCGAACCGCTGGCCGTCGGGCACGGCGGCCTTCAGCGGGCGGCCGTGCCCGATGGCCGGGCCCGAGGAGGCGCCGGTGGCTTCGACGCCGGGGTGCTGGGTCTCGCTTATGTCGAAGAAGTCCCCATTGACGGCGGCGATCGCGTCCTGGGCGTCGGCCATCGCGGTCACCCTCGCCCGGGCGGCCACCTCGCCCGGTGTGAGGAGGTCCACCTTGACGTGCGGGTTGTTCAGGTCCGCCACCACGAGATGACCATGCGTCAACCCATGGGACGCGGTGACGGTGAAGCTCCGGTAGAAGACGCCGGGCGCGACGGAGACCGTACGCCCGTACCCGACGGCCGGCGCGCTCTGCGCGGCGCCCGGGGCGAGCGAAGCCTCACCGACGACCATCCCCACCGCGGCGATCCCTGTCATCGCCATTCGCGCCCAGACTGGTGGCCACCCCATCACGCCTCATCTCCTGAGACCCACACCGCATCGGCAGCCTAGCGAGCGGCGCGGCGGCCCACGGGCAGGCTCGACGCGATGACCGAGAACAGCCCCTCACGGAAAACCCCTCGGCCCACCCCACTTGAGGGTGGCGGACCGAGGGGCGTACGCCCTGGAGCGGCGGGGAGGACCGGCCGCGAGGGCTGCCGGTCGGGACGACCGGCCGGGGTTACTGGTCGCTGAGCGGGCCGGGGGCCTGGCTCAGCTTGAGGCCGATGCAGCCGGACGCGGCCTGGGCTGCCGGGCCGGTCGTGATCATGCCAACGGTGATGACGGCGAAGGCACCGAGGCATGCCAAAGTACGCTTCACAAGAGTGTTGCTCCCCGGAAATGGTGCTGAACTGAGCCGCGTCTCAGATGGCGGCGAACCGAGAATTTAGCAGACCTGGAGAGGTAGTTGATCACTTCACCATCCGGCGGCGCCCCGGGTGAAGATTACGGCACCGCGCGTCCGGACACCCCGCTTCCGGCGCCCGCCACGGTGTTCACCCCGGAGATCACCCACGCCGAGTGCCGCAAGTGCGGCACACGCGTGGCCGGGCTCGACGGCCGGTACGCCTGTGGCGTCTGCGGGTGGACCAACGACTGGTCCGAGGGGCACCGGCCGCTGCCGCGCGCCGAGGACGATCCCGACTTCCCCGGCCCCGGCGTCTCCCCCGCGAACCCGCTGGCCGACTGAGGCGGCCGCCGGACCGGCGCGAGGGGGACGCGCGATGCCCGCACCCACCGTGCGCTTGAATGTTCCCCACGACCCGGGAAGGAACAGAGCTGCGGTGCGTGTACTACAGGGCATCACGGGTGCCGTCATCGTCCTCGGGATCTTCTCCTCGGTGCTGCGCACCCTGGTGATCCCCCGGCCGACGCGCTCCGGCTTCACCCAGGTCGTCCACCGCCTGGTGCGGCGCCCTTTCCAGCTGGTGGCCGACCGGCTGCCGGGGGCGGAGGCGAAGGACCGGGTGCTCGCCCCGGTGGCGCCGCTGGCCATCGTGGTGACGCTGATGGGCTGGCTTGCCTGCTTCATGGTCGGATACGCGCTGCTTGAGGCGGCCGTCAGCCGGCTGCCGTTCCAGGACGCGATGGTCGAGTCCGGCTCCTCGCTCTTCACCCTCGGCTTCGCCGGCGGCACCCGGGTCACGCTCAACGTCATCGACTTCTGCGCCGCCGCCACCGGCCCCATCGTGATCGGCCTCCAGATCGGCTATCTGCCCACCCTCTACGGTGCCTACCAGCGCCGCGAGACGGAGGTGACGCTCCTCCAGTCACGCGCGGGCAGCCCGCCGTGGGGTCCGGAGATCCTGGCCCGTTACGCCCAGGTGGAGCTGCTGCACAGCCTCACCGAGCTGTTCGGCAACTGGGAGCGGTGGAGCGCCGAGGTGAGCGAGAGTCACACCACCTACCCGGTGCTGATCCACTTCCGCTCCCCCAAGGCCAACCGTAACTGGCTGATCGCGCTGCTGGCCGTGATGGACGCGGCCGCGCTGCGCCTGGCCTTCAACCCCTCCCAGCCCGCGGCCGAGGTCCGGCTCGCCCTGCGGGCCGGGTTCGTCTGCCTGCGCGACATCGCGGATCTGCGGGCCATCCCGTACGACCGCGACCCCCACCCCGACGATCCGCTCCAGCTCACCTACGAGGACTTCCGCCACGGCGTGGCGCGGATGGCCGACCAGGGCTATCCGATGGAGCGCACACCCGAGGAGGCGTGGCCGCACTTCCGGGGCTGGCGGATCAACTACGAGCAGTTGGCCTACTGGCTGGCCAGGGACATCGACGCCGTGCCCGCTCCGTGGTCGGGACCGCGCCGCACCACGGTCGCCGTCCGCACCCCCGTCACCCCGGTCGACCGCCGCCCGGTGGGCTGACAGGCACACCCCCGCGCGCTCACGCCGACTGCTGGTGCCAGGCGTCCTGGAAGTTGCGCCGGGCGCGGTGCAGCCGGGAGCGGACGGTGCCGACGGGGAGGGCCAGGGTCGCGGCCATCTCCTCCTCGTTCAGGCCGTAGACGGCGCGCAGCACGAGGACTTGGCGGTGCTGGTCGGGCAACCGGTCCATGGCGTCGGAGATGTGGACGGTGTCGAGGGGGTTGCCGTCCTGTGCGCGGTCGGTCAGGTCGTCCGTGGGCCCCTGGCTCAGCCGTTTCGAGGTGCGGACCGCCTCCCGTACGGTGACCGCGCGCACCCAGCCGTAGAAGGCCTCGGGTTCGCGCAGGCCCCGGATGCCACGGAATATGGCGAGCATGGCCTCCTGGGCGGCGTCGGAGCTGTGGCTCTGGGCGATCGGCAGACAGAGCCGGCCGACGAAGGGGGCGATGTGCAGGAGGATGTCGTTCATGGCCCGGTCGTCCCCGGCCTGTGCGCGCGGCAGCAGGGCCGTGGTGACGGGGGCCTGCGAATCGTTCGTCGTGGTCACCGCGGGAGTACTCCTGGACTCGGTCTGCTCGAAGAGATGCGTGGAGGGGTGCGCGCAGCGCCGGGCGGGCGCCGGCGCGTCCCTCAGGCGGGCACCGCCACCGCGCCCTCGGCGTCGTCGCGGTGGGCGGCGAAGGCGAGCAGGGTGGTGTGCAGGGCGGCGCGCAGCTCGTCCATCTGCTGGTGGGTGAAGCACCCCGCGCTGTACGGCAGTTCGATGCCGAGCCGGTCGTCGAAGGAGACCACGCAGGCCATCACGGGGCCGCGCCCGGCCTCGGGGAAGTAGTGCTCGCGGGCCGGGGCGAGGCGTACGTCGGTGACCTCCAGGCCGTCCGGGGTCACCGGGCCGGGGACCCGGCCCATGTTGGTCACGATCACGCTGGTGGCGAGGAGCGCGGGGTGCCGCGGGACCTGGGGCAGGAGGTGCAGCTCCTGAAGAAAGTCGCCCCGCCCGATGGCCGCGTGCAGATTCTCGGTGACCCGGCGGGCCAGGGTCAGCGGGTCGGCGTCGTGCTCCACTTCGAGCACGTCCAGACAGGAGGTGACCGCGGGCACCATCACTTCGCGGTCCAGCGGCGGGGTGAGCCGGGAGCGCAGGTCCACCGGGGAGAGGCAGCCGAGGGTGCGCGCCCCGGGCCCGCCGCCGAGGCGGTGGCGGACGGCGGTCAGGGCCGCCGCGGCGATCAGGCCGTGCACGGACACGTCCTGGGCCTTGGCGAAGCGCAGCAGCCGCGCGGTCTCGTCCGGCTCCAACAGCACGCGCTGTACGGTGCGTTCGGGCTCGCCGGGGGCGCGCTCGGTGCCCACGGCCTCGTACGGAAGACACATGACGGGGGCCTGGCGGGTCCGCTCGACGCGGCGTGCGAGATACTCCTCGGCCTCCTGCGCGGAGACGGGCGGCAGCAGTTCGGAGACGGGGCTCGGCCACTGCTCGCTGAACTGCCCTGCGAACTGCCCCGCTCCGTCGCGGAGTTCACCGGCCTTCGCGGTATGCGCGGTATAGGTGTCCCACAGGGCGTTCTGAAGCGCGATGGCGCTGTGGCCGTCGGTGATGGTGTGGTCGACGCTGAGCATCACGGTGTGCTCGTCGGCGCCCCGTAAGAGCACGGCCCGCACCAGCGGGCCGCCGACCGGCAGCGGGGTGTTGAACTCCTCGGTGAAGGAGTCGGGGCCACCCTCGCGCACCAGCAGCCTCGGCAGTTCGTCCGCCGCCAACGGCTGGAGCACATGGACTCCGTCCTCGACGGCGATCCGGCAGCGCAGCGAGGGGTGTTCGGCGACCTTGGCGGCGAACGCCGCGGCGAGCAGCTCCTCGTCGAGGTCGCCGCGCACGGTGCAGGAGAGCACGGCACGGCTCCGCTGCGCCACGTAGATCGTCTCGACCGGGCATAACTTGCGCTGCATCCCCATGACCTTTCCATTTGCTTTCCGTCGCGGAACGCCGGGTCCGGCCGCGTCCTGCCCCACCCCGGAAAAGGGCCGCTCACGCGGTTCGGCGTATTGGCCGATGCACGGATCCGGAATCGCGTTTCAGTGAAGCGGCAATTCCATTGTCCCGCAAGGGCTTCAAGGAGGCCTGCGGAGTGACCTATCCCTCAGCCCCTCCGCACCCGGCCCGCTTCGGCAGTGGGGGGAATACCCAAGCTGGCCCGAACGCTAACCGGAACGTGCGCACCTCCCTCGCCGCGCACCGGCGTTTTGGCTCAACATCGGCGCTCGACTCGCCCTGCCGGACGCTCGTATACAGCGGTTTCACCAAGTGGGCACTTGCCAACAGCACGATTCTTTAACAGGTCATGGCTGATTCGTTGACGCCGACTGAACTTCACAAGCTGGCCGAATTCATGCGGCCGTGCACATGACACATGACAGAATGACCCCGTAATCCAGAGCTTTTTGACGGTCCGTCGGGTGACACGCCCGGCGGGTGATCCCCTTGACCCGCCGACTTCCCCTCATGCAGGGTTGATGTTCCAGCGACGCATTCCTCGCGTCCGTTCGCGTGCCCCATTCCGCACAACCAGTGGGCGGATCACACACGCCTGCCCAACGGCTTCCCAGCGAGGGCCCGCGGGTTCTTTCCGCGCGCCGAGAATTTCCCAGACGCCTAATGAGGGTTGGTGCCATGTCTGTCCAGGAGGACACCAGTAGCCCGCTGACCGGAGCCCAGCAGGGACTCTGGTTCGCCCAGCGGCTCGACCCCGCGAACGCCGCCTACAACACCGCCGAGTACGTGGAGATCCACGGGCCGGTGGACACCGCGCTGTTCGAGACCGCGCTGCGCCGCACCGTCGGCGAGGCGCAGACCTTCGCCCTGCGGTTCACCGACACCCCCGAGGGCCCCCGCTCCGCGTCGGCCGCGGGTGACGACTGGCCACTGCGGCTGGTGGACGTCAGCGGTGAGGCGGACCCGCGCGCGGCGGCCGAGGCATGGATACGCGCCGACATGGCGGCGGCGGCCGACCTCTCCGAGGGGCCGCTGTTCACCCACGCCCTCTTCACCGTGGCCCCCGACCGCTTCTTCTGGTTCCTGCGGGCCCACCACATCCTCCTCGACGGCTACAGCTACAAGCTGGTCGCCCGGCGCCTTTCCGAGGTCTACGCGGCGCTCGCGGACGGCCGCGAGGTGCCCGCGAACCCGTTCGCCCCGGTGAACCGGCTGCTCGACGAGGAGACGGCCTACCGGGCCTCGGACCGCTTCGTACGCGACCGCGCCTACTGGACCGCCCGGTTCGCCGACTTCCCCGGCGCCACCGGCCTCACCGAAGCCGTCGCACCGCCCGCCCCCTCCTTCCTGCGCCGTACCTCGCTGCTCTCCGCCGCCGACACCGAGCGGCTGTCCACCGCGGCCGCCCGCCTGGGCGGGGCGCGCAACGACCTCGTCGTCGCGGCCGTCGCCGCCTACCTGCACCGGGTCACCGGACAGCAGGACGTCGTGCTCGGTCTGCCCACCATGAGCCGGCTCGGCTCCACCGCGCTGCGCACGCCCGGCACGGCGTCCAACATCCTGCCGCTGCGCCTCGCCGTCACCCCCGCCACCACGGCCGGTGAGCTGGTCGAGGCCGTCGCCGCCGAGTTACGCGACGTGCGCAAGCACCAGCAGTACCGGGCCGAGGACCTGCGCCGCGACCTCAAACTCATCGGCGGGGCGCGGCGGTTGTACGGGCCGGTCGTCAACCTCGTCCCGTTCGACGAGGAGCCGCCCTTCGGCGGCCACCGCACCACCTCGCACCACCTGTCCGGCGGCGCCGTCGAGGACCTCCAGATCAACGTGCGGCCCGGCGCGGGCGGCGAAGGCCTGTGGATCGCCTTCGACGCCAACCCGGCCCTGTACACCGAGGCCGAACTGGAGCACCACCAGCAGCGGTTGCTGCTCCTGCTCGACCAGCTCGCCGAGGCCGACGCCGCCCTGCCGCTCGCCCGCACGAGCCTGCTGCTCCCCGGTGAATCACCGGAGTACGCCACCGCCGAAGCCGCACACACCGCGCCGGACGCCGTCCTGCCCACCCGCTTCGAGGCGCAGGCCGCCCGCACCCCGCAGGCCGTCGCCGTGACGTACGAGGGCGCCTCGCTGACGTACGCGGAGCTCAACGCCCGCGCCAACCGGATCGCCCGCCTGCTGGTCGAGCGCGGCGCCGGACCGGGCGAGGTGGTGGCCCTGGCGCTGCCCCGCTCGCTGGAGCTCGTCGTCGCTCTGCTCGCCGTGGTCAAGTCCGGGGCCGCGTATCTGCCGCTGGACCCCGGCTACCCCGCCGAGCGCATCCGCGCGGTGGCCGAGGACGCCGCACCCGCGCTGCTCGTCACCGACGCGCTCACCGCGCCGACGCTGCCGCGGACCGGCGCGGCCGCCCTCGTCATCGGGGACGCGGCCGTCGAGCGCGACCTGGCCGCGCACCCGGACACCGACCTCACCGAGGCCGACCGCACGGCGCCGCTCACCCCGAGCGACCCGGCGTACATCATCCACACCTCGGGCTCCACCGGCCGTCCCAAGGGCGTGGTGATCCCGCACTCCAACGTCGTGCGGCTCTTCGAGACGTCCGCCGCCCACTTCACCTTCGGCCCGGACGACGTGTGGACGCTCTTCCACTCGTACGCCTTCGACTTCTCCGTCTGGGAGATCTGGGGGCCGCTGCTGCACGGCGGCCGGCTCGTCGTCGTCCCGTACGAGACCAGCCGCGCGCCGCGCGACTTCCTGCGGCTGCTGCACCGCGAAGGCGTCACCGTCCTCAACCAGACGCCCTCCGCCTTCCAGCAGCTCGTCCAGGCCGACCAGGAGGCCGGTGACGAGTCCGGGCCGCTCGCCCTGCGGTACGTGGTGTTCGGCGGCGAGGCCCTGGAGCCCGCGCATCTGCGCCCCTGGCTGGAGCGGCACGGCGATCAGTCGCCCGCCCTCGTCAACATGTACGGCATCACCGAGACCACCGTCCACGTCACCCACCAGCGCGTCACCCGCGAGCTGATCGAGGACCCACGCGCCCGCAGCGTCATCGGTACCGCTCTCCCGGACCTGCGGGTGTACGTCCTCGACCACTGCCTCCAGCCCGTGGTGCCGGGCCGGGTCGGTGAGATGTACGTGGCGGGCCCCGGTCTCGCCCTCGGCTATCTGAACCGCCCGGAGCTGACCGCCGAGCGGTTCGTCGCCGACCCCTTCGGCCCGCCGGGCGAGCGCATGTACCGCACCGGCGACCTGGCCCGCCGGGCCCTGGACGGCACGCTGGAGTACGCGGGCCGCTCCGACCAGCAGGTGAAGATCCGCGGCTTCCGCATCGAGCCCGGCGAGATCGAGGCCACGCTCCTGGGCCACCCGGGCGTGGCCCGGGCCGCCGTGGTGACCCGGGAGACGGAGGGGGCGGCCGACCGGATCCTCGTGGCCTACGCGGTGCCCGCCCCGGGATCGCGCCCGCAGCCGGCGGAACTGCGCGCCCACCTGGCCGAGTCGCTGCCCGAGCACATGGTGCCCAGCGCGTGCGTGGTCCTGGACGAACTGCCGCTGACGGCCAACGGCAAGCTGGACACCAAGGCCCTGCCCGCCCCCGACTTCGCCGCCGCGGCCACCGGCCGGACCCCGGCCACCGAGTCCCAGACGCTGGTGTGCCGCCTCTACGAGGAGCTGCTGCGGCTGCCCGGCGGGACCGTCGGCGTCGACGACAACTTCTTCGACCTCGGCGGGCATTCGCTCCTCGCCACCCGGCTGATGACGCGGCTGCGCGCGGCCACCGGCGCCGAGGTCTCCATGGCCGCCTTCTTCGCGCTGCCCACCCCGGCGGCGCTCGCCGCCCGCGTCACCTCCGACGGCGAACGAGCGGCCCGGCCGCCGCTGGTACGCGCCGAGCGGCCGGACCCGGTGCCGCTCTCCGCCACCCAGCAGAGCATGTGGTTCCTCAACCAGCTGGACGGGGCGGCCGCCACGTACAACATTCCGCTGGTGGTCCCGCTGGGGCGGGAGATCGACGTGGACGCGCTGCGGGCGGCGCTGGCCGATGTCGCCGACCGGCACGAGAGCCTGCGCACCCTCCTTCCGCAGACCGGCGGCACACCCCGCCAGGAGATCCACCCGCCCGGCTCCCTGCGGCCCGTGCTGCACGTCGTCGACTGCCCCGCGCAGGAGGTCGGGGCGTATGTCTCCCGGGCGCGCGGGCACCGCTTCGACCTCACCCGCGACCAGCCGCTGTGGGCCGGTCTGTACGGGACGGGGGCGGCGCGCACCCTGGTGATCGTCCTGCACCACAGCGCGGCCGACGGCTGGTCGCTGCGCCCGCTGGCCGAGGACCTCTCCACCGCGTACGCGGCCCGCGCCGAGGGCCGCGACCCGAGCTGGGACGAACTGCCGGTCCAGTACGCCGACTACACGCTGTGGCAGCGCGAACTGGCCGCAGGGTCAGTTGGCCTGATGGATCGTCAGATTGACTTCTGGAAGGAGGCGCTCCGCGGCCTTCCGGTGGAGATCCCGCTGCCCGCCGACCGGCCCCGCCCCCAGGCCCCGGGCCGCCGGGGCGGACATCTGACTCTCGACGTCGCCCCCGAGCTGCACCGCGCCCTGCTGCGCCTCGGCGACGAGAGCGGCGCCAGCCTGTTCATGGTGTTGCAGAGCGCCCTCGCCGCCCTGCTCACCCGCTGGGGCGCCGGCACCGACATCCCCATCGGCACCCCGGTGGCCGGGCGCGCCGACGAGGCGCTCGACGACCTGATCGGCCTGATGGCCAACTCGCTGGTCCTGCGCACCGACACCTCGGGCGACCCCGGGTTCCGCGAACTGCTCGCCCGCGTACGGGACTTCGACCTGGCCGCCTACGACCACCAGGACCTGCCCTTCGACCGGCTGGTGGAGGAGCTCAACCCGGCCCGCACCCCCGCCCGCCACCCGCTCTTCCAGGTCATGCTGGCCCTGCAGAACAACACCGAGGCCGTGCTGCGGCTCGGCGCCAACGAGGCGCCGCTGCGGCCCAGCGCCACCGGCACCGCCAAGTTCGACCTCTTCGTGGACGTGGTGGAGCGCCGCGCGCGGGACGGCGCCGGGTCCGGTCTCACCTGCCACATCGAGTACGCCGCCGACCTGTTCGACCACGCCACCGTGGAAGGTGTGGCGCGAGCCCTGCACGCCCTGCTGGCCGCCGTGGCCGACGACCCGGGCCTGCGCCTCGGCGCCCTGCCCGCCCCCGAGGCCGCCGTCCGGGCCGAGGCAGCGGCGGACACGGGGTTCGACCCGGTGGGCCTGGAGCGCGACCTCCTCGCCCGGGGCGATCTGCGCGACGCCGTGGCCGTGGCGGGCGCGGACGGGAGGCCGACCGTGTTCGCGGTGCCCACTCGGGCCGCCGCGGCCGAGCAGGCGGCCCGCGCCCTGCGCGGCACCGACCCCGAGCCCGCTCTCCGGATCGCCGCCGTCAGCGACCTGCCGAGGAACCCCGACGGCACCCTGGACACCGAGGCGCTCGGCCAACTGCCCGTCATCGACACCGAGGCCGCCGGGCAGTGGGAGCGCGGCCTGGCCGGGCTGCCGGGCGTCCGCTCGGCGACCGTGACCCTGGAGGAAACGGCAGAGCAACCCGGCCGGTTGTACATCGGCGCGTCCTCGTCCCGTACGGACGCCCCCGCACACGCCTCCGGCCCCGACGCCGCCACGGCCGCGCCCTCGCTCAGTGAAGGGCCGGAGCTGCCCGAGCCGACGGTGGGCAGCTGGGCCGAGGCGCTGCGGCGGGCGGCCGAGGGCGGCCCGCACGCCGAGGTCGTCCATGTGCGCGCCGACGGCACCGAGACGCGGCGCGGCTACGCCTCGCTGATCGAGGAGGCCTCCCGCGTCCTGGGCGGTCTGCGCGAGCTCGGGCTGCGCCCCGGTGACCAGGTGATCCTCCAGTGCGAGGACACCGAGGACTTCCTCGCCACGCTGTGGGGCTGTGTCCTGGGCGGCTTCGTCACCGTGCCGCTGACCGTCCCCGTCTCGTACGCGACGACCTCGGCGCCCGTGGCCAAGCTGGAGGGCGTGTGGGAGATGCTGCACCGCCCCTGGATCGTCACCTCCGCGTCCGGCGAGGAGGGTCTGCGCGACCTCGCGCGGCGGCGGGAGTGGCAGGGGCTGCGGCTGACCACGACCGACGCCCTGCGCGCGGGACCCAAGGACGAGGAGTGGCACCCCGCCCAGCCCGACGACGTGGTGCTGATGCTGCTGACCTCGGGAAGCACCGGGCTGCCCAAGGCGGTCCGGCTCAGCCACCGCAACGTCCTGACCCGGGCGGCGGCCACCGCCTCCCTCAACTCGCTGACCGAGCAAGACGTCTCGGTCAACTGGATCCCGCTCGACCACGTCACCGGTGTGGTCATGTTCCACCTGCGGGACGTCTACCTGGGCTGCCGGCAGGTGCACGCGCCGACCTCCTGGATCCTGGAGGACCCGCTGCGCTGGATGGAGCTGGCGCACCGGCACCGGGCCACCGTCACCTGGGCGCCCAACTTCGCCTTCGGCTTGGTCAGCGAGCAGGCGCACCGGATGGCCGGACGGCCCTGGGACCTGTCGCCGGTACGGCTGGTGATGAACGCGGGCGAGGTGGTCGTCGCCGCGACCGCGCGGCGCTTCCTGGAGGTGCTCAAACCCTTCGGGCTGCCGCAGGACGTGATGCACCCGTGCTGGGGCATGTCCGAGACCTCGTCGGTGGTCACCGACACCGTACTCGCGGCCGAGCCGCAGCCCGGTGAGGAGACGTTCGTCAGCTGCGGGCTGCCCTACCCGGGGTTCGCCATGCGCATCGTGGACGACCAGGAGCGTATCGTCGCCGAGGGCACCGCCGGCCGCCTCCAGGTGCGCGGCACCACGGTGACCCACGGCTACCACGACAACCCCAAGGCGAACGCGGAATCGTTCACCCCCGAGGGCTGGTTCGAGACCGGCGACCTGGCCTTCCTGCGCTCCGGCGAGCTGTACATCACGGGCCGCGCCAAGGACGTCATCATCGTCAACGGCGTCAACCACTACAGCCATGAGATCGAGTCCTGCGTCGAGGAACTCCCCTTCGTCGTACGGAGCTTCACCGCGGCCTGCGCGGTGCGCACCGACCCCACGGCGGGCACCGACGAGCTCGCGCTCTTCTTCCACCTGGAGGAGGGCACCGACGTCACCCAGGCGCTGCGCGCCATCCGCGGCAAGGTCACCCGGGAGATAGGCATCAGCCCGGCACACCTGATGCCGGTCGAGGCGGCCGTGATCCCCAAGACGGAGATCGGGAAGATCCAGCGCACCCAGCTGCGCAAGCGGTTCGAGGCGGGCGAGTTCGACGCGGCCGCCCAGGCCTCGGAGATCCTGCTCGGCAGCACCGCGACCGTGCCGGACTGGTTCCTGCGCCCGGTGTGGCAGCGCGCCGAGCGCGTCCACGCCCCGGCCGCGCCCGGCGGGCACACCCTGGTGTTGGCCGGGCGCCACGCGGCGGCCGCCGAGGTGGCCGACGCCGTCACGGAGCGGCTGCGCGCAGGGGGCGCCCGCTGCACGGTCGTCACCGCCGGAGAGGCGTTCGCCCGGCTCGACGCCGCCACCTACCGGGTGCGCGTCGACGCGTACGAGGACTACGGGCGGCTCCTTGACAGGCTCGCGGCCGACGACCGGCCCGTGGACACCGTCCTGCACCTGGGGACGCTCGGCGCGGGAAGCGGAGAGCCGGAGAGCGTGGGCGCGCTGCTTGAGGCCCAGCGCGACGGCGCCGACTCCCTGCTCTGTCTCGCCCAGGTCCTGACGGCCCGTCACATCTCGGGCCGCCGGGTCGCCGTCCACTTCGTCGGCGAGGAAGGCCAGGCGGTGCGTGCGGGCGAGCGCCCCCGCTACGCGCACGGCGCCGTCGGCGGACTCCTCAAGAGCCTGCGCGAGGAGCTGCCCTGGCTGAGCACCGTCCAGGTCGACCTGGAGGCCGGGGCCAGCCCGGACGAGACCGCGGAGCTGCTGCTCGCGGAGGCCGCCGTACCGGTGGCCGACGCCGAGGTGGCCTTCCGCGCCGGGCAGCGCTGGATCCGCCGCCTGGCCCCGCTGCCCGACCCGCTGCCGCGCACCGCTGTTCCCGCCGCCGAGGGGTTCCGCCTCGTCAGCGGCGGTCTGGGAGGAGTGGCCGGACGGCTCGCGGAGCACCTGCTCAGGACGCCGGGCACCCGGCTGCTCCTGGTCGGGCGCGCCCAACTGCCCGACGAGGACAGCTGGGACAAGCACCTCGCCGAGGGCGGGGCGCTCGCCCGCCGGATCGAGACGTACCGCGGTCTGCGCGAGCTGGGCGACGTGCGGTACGCGAGCGCCGACATCACCGACCTGGACGGGCTGCGCGCCGTGGTCGACGAGGCGTCCGCCGCCTGGTCCGCCCCGCTGGCCGGGGTGGTGCACCTCGCGGGGCACTTCGAACAGCGGGCGGTGGCCGATCTGGGCCTGGAGGAGTGGCGTGCGGCCCTTGCCGCGAAGGTCACCGGCGGCTGGGCGCTGCACCGGCTCGCCCAGGAGCACAAGGTCCGCTCGTTCCTCTCGTTCTCCTCGGTCAACGGCTATTTCGGCGGCTCGATGAGCAGCTCGTACGCCGCCGCCAACGCCTTCCTCGACGCGCTCGCTGCCCATCAGCGGGGCGCCGGCCTGGACGCGCGGAGCCTGGCCTGGAGCATGTGGGACGAGCTCGGCATGAGCGAGGGGTACGGGCTCAAGTCGCTGACGGAGGCGCGCGGTTACCGCGTCCTCGACGCATCCGCCGCACTGCGCTCCTTCGACCTGGCCCGCACCCTGGACGAGCCGCACGTGCTGATCGGCACCGACCGGGCCATGCCCTGGGTGCGCGGCCACGTCCAGGCACCGCCACGCCCGGTGCACCGCCTGGCGGGCCGGGTGGTCCTGGAGGACGACGCCGACATCGGCGCCCTGTACACGGCGGCCGGGAAGAGTGCCGACGCGGCCGGGGCAACCGGCAACTGGGTGCTGCGCGCGGCCGGTTCGTCGACGGCCGAGACGGCCGGGGCCGCCGACGACTCCGCCGAGGGGCTGCGCCGCCTGGAGAAGGTCCTCAGCGCCATCTGGTGCCGTGTCCTGGAGCGCGACCGGGTCGGCGTCGAGGACAACTTCTTCGACCTCGGCGGCCATTCACTCCTCCTGGTCCGCGCCCAGGGCGCGGTCAACGAAGAGCTCGGCTGCGAGCTGAGCGTGGTGGACCTGTTCAGCCATCCCAGCGTCCGGGCGCTGGCCCGCCATCTCACCGACATCGGCGTCGGCGGCGCCCCGCAGGCCCCGGCCCCGGACAGCGCACCGGCCACCGGACTCGACCGCGTACGGCAGCGGGCCGAGCGCCAGCGCGCCGCGCGGGCCTCCCGCCGCCCCGCCCCGAAGACCCCGCACACCGAGCACGAAGGACCCCGTAACGATGGATCCCGCAGCGATGGGCCCCGTAACGATGGATGAGGCAGACCGGCCGGAGTACGGGCCCGAAACAGCGGTCGCGGTCGTCGGCATGGCGGCGCGCTTCCCCGACGCCGACACGGTCGAGGAGTTCTGGGAGAACCTCGCGGCCGGGCGGGAGTCGATCCGGCCCATCACCGACGAGGAGTTCCTGGCGGCGGGCGGCGACCCGGCGGGCCTGGCCGACCCGGACCTGGTGCGGATGGCCTCGGTGGTGGAGGGCATCGACCGGTTCGACTCCGCCTTCTTCGGCTACAGTCCGGCCGAGGCCGAGGTCGTCGACCCGCAGCAGCGCCTGCTCCTGGAGTGCGCCTACCACGCACTGGAGGAGGCCGGCTACGCGAACGGGCACGGCGACCTCCAGGTCGGTGTGTACGCGGGAGCGGGCGACAGCCGCTACTACCCGGGGCACGTCCACCCCCGCTTCGCCGGACAGAGCGCCTCGGTCGCCCTGGTCCACGCCGCCACCAGCAACTCGCTGGGCACCCTGGCGACCCGTATCTCGTACGAACTGGGGCTGACCGGGCCCAGTCTCTCGCTCCAGACGGCGTGTTCCACCGCGCTCGTCGGGATCCACACCGCGTGCCAGGACCTGATCGACTACCGGTGCGACGTCGCGCTCGCCGGGGCCGCCTCGCTCAACCCGTCGGCGCTGCTCGGCTACCGGTACGTGCCCGACGGGCCGTTCTCGCCGGACGGCCGCTGCCGGGCGTTCGCCGCCGACGCGGCGGGCACCTCCTCGGGCGACGGCGTCGGCATGGTCGTCCTCAAGCGCCTGGAGGACGCGCTCGCGGACGGCGACCGCATCCGCGCGGTGATCCGGGGCTCGGCCATCAACAACGACGGCCGCCGCCGCAAGGTGGGTTTCACCGCCCCCAGCACCGAGGGCCAGACGGAGGCGATTCTCGCCGCCCAGGTGGCCGCGGGCGTCGACGCGGAATCCATCGGCTATGTGGAGGCCCACGGCACCGCCACCCGCATCGGTGACCCCATCGAAGTGGCCGCCCTGACCCGGGCGTTCAGGGAGAGCAGCGGCCGCGAGCAGTTCTGCGCCCTGGGGTCGGTCAAGAGCAACATCGGGCACCTGGGCGCCGCCGCCGGGATCGCGGGCTTCATCAAGATCGTGCTGGCCCTGGAGCACCGGCAGATACCGCCGACCCTCCACTTCGAGCAGCCCAACCCGCTGATCGACTTCGCGGCGAGCCCGTTCCGGGTGCCGACCACCCTTGAGGAGTGGGACTCCGGCTCCGCGCCGCGCCGGGCCGCCGTCAGCGCGTTCGGGGTCGGCGGCACCAACGCCCATGTGATCGTGGAGGAGGCCCCGCCCGCGCCCGCACCGGCTCCCCGCCGCGAGGAGAACCCGCGCCGGCACGTGCTGCCGCTCTCCGCGCGCACCCCCGGCGCCCTGCGCGGACAGGCCGAGAACCTCGGCCGCCACCTCGCCGAGCACCCGGACCTGGACCTCGCGGACGTCGCCCACACCCTGCGCACCGACCGCCCCGCCATGCCCCACCGGGCGGCAGTGGCGGCGCGGAGCACCGAGGAAGCCGCACGGATCCTGCTGCACCCGCTCCAGTCCCCCGCCGAGGTGCGCGGCGAGGAGCCGCCGCCGGTCGCGTTCCTGCTGCCCGGCGGCGGCACCCAGTACATCGGCATGGGCGCCGGGCTCTACGACGAGCTGCCGGTCTACCGGGACGCCGTCGACCGCTGCGCGGCCATCCTGCGGCCCATGACCGGCCGCGATCTGCGCACCGCGCTGTACGAGCACACCGAACCCGGCGGCTTCGACGCCTTCCTGGCCCTGGTGGTCACCGAATACGCCCTGGCCACCGCGCTGATGGAGCACGGCGTGCGGCCCGCCGCGTTCATCGGGCACTCGCTGGGCGAGTACACGGCGGCCACGCTGGCCGGGGTGATGACGCCGGAGGAGATGCTGCCGCTGGTCGCGGAGCGGATCCGGCTGATCGCCTCGGCCGGGGGCGCCACCGTGGGCGTGGCTCTCGGCGAGGAGGCCCTGCGCGGCTACCTCGCCGACGGTCTGTCACTGGCGGCCGTCAACGGCCCGGCGGCCTGTACGGTCGCGGGGCGCGAAGACGCGGTGGCGGCCCTGGAGGCGCGGCTGCTCGCGGACGAGGTCGCCTTCCGTCGGCTGCGGATGCCGGCGGCCGCGCACTCCCACGTCCTGGACCCGATCCTGCCCGCCTTCGCGGACGTCCTGCGGACCGTGACACTGCGGGCGCCGACCATTCCGTACGTCACCAACGTCACCGGCACCTGGGTCACCGACGAGCAGGCGACGAGTGTCGGCCACTGGCTGGACCACACCCGGCGTACGGTTCGCTTCGCGGACGGCGTCGCCTCCCTGTGGGAGCGCGGCAACCCGCTGTTCGTCGAGATCGGCCCCGGCGACAGCCTCGCCAAACTCGCCGGGGCCCGGCTCGGCGACGCGCCGGTGACCACGGTCGCCACCATGCGCCACGCCAAGGCCGCGAGCCCCGACGGACAGGTCTTCGCGGAGGCCCTCGGCCGGCTGTGGAGCGCGGGCGTGCCCGCCGACATCACCGGACCGGACGGAGCGCGCGAGCCGCGCCGGGTGCCGCTGCCGGGGTACGCCTTCGAGCGGCGCCGCCACTGGATCGAGGCGCCCGGCGCCCGGCCGCTCGCCACCGCGGACGACGACGCGGCGCCCGGGAGCGGCTCCGGCCGGGCTCCCCGGCCCTACCTGGCGACCGAGTACGCGGCGCCCCGGACCCCTCGAGAGCGCGCCGTGGCCGGGCACTGGGAGGAAACCCTGGGCATCGAGGGCATCGGCGTCCACGACAACTACTTCGACCTGGGCGGCGACTCGATGCGCGCCGTGATCCTGGCGGGCCGGATGCGCACCGGGGGCGTCCTGGACGTGCCGGCCGCCGCGTTCCTCTCGGCGCCCACGATCGCCGGTCTGGTGGCGCTCGCCGGGCGCGGCGGGGCGGCCGGGCGGGACGCGTTCGCCCCGCTGCTGCCGCTGCGCGCCGACGGCGACCAGCGCCCGCTGTTCTGTGTGCACCCCGGCGCGGGCATCGCCTGGCGCTACACCGGTCTGCTGCCCCACCTCGGGGCCCGCCAGCCGGTCTACGGCCTCCAGGCCCACGGCCTCGACGGCGCCCGTGAACCGGCCGCCGACGCCAAGGACATGGTCGACTCCTACCTCGCCCAGGTGCGCGAGGTGCAGTCGGAGGGCCCGTACCGGCTGATGGGCTGGTCCTACGGCGGGTTCGTCGCCCACGCCATGGCCACCGCCCTGCAACGGCAGGGCGAGGAGGTCGAGTTGCTGGCCATGCTGGACGCCCCGCTGACCCAGGACGAGCCCGCCGACCCCGCCGCGACCGAGCGTCAGGTGGCGTCCCTGCTGGTGCGCGTCGCGGGCCTGGAGATGCCCGACGGCGGGGCACACGACGTCGACGAGGTGATCCGGCGGATCGGCGAGGACGGCGCGGAGCGGGGACCCTCACCGGTGACCCGCGAGGAGGCGCTCGCGATCGCCCGGGTGATGCGCAACAACCTCGCCATCGCCCCCGGGTTCGCCCCCGAGCTGTTCCGCGGCGACGTGCTCTTCTTCAGCGCCACCGAGGACGCCGGCGTCCCCGCCGACCCGGCCGACCTGTCGCTGGCGACCGGGAAGGCCGACAGCTGGCGCCCGTACGTCGGCGGCGTCCTCACCGACCACGCCATGCCCTGCGGCCACTACGAGATGACCGAGCCGGAGCCGATGGCCCGCATCGGCGCGGCCCTGGCCGCCGCCCTGCGGCCCACCGGCTGACCGCGAAGGAAGGAACCCCCGTGCCCAGTCCGTTCGAGTCCCACGGCGAGGGCGAGCCCTCGCACCTGGTGCTCGTCAACGCGACGGGAGAGCACTCCCTGTGGCCCGCGTTCGCCCCCGTGCCCGCCGGGTGGGACGCGGTCGGAGCCGCCGCCGACCACCACACCTGCCTCAGCCGACTCGCCCCGTCCGCCCCCGCACCCTCAGGAGCCACCCCATGACCCAGGACCTGTACGAACTCGGAGACGCGCCGCCGCTGGGCGAGGCGCCCAAGCGCATGTACGCCTCGCTCATCCGGCCCGAGCGCTACGGGCAGCCCATCGACGCCTTCCGTACCGAGGTGGTGGACGTGCCCCCGGTCGGGCCCGGCCAGGTCCTCATCAAGGTGATGGCGGCGGGCGTCAACTACAACAACGTGTGGGCCTCGCTCGGCGACCCCGTGGACGTCATAGCCGCCCGGCGCAAGCGTGGCGCCGTCGAGGACTTCCACATCGGCGGCTCCGACGCGTCCGGCGTCGTCTGGGCGGTCGGGGAGGGCGTGCGCCTCAAGCCGGGCGACGAGATCGTGCTGCTCGCGAGTGTGTGGGACGAGAGCGCCGAGGACATCCGGCTCGGCGCCGACCCCTGCACCTCGTCCTCGCAGAGCGTGTGGGGGTACGAGGAGAACTACGGGTCGTTCGCGCAGTTCGCCGTCGTCGACGAGTACCAGTGCCACCCCAAGCCGAAGCGGCTCTCCTGGGCGGAGGCGGCCTGCTACATGGCGACAGCCGCCACCGCCTACCGGCAGCTCTTCGGCTGGGAGCCGCACACCGTGCGCCCCGGCGACGTGGTGCTGATCTGGGGCGGGGCGGGCGGCCTGGGGTGTATGGCGATCCAGCTGGTGCGGCAGCGCGGAGGCATCCCCATCGCGGTGGTCTCCAGCGACGAACGCGGCGAGTACTGCGTGCGGCTGGGCGCCAAGGGCTACATCAACCGCCGCGACTTCGACCACTGGGGGCGGCTGCCGGACACCTCCGACGACGAGGCGATGGCCCGCTGGCTCACCGGGGCCCGTGCCTTCGGCCGCCGCTTCTGGGAGGTCCTCGGCGAGCGCCGGGCCCCCAGGATCGTCCTGGAGCACTCCGGCGCCGACACCATCCCGACCTCCATGTACCTGTGCGACAACGCGGGCATGGTCGTCATCTGCGGCGGCACCACCGGCTACAACGGCGATGTGGACCTGCGCTTCCTGTGGATGCGCCAGAAGCGGCTGCAGGGCTCGCACGTCTCCAACGCCCGCGAGGCCCGTGAGGTGACCACCATGATCGACCAGGGACTGCTCGACCCGTGTCTGTCGCTCACCCTCGGCTTCGAGGAGATCGGCAAGGCGCACCAGCTGATCCACGACAACCAGCACCCGGCCGGGAACATGGCCGTCCTGGTCAACGCGAAGGCGTAGCAGAGCAGTCGGGGCCGGTCGGCGTCGCCGACCGGCCCCCTGTGCGCGGCGCCGGTTCAGGCCCGCAGCAGCTTTTTGATGATCTTCCCGGCCGGGTTGCGGGGCACCTGGTCGATGAACTCGATACGCCGGGGACGCTTGTACGAGGCCAGCCGCTGCGCCAGATGCGCCTGCAACTCGACCGTGCCGGTGCCCTCTTCGGCCACGACGTACGCCAGCGGGACCTCGCCGAAGTCCTCGTCCGGCACCCCGACGACCGCCGCGTCGCGCACCGCCGGGTGAGCCTGGAGGGCGCGTTCGATCTCCGAGGGGTAGACGTTCTGGCCGGCCCGGATGATCAGGTCCTTGCTGCGGTCGATCAGCCGAATCAGCCCGGCCCGGTCGATGAACCCGAGGTCGCCGGTGCGGATCCAGCCGTCGACGGTGATCTCGGCGGTGGCGGCCTCGTCGCCCCAGTAGCCGCGCATCAGGCCGGGACCGCGGACGCAGATCTCCCCGATGGCGCCGGGCTCGACCTCGTGCCCCTGCGCGTCCAGGGCGCGCGCGGACATACCGGGGATGACCCGGCCGGCCGGGATCACGTCGGGTACCGCGCCGGGCGCCGGGTGTTCGTCGGGGCCGAGGGTGACGAACGGGCCGCCGACCTCGGTCATCCCGTACACCTGCCGGAATCCGCAGCCGAGCCGTTCGACCGCCTCGGCGTAGATGTCCGCCGGCATGGGCGCGGCCCCGTACAGGATCTCGCGCAGGGTCGAAAGGTCGGTGGTGTCGGCGGACTTGGCGCGCAGCACGAAGCGCAGCATCTGCGGGACGAGCCAGACGTGCGTGGCGCGGTGGGTCTCGATGGCGGCCAGCGCGGTCTGCGGCTTGAAGCCGGGCATCAGGACCACGGTCGCGCCCGCGGCCATGTAGGTCAGCGAGACGACCATGCTGCCGTGGTAGAGCGGGCAGCAGTTGACCAGCACCACCTCGTCGGCGGGCCGGGCCACGGCGAGCCAGCCGAGCGCGATGGCCCGGAAGGAGGCGTGGTCGACGGTGACGCCCTTGGCCTGGCCGGTGGTCGCCGAGGTGTGCAGGATCGCCGCTGGGGCGTCGTCCGGGATGTCATCCAGCGCCGGTCCGCCCTCGGCGCCGAGCGCGGTGAACGCCTCGTCGTCCAGGCGGACGCGCGTGCGCACCGGCAGGTCGGGGTGGCGGGCCAGCAGCGCACTCTCGCCGATCACGGCGACGGCGCCGGTGCGTTCGACGATCCCGGTCACCTCGGCCGGGGTCAGGCTGTGGTTGAGCGGGACGAAGAGCGCCCCGATGCGGGCCAGCGCGAAGTACGTCTCCAGGACCTCGATGCGGTCCAGGGAGAGCACGGCGACGCGGTCACCGCGCCGGATGCCGAGCCCGGCGAGCCCGTGGGCGAGGCTGACACTCCGGTCGTGGAACTGGGCCCAGGTGACGGAGCGGCGCTCGTCCACCAGGGCCGTCCGGTCCGGGAAGCACTGGCGGTTGCGCTCCGCCAACTGGGTCAGCCACATCAGGCGGCGCCCGGCTGCGGGGTGGCGGCGTCGCGGTCCGCGATGAACCGCTCATAGTCCGCGATGGTGGACAGGCCCTCCATGTCCTCGGCCGTCACCTCGATGCCGGTGCGCTGCTCGATGAGCAGGATGAGGCGGACGAGGTCCCCGGAGTCGATTCCGCTGGCGCTGAGGTCCTCGTCGTCGCCGATGACCTCGGCGTACTCCGGTGTCCCGGTCAGCTCGACCAGCATCGTCCTGATGGTGCTCATGGCGTACCCCTCTCGTTGCACTGACTACCGAAGAGAGAGGCGCCGCCGCCGCCGCACACTCCCCGGGGTGCGCGTGACCTTCGTCACGGGCCAACGGAGCGGACGAAGGGATTGAACGCCCCAGGTCAGACCTCTTCATCTGTGAAGGCACCGCCACCGCGGCGGTCCTGGACGAAGGGGTGGTCGACGGCGTGGAGCAGCTCAACGCGCACTTCGAGGCGCTGCTCGCGGCCGGGGAGCAGATCGAACCCCGGGACTGGATGCCCGACGGCTACCGGCGGATGCTGATCCGGCAGATCTCCCAGCACGCGCACTCCGAGATCATCGGCATGCAGCCCGAGGGCTCCTGGCTCACCCGGGCCCCCTCGCTCCACCGCAAGGCGAGTCTGCTGGCCAAGGTTCAGGACGAGGCGGGCCACGGGCTCTACCTCTACTCGGCGGCGGAGACCCTCGGGGTGTCGCGCGCCGAGCTCCTGGACGCGCTGCACAGCGGGCACCAGCGCTACGCCGCCACCTTCAACCATCCGGCCCTGACCTGGGCCGACACCGGGGCCATCGCCTGGCTCACGGACGGCGCGGCCGTCGTCAACCAGGCACCGCTGTGCCACACCTCGTACGGTCCGTACGCCCGGGCGATGCGCCGGGTGTGCCAGGAGGAGGCGTTCCACGTCCGCCAGGGCTACGACGTGCTGTGGTCGCTGTGCCGGGGGACGCCCGCGCAGAAGGAGATGGCGCAGGACGCCGTCAACCGCTGGTGGCTGCCCGCGGTGGCGCTGATGTTCGGGCCGCCGGACACCGTGGCAGGCGGCGCTGACGACCGCACCGCGGCGATGGGCGCCGCCGTCTCGCAGCGCTCGATGGCCTGGGGCATCAAGCGGCACACCAACGACGAGCTGCGCCAGCGGTTCGTCGACAACTGTGTGCCGCAGGCGGAACGGATGGGGGTGACCCTGCCCGACCCGGCGATCCGCTGGAACGAGGAGCGCGGGCACTACGACTTCAGCCCGATCGACTGGCAGCTGTTCCGGGGCGCGCTCGGCGACGGTTCGCAGTGCAGCCGCCAGCGGCTCGCCCACCGGGTGGCGGCGCACGAGGACGGCGCCTGGGTGCGCGAGGCGGTCGACGCCTACGCGGCTCAACTGGCCGACGGGGACGGGGAGTACGCGGAACGGGACGACGAGGAAAGGCGCGTGTCATGAGCGAGCGGTCCGCACGGGTGCTGACGCCGTGGGAGGTGTTCATCCGGCCGCGCCGGGGCCTGGCCCACCAGCACGTGGGCTCGGTCCACGGGGCCGACGCCGACATGGCGCTGGCCAACGCCCGGGATCTGTACACCCGTCGGGGCGAGACCGTCTCGGTGTGGGTGGTGCGCTCGGACGCGGTGCACGCCGCCTCGCCGAGCGAGAAGGACCCGTTCTTCAGCAACGCCGCCCACAAGCCGTACCGGTACCCCGAGCACTACATCCCGTTGAACGAGGAAAGCGGCCATGACGGCTGAACGCACACCACCGGGGGCGCCGGAGACCGCACGACCGGCCACGGACAGCGCGCGGCCGGACGACCACGCGTCCGGCGCGGCCGGAGCATCCGACCCCGGCCTCGCCGCCTACGCGCTGCGGCTCGGCGACGACGCGCTGGTGCTGTGCCAGCGGCTGTGCGCCCTGGTGACCCGGGCGCCCACCATCGAGGAGGACCTGGCGCTCGCCAACATCGCGCTGGACCTGCTCGGCCACGCCCGCACCCTGCTCGCTTACAGCGGCGAGCTCGACGGAACCGGCCGCAGCGAGGACGACCTGGCCTACCACCGCACCGAGCGCCAGTTCCGCAGCGCGCTCCTGATGGAGCTGCCGTCCGGTGACTTCGCGGTGACGATCGCCCGCCAGCTGGTGTACGCGCACTACAGCAGGCTGCTGTGGAGCGCCCTGGAGAAGACCTCCGACGACACCCTCGCCGCCTTCGGCGCCCGGGCGGCCAGGGAGGTCGAGTACCACCAGATGCACGCCGACCAGTGGACCGTGCGCCTGGGCCGGGGCACCGCCGAGAGCCGCCGCCGGATGCAGGCCGGGCTCGACCTGGTGTGGCCGTACGCGGCCGAACTCTTCGAGCCGGACGCCCTGGTGGACCGGCTGGACGCGGAGGGGACCGCCGTCGCACCGGCGCGGCTGCGCGAGGAGTGGGAGCGGGAGATCGCCGCCGTCCTCGACGACGCGCGTCTCACGCTGCCCAGGCCGGCGTGGCAGGCGACGGGCGGCCGGGACGGCCTGCACACCGAGGCGTTCGCGCCGCTGCTCGCCGAGCTCCAGTCCGTACGCCTCCAGTACCCGGGAGGCACTTGGTGAGCGCCCCCCGGCTGGACGCCGACCAGGTGCGGGCCCGGGTGAACACCGTGCCCGACCCCGAGCTCCCCATGATCTCGCTGGCCGATCTGGGAGTGATCCGCGCGGTGGAGGCGGCCGACGACGGCGCCCTGGAGGTCGTCATCACCCCGACCTACCTGGGCTGCCCGGCCATGCCCGCGATCGAGGCCGGGATCCGGGCCGTGCTCACCGAGAGCGGCCACCCGGACGCGCGGGTGCGGCAGGTGCTTTCGCCCGCCTGGACCACCGACTGGATCACCGACGAGGGCCGCCGCAAGCTCTCCGAACACGGCATCGTGCCGCCGGGCCCCGCCAGGGCTCCGCTGTCGGTCCGGGTCGGTCTGGGGGTGCCCTGTCCGCACTGCGGCTCGGTGGCGACCCGGCCGCAGAGCCCGTTCGGGGCGACCCGCTGCCAAGCCGTCCTGGTGTGCACCGCGTGCCAGGAGACCTTCGCGCATCTGAAGGCGATGTGACGCACCATCATGACGACAGCGACGACCAGCGCCGCTCCCCCGGCAGCGCCGGCCCGCCGGGCGACCGGCTGGTACCGGCTGCCGGTCACCGCCGTGGAGGAGGTGGGCGACGAGTCGGTGGCGATCAGCCTCGCCGTGCCCGGCCCGCTCGCGGAGACCTTCGCACACCGGGCGGGCCAGCACGTGGTCGTACGGCACCGGCCGAAGGGGCGCGAGCTGCGCCGCAGCTACTCGGTCTGTCTGCCGCCCCGGGACCCGGCGGGCCTGCGTCTGGTGGTCAAGCGGCTGGGCGCGGACGGCTTCGCCGAGTACGCCACCACGGAGCTCGCCCCCGGCGACACCCTCGAACTCGGGCCGCCCACCGGTGACTTCCGCCTGGCGGAGGTACCCGGCGCGCATCACGTCCTGGTGGCGGGCGGCAGCGGCATCACTCCGCTGCTGAGCATGGCGGCGGCCGCACTGCGGGAGGACCCCCGGTGCCGGGTCTCGCTCGTCTACGCCAACCGCAGCGCCCAGTCGGTGCTCCTGGCGGACGAGCTGACCGACCTGAAGGACGCCCACATCGGCCGGTTCTTCGTCCTGCACGTGCTCTCCCGCGAGCAGCGCGAGAGCGAGCTGCTCTCCGGCCGGATCGACGCGGCCCGGCTGCCCAAGCTGCTGGCGCTGCTGGGCGCCGAGCCCGACGAGCGCACCCACTTCTACCTCTGCGGGCCGTGGGGGCTGGTGGAGACCGTCCGGGAGGCGCTCACGCGGTGGGGCGCGGACGAGGCCCGGGTGCGCTTCGAGCTCTTCTCCACCGGCGGCGGGCTTCCGCCCGCCCCGCCCCCGGAGCCGCTGGGCCGCACCGGTCTCATCTCCGCCCGCCTGGACGGCCGCACCACCGAGACGGTGATGCGGCCCGAGGACCGCGTGGTGCTCGACGCGGTGCTGCGCGCCCGGCCCGAGACCCCGTACTCCTGTCGCGACGGCCTGTGCGGCAGCTGTCGCGCCAAGGTGGTCCGGGGCAGCGCGGTGATGGACCGTCAGTACGCCCTGGGCGCGGCGGAGCTGGCGGCGGGCTACACGCTGCCGTGCCGGGCCCGCCCGGAGTCGGACGAGATAGCGCTCGACTTCGACGCGTGAGCATCCGCTCCGCCACCCCGAACGGCCTTACGCAGCAGCCGGATCGCGCCGACCACCGCGCGGTCCCCGAGATCACAGGAGTGTGGAGCATGACCAGTACGGGCAGGCTGAGCGACCGGACGGCCCTGGTGACCGGTGGCAGCCGGGGAATCGGCCGAGCGATCTCGCTCCGGCTGGCCGCCGAGGGCGCCCTGGTGGCCGTCCACTACGGACACCGCACCGAGGCCGCCGAGGAGGCCGTCGCCGAGATCGAGGGGGCGGGCGGCCGGGCGTTCGCGCTCCGCGCCGAGCTCGGCGTGTCCGGCGACGCCGAGGCGCTGTGGACCGCCTTCGACAAGGGCCTGTCCGCGTACGGCGCCCGGCCCGGCCTGGACGTCCTCGTCAACAACGCCGGGATCACCCTGCCGAAGCGGATCGGTGACGTCAGCGAGGAGGAGTACGACCGGCTCTTCGCGATCAACGTCAAGGCCCCCTTCTTCGTCATCCAGCAAGGCCTCGGCCGGCTGCGCGACGGCGGCCGCGTCATCAACATCTCCTCCGGCGTCACCCGGATCGCCATGCCGAACATCTCCGCGTACTCGATGACCAAGGGCGCCCTGGACGCCCTCACCCTCGCCCTCGCTCCCGAACTGGGCGCGCGGGGGATCACCGTGAACGCGGTGGCGCCCGGCTTCACGTACACGGAGATCAACCCGACCCTGAAGGTGCCGGAGGTGCTGGACGCGTACGCGGCCACCTCCGTCTTCAACCGGATCGGCCGCCCGTCGGACATCGCCGACGTGGTCGCGTTCGTGGCGAGCGACGACGCGCGCTGGGTCACCGGCCAGTGGCTGGACGCGACCGGGGGCGCGCACATCGGAATGCCGGTCTGACCCCCCCCGCCCGCCCCACCACCTACGGAGACCCATGACCGAGCAGACCAGCGCCCTCGCCACGCCCCCGGCCGACGAGGAGGCGCCCCAGACGCGGTTCGAGGGGACGACGCCGTACGAGGACTACATCCACGCCTCGCTGCTGTCCACCCTCCAGCGGCCGCTCTCCAACGACCCCGGTGAGATGGCGTTCATCGTCACCACCCAGGTGATGGAGCTGTGGTTCACCCTCGTCGTGTACGAGTGGCGCACGGCTCGGGACGCGTTACGCAAGGACGACCTGGAGCAGGCCATGGACGCGCTGCGCCGCAGCCGCCGCTCGCACCGGGCGCTCAACGACTCCTGGGCACCGCTGGCCGCGCTGACCCCGGCCCAGTTCAACGGGTTCCGCGCGGCGTTCGGCGAGGCCTCCGGGTTCCAGTCGGCGCAGTACCGCCACATGGAGTTCCTGCTCGCCGACAAGTCCCGCTCCATGGTGCAGGCGCACCGGGGGCACCCGGCCGTCCACGCCGAGCTGGAGGAGGCGCTGGCCGAACCCTCGCTCTACGACGAGGTGCTGCGCTTCCTGTACCGCCGCGGGCTGCCCGTTCCGGAGCACATGGTGGAGCGGGATGTCACCGAGCCGTACCAGCCGGACGCCTGGGTCGAGGAGGTCTGGCGGCAGATCTACGCCGGGCCGCAGGACGACCCGCTGGTGCGCCTGGGCGAGGAGCTCACCGAGGTGGCCGAGCTGGTGCTGCGCTGGCGCAGCGACCATCTGCTGGCGACCCGCCGGGCGATGGGCGCCAAGGCGGGCAGCGGCGGCTCCCCGGGTGTGGCGTGGCTGGAGAAGCGCGCCCACAGGTCCGTGTTCCCCGAGCTCTGGACGGCGCGCAGCCATGTCTAGGACCCCTTCCGCGTTCGCGGCCGAGGAGGAGCGCCGGGTGCTCAGCATCCGCCCGGTGCTGGCCCCCGTACACCGCAAGTACGGCTCGCACCCGCACCAGGTGTACGACCTGTGGCCGGCCGAGGATCCCGACGCGCCGATGGTGATGCTGCTGCACGGCGGCTACTGGCGCTATGACCGGATGCATCTGACCCCGTTCGCTGCGCATCTGGCGCAGCACGGGTTCACCACGGTCCTGCCGGGTTTTCGCAGGTCGGGCGGGGCGGGCGGCTACCCCGCCACCTTCGACGACATCGCGCTGGCCGTGGACACGATCCCGCAGGGGCGGCCGTTCGTCCTGGCCGGCCACTGCTCCGGCGGCCACCTCGCCCTGTGGGCCGGGGCGCGCGGGCTGCTGCCCGAGAGCTCGCCCTGGTACACCACCCGGCTGCCCGCCGCGATCCTGGGCCTCGCCCCGCTCACCGACCTGGCGGCCACGATCCGCGACGACCTCAGCGACGGCGCGGCCCTGCAACTCCTCGGCGGCGCCGACCAGGCCGAGGCGAGGCTCCCGCTGGTCGACCCGCTGACACTGCTGCGCGGCAAGGGCACCACGGGGGTGCGCACGGTGGTGCTGCACGGGGCGGTGGACGAGGAGGTGCCGCTGGGGCAGTTCACGGACTACGTCGCGGTGCATACGGATGCCGAGCATGTCGTGCTGCCGGACACCGGCCACTACACCCTCATCGAGCCGGGCTCGCCGGCGTCCCGAGCGGTGATCGACACCCTGGGCCGACTGGCGACGCCGCCACGCGCCTAGGGCCTGTCCGGTGGGTTCGGGCCGGGGAGGCGAAGGCCGGGACACGGGGGTGCACAAGCGTTTACCCTAGGCGGGGGTGAACGCTTGTGCACCCCTTTCCTCGACCGGCCTCTGGAGCAGCATGACCGCGGCGACAGCCACCCCCGCCCACGACCCCCGCACCCGCTTCGTCGTGCCCGTGCTCGCCTTCTGCGGTGTGGTCGTCGCCGTGATGCAGACGCTGGTCGTGCCGCTGCTGCCGCACATCCCGGCCCTCACCGGCAGCACCCCGGGCGCCGCGGGCTGGCTCGTCACCATCACGCTGCTGACCGGCGCGGTCTTCACCCCGGTCCTCGGCCGGGTCGGTGACATGTACGGCAAACGGCGCGTCCTGCTCGCCTCGCTCGGCGTGCTGACCGCCGGGTCCGTGCTGTGCGCCGCCACCTCCGACATCGGCGTACTGATCGCGGGCCGGGCACTCCAGGGCGCCGCCCTCGCCGTCATCCCGCTCGGCATCAGCATCATCCGCGACGAGCTGCCGCCGGCCCGGGTGCTGCCGTCCATAGCCCTGATGAGCTCCACGCTCGGCATCGGCGCCGCGGTGGGGCTCCCGGTGGCGGCCCTGGTCGTGGAGAACTTCGACTGGCACACCATGTTCTGGGCGTCCGCGGCCCTGGGCGTCCTCGATCTGCTCCTCGTGCTCCGGCTCGTCCCGGAGTCGCCGGTGCGCACCCCCGGCCGCTTCGACGTGCCCGGCACCCTCGGCCTCACCGCCGCCCTGGTCGGCCTGCTGCTCGCGATCACCCAGGGCGCCGACTGGGGCTGGACCTCGGTGCCCACACTCGGCCTGCTCGCCGGGTCGCTGGTGGTGGCCCTCGTCTGGGGGCGCTACGAGCTGCGTACCGAATCCCCGATGGTCGACCTGCGGGTCTCGGCACGGCCGGCCGTGCTGCTCACCAACATCGCCGCACTCTTCATCGGATTCAGCTTCTACGCCAACTCGTTGGTGACCGCGCAGATGGTGCAGGAGCCGAAGGCGACCGGGTACGGCCTGGGCGCCTCCATCGTGGTCAGCGGTCTGTGCCTGCTGCCGGGCGGCCTCTCGATGGTCGCGCTGTCGCCGGTGTCGGCGAAGATATCCGCGAAGTACGGCCCCAGGACGGCCCTCGCCCTGGCCGCCTGCGTCATGGCGGTCGGTTACGTCGTACGCTTCTTCACCAGCCACAGCCTCTGGCTGATCGTGGCCGGCGCCACCGTGGTCTCGGCCGGCACCGCCATCGCGTACTCGGCGCTCCCGGCCCTCGTCATGCAGGGCGTCCCGGTGAGCGAGACCGGCGCCGCGAACGGGCTCAACACCCTGATGCGCTCGGTGGGACAGGCGTGCTGCAGCGCGGTGGTCACGGCGGTCCTGGCCAACGTCACGTTCGTGGCGGCGGGGCGCACCGCCCCCACCCTCCACGCGTACCTGCTGATCTTCCTCATCGCGGCGGGCGCGGCGCTCGCGGCCCTGGTGGCGGCGGCGTTCCTGCCCGCGCGGCGGCCGGAGCGCGCCGGGGCGGCCGCGCCCGGTACGGTCGGAGGGACGACATCGGTGCCCGCGACCCAGGAGGGCAGATGACCACCGCCCCTGTGGAGAGTACGGCCCCGGAGCAGGGCACCGGCCGCGACGCCATCCTGCGGGCCGCGCGCCGCGCCTTCGCCCTGCGCGCCTACGCCGAGGTGACCCTGCGGGGCATCGCCGCCGACGCCGGGGTCAGCCCGTCCCTGATCGTGAAGCGGTTCGGCAGCAAGGAGCAGTTGTTCCACACGGTCGCGGACTTCCAGCCCGTGGCCGACGAGCTGTTCGCGGCGCCGCCCGCCGAGCTGGGACGGCACCTGGTGCTCACCATGCTGCGGCTGCGCGACGAGTTCCGCGGCGACCCGCTGCTGCGCGTCGTCTTCTCACTCGGCCGGGACGACGAGCGCACGCTGCTGCGCGACCGCTTCCGCGAGCAGGTCACCGCGCGCCTGGCCGCGATCCTCGCGGGGCGCGACCGGGAGTTGCGGGCCGAGCTGATCGCGGGGCAGTTGCTCGGCCTCGGCGCGACGTTGAGCCTGCACCGCCCCGGTGCGGGCAACCTTGCCCCGGCCGAGCGGGTTGCGGATCTGTATGCGCCGGGCTTGCAGCGGCTGATAGACGGCGACTGAGCGCTTGCTGCTTCTGTGATCGGTCGACTGCGGGCCGGCGATGGGTTGCTCGCGCCCACGCGGCGGAGCCGCACAACGACACCGCCCGCGCCCCTGGAGGGCACCCGGGACCGCACGCGGCTCCACGCTCACCTATGCCGCAGGGGCTCGGCAGCCCGGGAAAAGGTCACCCGCACCGTCAGTCCTCCCCCCTCCCCCGGGCCTGTATCCGGCGGTACGGGCGGCACGGCTCTCCCCACGCTGGCTCTGCACGCGGCGTAGGGCAGGAGAGAGAGGGGCGGCGGGTCGTCGTGGGGAACGATCCGCCGCCCATGGCGGTATCCGGTGGGGGTCCGGTCAGAACGGCTTGGTCGGCAGGTACTTGCCGTCCAGAGTGATCACCGCGCGCTCGCCGCCCTCGGGGTCGGCGACCTTCTTCACGTCCAGCTTGAAGTTGATCGCGCTGATGATGCCGTCCCCGAACTGCTCGTGGACCAGCGCCTTGAGCGTGGTGCCGTACACCTGGAGCATCTCGTAGAAGCGGTAGATCGTCGGGTCGGTCGGGACGGAGCCGGGGATGGAGCCGCGCGTCGGGATGGTCGCGAGCAGCATCGCGGCGTCGTCGTCCAGGCCCAGGAGCTCGGTGACCGCCTTCGCGGCGTCGGCCGGGAGGGCGTGCTGACCGAGCACCGCGGCGGTGACGAAGGCGACCGACAGACCGGTGACGTCGGCTATCTGCTGCCAGGAGAGGTCCTTGCGCACCTTGGCCTCGACGGCGGCGACGGCAAGGGCCTGACGGGCGGCGGGGTCGAACTGGGCGTGCGGCATGGTGATGTGGTTCCTTTCGAACAGGGTGAGTGAAGGGAGTCAGGCCGCGGCGCGGGCGCGGCTGCCGGCGGTGTCGAGCTCCTCGACGGCTCCGGACGGGATGTCGTAGACCCAGCCGTGCAGGGTGAGCGTGTGCCGGGCGAGCGCGCGGGCCACCGAGGGGTGGGTCGCGAGGTTGGCGAGCTGGGCGCGGACGTTCTCGCGCACCAGGGCGGTGACCTTCTCCGCGCCGGTGGCGGTGGTGCGCGCCCGGGAGGCGTCGGCGTGGCGCAGCCAGTCGGCGACGGCCGCCAGGCCCTCCAGGTCGTGGTCCTCGGCGAGCGCGGTCATCGCTCCGCAGGCGGAGTGCCCGCACACCACGACGTCGGTGACGCCGAGGACGGCGACCGCGTACTCGATGCTCGCCGCGATCCCGTCGGGGCCGGGGGCGTACGCGGGGACGAGGTTGCCCGCCGTGCGGATGACGAACAGCTCGCCCGGCTCGCTCTGGGTGATCAGCTCGGGCACGACGCGGGCGTCGGAGCAGCTGATGAACAGCGTGGTGGGCCGGTGGGTGCCGACCAGGGCGGCGAAGAGCTCCGCCTTGGCCGGGAAGACGTCCCGGCGGAACCGCGCGACGCCCTCGGTGAGGTCTTGCATGTCACTCCCTTCGGTGGCTGTCGGCCCCGTGGGGCTGACGAGATCCACCATGCATGACCTGCTTCTATAGTGTCCAAGACGTGCTATCCATGTCTGCTATTGGTCTCATCTATAGTTTGCCCATGGCTCCGGAACTGCGTCATCTGCGCTATCTGCTCGCCGTCGCCGAGCACGGCAACTTCACCCGCGCCGCCGAGGAGCTGCGCATCTCGCAGCCCACGCTCTCCCAGCAGGTCAAGCAGCTCGAACGCACGGTGGGGGCACAGCTGTTGGACCGCACGGGGCGGACCGTACGGCTCACCGACGCGGGCGAGACGTATGCCCATCACGCCCGGCGCGCCCTGCGGGACCTGGCCGCCGCCGAGCGGGCCGTGCACGACGTGGCCGACCTCTCCCACGGAAGCCTGCGCCTCGCCGTGACGCCGACGTTCACCGCGTATCTCACCGGCCCGCTGGTGGCCCACTTCCACACCCGCCACCCGGGCATCACCCTGGAGGTCAGGGAGCTGACCCAGGACCGCATCGAGTCCGGGCTCCTCGCCGACGAGATCGATCTCGCCATCGCCTTCCAGGGCACGCACGCGCCCGGGGTCACCGGGTCACCGCTGTTCACGGAGACGCTGAGCCTGGTGGTGGCCGCGGAGTCGGCCCCCGGGGAGCGGCCGCTGCCCGCCCGTGAGCTCGCCCACCATCAACTCGCCCTCCTGAGCGCCGACTTCGCCACCCGGGGCCATATCGACGCCTACTTCGCCGCCCACGACGTGCGGCCCCGCATCGCGGTGGAGGCGAACTCCGTCCAGGCCCTCACGGAGATCGTCCGGGGCACCCGGCTGGCCACCGTGCTGCCCGACGCGGTCACCGACGACCATCCGTCCCTGCGGCCGGTGCCGCTCTCGCCCGCGCTGCCCGCCCGTACCGTCACGCTGCTGCGGCGCGAGAGCGCGTATCAGAGCGCCGCCGCCCGCGCCTTCGCCCGGCTCGCCCCGGAGGTCGTGCGCGAACGCGGCTACCGGTCCGCCTGAACGGACCCCCACTCACAGCCCGGGCGCGCCCCACACCGGGAACCAGCGGGCGAGGTCCTGCTCGATGTGCAGGTCGTCCGCGAGCACCGCCTTGACCCGCAGCTCCAGCGCACTGTCGCGCTTCTCGCCGTGCCGCGGGGCGAAGGGGTAGAACGTGCCGCGCTTGTAGAGGTACACCAGCGCCAGTGCCTGCCCCTCGCCGTCCTGGAAACCGACCAGCGAGCACAGCAGTTGGGAGCCGAAGCCGCTGCCCTGGAGGGCGGTGTTCACCGCGTGCAGATCGCCGACGAGCGCGGTCAGATCGGCCGGCCCGCGCCGCGACAGGAGCCAGGTGTAGCCGTACTCGTCGCGGCTGAACTCCACGGGGCTGCCGGCCCGTTCGGTGTCGGCGTCGAGCAGTTCCCCGACGTCCTCACGGATGCGGGTGAAGGCCCCGCCCTCGACCGTGGTGAAGCAGACCGAGCCCCGTCCGGTCGGGGTGAATCCGGCCGCCGCCTCCAGGGTGACGGCCGCCGAGGGCACCGCGAAGAGCCGGTCGAGGTCGGGGGCGACGGGCTTGGTCCGCCCGAGCAGGATGTCCAGGAAGCCCATGCGGATCAGTCACTCCGTCCTGTGCCGGCGCTGGTCGTACGGTCGTGCCGGCTCTGGTCGTACGGTCGTACGGTCCGGGCGCGCGGTGCCGCTCATGCCGGGCGGCCCAGCTCCGCGGAGATCTTCGCCAGCCCGTCGAGCCGCTGTTCCAGGGTGGGGTGGGTGGACAGGAGCCGGGAGAGCGAGGCGCCGGCTCCGAGGGCGGGCACGAAGTAGAAGGCGTTGAAGGCGCTGGCCGTGCGCAGGTCCTTGCTGGGGATGCGGGCGATGTCGCCGTCCAGCTTGGTCAGCGCCGAGGCGAGCGCGGAGGGGCGGCCGGTGAGCAGGGCGGCCGCGCGGTCGGCGGCCAGCTCCCGGTACCGGGACAGGGCCCGGATCAGCAGGAAGCTCAGCGCGTACACCGCGGCCGAGACCGCCATGACGGCCACCAGGATGGCGAAGGTGTTCTGGTCGGCGCGGCGGCGGCCGCCGAACATCTGGGAGTAGAAGGCGAAGCGGACGATGAGCCCGGCGATCACGCCCAGGAACGAGGCGACGGTGATCACTGCGACGTCGCGGTGGGCGACGTGCGAGAGCTCGTGCGCCAGCACCCCCTCCAGCTCCTCCGGCTCCAGGCGCCTGAGCAGTCCGGTGGTGACACAGACGATGGCGTGGTCGGCGTTGCGCCCGGTGGCGAAGGCGTTGGGCAGATCGGTGTCGGCGAGCGCGATCCGGGGCACGGGCATGTCCGCCGTGGCGCACAACCGGTCGATGACGCCGTGCAGTTGGGGCTGCTCCTCGCGGGTGACGAGGCGGCCGCGCATGGCGTAGAGGGCGATGCGGTCGGAGAACCAGTACTGCCCGAGCAGCAGGGCCGCGGCGATGACCACGACCAGCACCGCCGACTTCAGCAGGACGAGCAGCGCGGCCACGAACCCCACGTACAGCAGGCCGAGCAGGAAGAGGGTGACCAGCATGCGGGCGGTCAGCTGCCGGTCGGGCTGGAAACGGCCGATCATGATGTCTCCCCGGGGCCCGGGTCCTTGGATTGCCACTCTCCACCATGCCACTTACGGAGCCCGTAAAGAGGCGTTGTGGGCCGGGACCGGGCGGTCGAGGCTCACGTTCGTGTGACTTGTGCTCGTGTGACTCGTGCTCGTGTGACTCGGGTGACGGCTCGCGCCGGCCGTGTGCCGGCTCAGGGAACGGCCTGAGCCGGCTCGCCGGGGCCCGCCGGGGCCAGGGCCCGGGGCCCAGGGCCCGGGGTGCGGGGTGCGGAGTGCGGAGTGCGGAGTGCGTCAGCGTGCCGACGCTGTCACGCCGACCGCTTCCAGCCTGGCCGGATCGGCGCGCAGGATGGCTTCCTGGGTCAGCCGCAGCGGAGGGCCCGGCTCGACGCCCAGCTCCTCCCGGATGACCTGCCGGGCGCTGCGGTAGACGCCCAGGGCGTCGCCCTGCCGGCCCACCCGGTAGAGGGCGGCCATCAGCTGGCGGTAGAAGGGCTCGCGCAGCGGGTGCTGGACGACGAGTCCCTTGAGCTCCTCTATCACGGCGTGATGGCGGCCGAGCGCCAGGGCGGATTCAATATTCAGCTCGATGCAATTCAGCCGTTTTTCGTCCGCCACGGCGGCGAAAGAGCTGATCTCCGACGACCCCGACATGCCGTCCAGAACCGGCCCCCGCCACATCGCGAGGGCATTTCTCAGACATTCGGACGCGGCCAGGTAGTCGGCGGCCAGGTATCGGGCCCGGCCGCTTTCATACAGCCTCTCGAAGGTCCGGACATCGAGTTGGTTCTGGCTGACGTCGAGAATGTAACCCGGGGAAACAGTGACGATGGGCGAGGCCCGGCCGGGCGTGCCGAGCAGCTTGCGCAGCTGGGACACATAGACCCGCAGGCTCGCCGCCGCACACCGCGGCGGATGCTGTTCCCACAGCTCCGCGACGAGTTTGTCGCCCGGTACCGTCTCCCCTGCCCGGATCGTCAGCAGAGCGAGCAGCTTGGCGATCTTCGGTGGCGCCGGCGTCAGATCGACGTCGCCGCAGGTCACCCGGAGCCGCCCCAGTACCTCGTAGCGCAGCGGATGACTCGATCGTGCATAGGACAGGGACACGTGACGCAACCCCCTTGAATGCATGCCGGGCATTCAACTAGTTCGGATCTCCCCGTTCACCCCAGGCTCTCGCGCCCAAGATGCACGCGATTGCCGATAAACATCGTAGTCGAGCAGTCGTTACGTAACCATTAAAGGGGCGCTAACACCTGGAGCGCAGCACCCAGGAACCATTTCGGCCACCAATCAGCGGGAATTCGATTATTAATTCCGGGCGACGTATACAGAGCGCCCGAGGCGGGCGGCCCGGGTCTCCCCCGGGCCGCCCGCCTCGGGCGTGCGGATGTGAACGGTCAGACGGACGGCGCGGGTTCGGGCTCCGGGGCCACGGGCTGCGAGGTCTCGGCCAGCCAGGAGAAGACGCGGTCGTGGAAGAGGGTCATGGAGCCGGAGTGGCAGTGCGCTCCCCCGCCCTCGTCGGCGGTGAAGACGTGCAGGGTCTTGGGACCGTTGAGGCCCGTGTACACCTTCTTCGCGTGTTCCAGACCGGCGAAGAACATGTCCTCCTCGGCGTCGAGCACGAGGACCGGACAGCGCACCTGTCCGACCACGTCCGCGAGGCCGAACGCGGGCATCCGGCGCAGCAGTTGGGACGGACTCTCCGCCCCGAACGTCCACATCGCCTGCCGCAGCAGCCAGCGCGTGAAAGTCTGCTGGACGGCGATCCCGTACATCACGGGGTTGGCGAAGTCGTCGCAGCCCTGCTCCACCCACTCGTGGACGAACGGCGGCAGCCACACGACGTCCCCGAGCTGCCAGACCGCGTCATGGGCGACACACCCGGCGAGCCGGTGCTCGAACGCGGCGGCCCGGACGGCGAGCAGCCCCCCGAGGCTGGTCCCCATCAGCGTGACGCGCTCGGGGTCCACCCCCGGCTGCGCCAGCGCGAAGTCCACCACGGGAGTGACCACCTCCTCCCAGTCCGGCCGGAAGGTGAGCCCCTGCTCGCGCAGCACCGAGCCCTGCCCGGGCCCCTCGAAGCAGAGGACGTGGTAGCCGCGCGCCTGGGCTGCGGCCGCGATGAAGAAGTAGCCCTCTTCGAGCGTGGAGTCGATGCCGCCGTGGTGGATCAGGGTCGGGCGCGGTCCCGCGGAGTCGTCGGCGCGGTAGAAGTACCCGGGCAACGAGCCGTCCCCGTACGGGATGCGGACGAACTCCGGTGGGCTCTCCATGAGTGCGGCCGCCTCGGCGAAGGTCTCCTTGGAGAGCCGCATCAGCCGCGCCGCTTCGGGGTCGTGCAGCGGGTCGTCGCGCAGGAAGAACTCGGCGGTGCGGTAGTACGTGTGGGCGCGCAGCAGGGCCGCGCGGGCGTCGACGGTGCGGTGCTGGGCGAGCGCGGCCGTGGCGAGCGAATGGACGCGCTCGGCCAGCGCGGTCCACTCACGCCGCCAGGCGTCCGTGTCGCCGCCGGGGATACGCGAGGCGACGGCGATGATCTCGCCGAGCTGGGCCCCGCCGAAGTCGGCGTAGCCGGCGGCCCGTAAGGCCTGGTAGTCGAAGGCGGGGTCGTCGAAGAGGAACTTCATGGTTGCGGCTCCTGGGTGGGGAGGCGGTTCGGGACCCGTCCGCGGGGACGGGCGGATGGCGCTGCGCGGATGCGCGGCCGACCAGTACGTGCGCCGAGGCGCTGGTTCCGGGTCCGGTGGGCGCGGTCCGCCTACCGGGGTGCGGGGGTGGTCCGGGTGCCGTCGAGGAAGGTGTCCACGATCGCTTCCGCGAACGCGGCGGACTCCACCGGCCGCTGCCGCAGGATCAGCCGCGCGAGCATCGGCCCCGTCAGCAGCTCGATGGCCTGGTCGACGTCGAGGCCGGGGCGCAGCTCGCCGCTGTCGAGCCCGTCCCGGAGCACCTGCCGCATGGCGTCCCTCCGTGCGGCGACCGCGGTGTTCTCGTACGCCTCCACCAGCTGCGGGCGGTACACCGCCTCGCCGAGGAGCCCGGCGAGCAGGCGGTGCAGGTTGGTGTCCTGGCCGCGGTGGCGGATCTGGTCGACCAGGTCGACGAGCCGGTCCCGCAGCGGCAGTCCGTCCGAGGGGGTGACGGGTACGTCGAGGCTGCTCAGGGCCGCGAGCACCAGCTCTTCCTTGTTGCGCCAGCGGCGGTAGATGGTGGCGCGGGCGACCCCGGCCCGCTGGGCCACCAGGTCCATCGACAGCGCGCTGAAGCTGCACCCCTCGCCCAGCAGGCCCAGGGTGCTCTCCAGGATCGCCCGGTCGGCGGCGGGGTCGCGCCGGCGCCCGCCAGGGGCGGTGCGCTGCGCGGGGGGTGCCGGGGGCGCGGGGGTGGGCCCGTCCCCGGTCGCGGGGACGGGCCGGAGGCCGGCGGGCGCGGTGCCCTCGGCCTCCGGTGGAACGGGTGGTGGCATGCTCAGACCTCCGAGGAGTGGTGGACTCTGGCCGTCTCGTCCGCACCGGCGGGTTCGTCGGGCGTACGGGCGGGCAGCAGGAGCAGGCTGACGAGCGCGCCGAGGAAGGTGACCCCGGCGGCGACCAATGCGGTGACGTGCATCGCGGAGACGAACGAGTCGACGGCGTGGCCCGCGAGTGCGGCGCCGCGCGGGCCGAGCGCATCGGCCACGGCGAGGCTGCTCTGCACGGACTCCCCTGCCCTGTCGCGCAGTTGGCCCGGCACGGCTCCCAGATGGTCCGACATCCGCGAGCGGTACGCGGTGGACAGCACGGAGCCGAGGACCGCGACGCCGAGCGCCCCGCCCACCTGGCGGAAGGTGGTGTTGACGGCCGAGCCGGTGCCCGCCCGCTGCCGGGGCAGGGCCGACATCACGGCGGCCGTGGCGGGCGGCATCACACAGGCGATGCCCACGCCCAGGACGAAGAAGACGGATTCGAGCAGCCACAGCGAGGTGTGCTCGTCGACGGTGGCGACGGTGACGAACGCCGCGGTGGTCAGCAGCATCCCGGTGGCGCACACCGGCCGGACCCCGATCCGCTTGGCCGCGAGCGTGGCGGGCGGCGAGAAGGCCAGTTGGGCCACGGCCAGCGGCAGCAGGCAGTACCCGGCCTGCAAGGGCGTCCAGCCGCGCACGCTCTGCAGATAGAAGACCAGGAAGAAGGTGGCGCCGAGCAGCGCGAAGAACACCAGGCCGATCACGGTCACGGCGGCCGAGAAGCGCGGGATGCGGAACAGCGCGATGTCGAGCGCCGGGCGCTCGGCCCGCCGCTCCCAGGCGACGAAGGCGGCCAGCACGACGAGCCCGCCGAGCATCGTCCCCCACACCCGCCCCGCCGCCCAGTCGTCCCACTCGCCGCCCTGGATCACTCCGTACACCAGCAGGGTCAGACCGGCCACGGACAGGGCGACGCCCACCGGGTCGAAGCCGCCGCGCCCGGGGTCCCTGGACTCCGGCACGACGACCAGCGCGGCGACGGTGCCGATCACCACGATCGGGATGTTGATGAGGAAGACCGAGCCCCACCAGAAGTGCTCCAGAAGCGCGCCGCCGGTGATGGGGCCGACGGCGACCGCGAGCCCGGCCGCTCCGGCCCAGATGCCGACGGCCTTGGCGTGTTCGGCGGGCGGGAAGACGTTCATGATGATCGCCAGCGTCGCGGGCATCACCAGCGCTCCGCCGACGCCGAGTCCGGCGCGGGCGGCGACGAGTTCGCCGGCGCTGCCCGCGTAGGCGGACCAGAGCGAGCAGCCGCCGAAGACGACGAGCCCGGTCACCAGAGTGCGTTTGCGGCCCCAGCGGTCGGCCAGCACTCCGGTGCTGAACAGCAGGGCCGCGAAGACGAGCGTGTACGAGTCCACCGACCACTGCAGCGCGCTGGAGGAGGCGCCCAGGCCCTGGGGTGCGGGTTCGGCGAGCGTCTTGAGCGCGACGTTCAGGATCGAGGTGTCGAGAACCACGAGCAGGAGGCTCACCACGAGGACGCCCAGGACCCACCAGCGGTGGGTGGCGGCCTGGTCCTGCTCGGTCGTGCGGGGTTCGAGCTGAGTGGTCACGGATGCCGCTCCTCGGAAGGAAGAGGGTGCTGCGTGAACTGCCGTCTGTAGCGGTGCGGTTCACGACGCTAGACCCGCCCACCAATCGAGTCAATGCCGTATCGAAACAGTCCTGACTCATATCCCGGCCACGGGAGGGGACTCAAGGAAGGAGGCTCCGGGGTGCGGCACTGGGTGCCAACTCCCCCTCCCCGTACGGGTGAACGCGCCTCCACGCCCCCTCTCCGCCGCACCCTGCGGGAAGCCCCGGAGCTGCGACGTGCACCTCAAGGCTGCCTTTACAAGTCCTTTTCACTTCCCGCCAACGATGGTTCAGCAGATGGCACTTGGTGCCGCGCCAGCCGGACAGAGCGACAGGGGAAGAGATGCACAGGACCTTGACCGAGGCCGTACGCGCCGGAGCGGAGCAGCACCCCGACCGGCTCGCGTTCGTGTACCTGCACGAGGACGGCCGGACCATGCGGCCCGAGGAGCTCACCTACGCGGAGCTGGACCGCCGCGCCCGGCTCGTCGCCACCCGGCTGCGCCAGGAGTCGCTGGGCGACCCGAGCCGCCCGGTGCTGCTGCTCTACCCGCCCACGCTCGACTTCGTCGCCGCGTTCCTCGGCTGCTTCTACGCCGGGCGCACGGCCATCCCGGCCCCGCTGCCGGACGAGCCGGGCGAGCGGCTGGCCCGGGTCAGCGGCATCCTGCGGGACGCGTCGGTGGGCGCGGTCCTGACGGTCCCCGGCCAACGCCAGGCGCTCGCCGCCTGGCTGGCCGCCGCCGGGGAGCGGGACGTGGTGTGCCTGGCGCCGGAGGAGGACGGCGAGGATCCCGGGCCGTGGCTCCCGCCGCAGGTCCGCGCCGACGACGTGGCCTTCCTCCAGTACAGCTCGGGCTCCACCAGCGAGCCCAAGGGCGTCATGGTCACGCACGCCAACCTGGCCGCCAACCAGGAGGCCATCCACCGGGCCATGCTCACCGAGCCGGGCGTCGTCACGGGCAGCTGGCTGCCGCTCTACCACGACATGGGTCTCATCGGGATGACGCTGCACCCGCTGTGGATGGGCGGCACGAGCGTGCAGATGTCGCCCATCTCCTTCATCAAGCAACCGTACCGCTGGCTGCGGATGATCCACGACTACCGCGTCGAGGGCACCGCGTCCCCCGACTTCGGTTACGAGCTGTGCGCCCGCCGCACCACCGACGAGCAGGCCGAGGGGCTCGACCTGTCGAGCCTGCGGGTGGCGCTCAACGGGGCGGAGCCGGTGCGCGCCGCCACCATCCGCACCTTCACCGCGCGCTTCGCCGCCAACGGGCTGCGCCCCGAGGCGCTGTTCCCCTGCTACGGCCTGGCCGAGAACACCCTGCTGGCCTCCGCCGGGGACACCACCACCCGGCACGTCGAACTGGCCGTCGACGCGCACCTCCTGGAGCAGCACGAGCTGCGCCCGGCCCGCCCCGACCGCATCTCCAGGACCCTGGTCGGCTGCGGCGCGCCGGCCGGGAACGAGGTGCTCATCGTGGACCCCATGACCCGCGAGGCACTGGCGGACGGCCAGGTCGGCGAGATCTGGCTGCGCGGACCGTCGGTGGCGCGCGGCTACTGGAACCGCCCCGAGGCCACCGAAGAGACCTTCCGCGCCGAGACCGCCGACGGCCGCTCCGGCTATCTGCGCACCGGCGACCTCGGCGGCCTCGTGGACGGGGAGCTGTTCGTCACCGGCCGCATCAAGGAGATGCTCATCCACCACGGCCGCAACCTCTACCCGCAGGACATCGAGCAGGCCGTGCAGGACTCGGGTCCGTCCCTGCGGCGCGGCGGCGGGGCGGTGTTCACCGTCGGGGACGAGGAGGGCGACCGCTCGCACGTCGTGGTGGTGCAGGAGGTCCGCCCGACCCCGCAGGGCGAGCCCGACCTGCCCGTACTCGCCGCCCAGGTCCAGACGGTGCTCAGCCGCAGGTTCCAGCTCCCCGCCGCCAGTGTGGTCCTGGTGCGCCCCGGCGCGGTCCGCAAGACCACCAGCGGCAAGACACAGCGCACCCTGATGCGCCGGCTGTTCGTCGACGGCGCCCTGCCCGTACTCCACCAGCGCCTGGAACGGCCGGTCGCGGAGCTCGTCGCCCGCCCGGCCGAGACCGCCGGGCACTCCGCTCCGCTGGCCGCCCCCGGCCGCTGAGCCCGCCCGGCCCACCGAGCGCCCCCAAGGAAGAGGTTCCTCATGTCCATCGCCCCCGACACCCGCACCGCGATCCGCCCGCAGACCCCGGTTCTGGCCCCGGCGGACCTGGAGAAGTGGCTCACCGACCGGGTGGCCTTCCATCTGCACCGGCCCGCCCGGGAGATCGACCCGACCACCCCGCTCGCCGACTACGGCATCGACTCGGTGGCCGCCATCGGCATCTGCGGCGAGATAGAGGAGCGCCACCTGCTGGCGGTCCCGCCGACCCTCGCCTACGACTTCCCGACGGTACGCGCCATCGCCGGGCACCTCGCCGAGCTGCTCGCCGTCGGTGATGCCGCGGACGCCGGGGTGGCCTCATGAGCGCACCCGAACCGGTCGCGGTCGTCGGGCTCGACTGCCGCTTCCCCGGGGCCCGGGACGCAGGCGAGTTCTGGAATCTCCTGATGGAGGGCCGGGACGGCACCCGGCGCGTCCCCGAGGAGCGCTGGGAGGCGGACCGCTACCGGCTCGACGGCCCGGCCGCCCCGGGCGAGGCCCGGCCCCCCGGCCGCTCCAACACCGTGCGCGGCGGCTTCATCGACGACCCGGACGCCTTCGACCCCGCCTTCTTCGGGATCTCGCCGCGCGAGGCGGCCGCCATGGACCCGCAGCAGCGGCTGCTGCTCCAGTGCTCCTGGCGCGCCATCGAGGACGCGACGGTGGCCCCCGAGGACCTGGCCGGCACCGACACCGGCGTCTTCGTGGGGGTGATGGCCAACGAGTGGGCCCACCTCCAACTGGCCGACTACGACCGGATCACCGCCCGGCACGGCTCCGGCAACGGCTACTTCATGGGCGCCAACCGGGTCTCGTACCACCTGGACCTCAAGGGTCCCAGCCTCGCGGTCGACACGGCGTGCTCGTCCTCGCTCGTCGCCCTGCACCTCGCCTCCGGGGCGCTGCGCACGGGCGACTGCGACTACGCGCTCGCTGCGGGCACCAACCTGATCATGACGCCCGTCCTCAACATCTTCTACACCCAGGCGGGCCTGTCCGCGCCCGACGGCCGCTGCAAGCCGTTCAGCGCCTCGGCCGACGGCATCGGCCGCGCCGAGGGCGTCGCCGTACTGGTCCTGCGCCGGCTCGCCGACGCGCTCGCCGACCGCCAGCCCGTCTACGCCGTGCTGCGCGGCACCGGTGTCAACCAGGACGGCCGCAGCAACGGGATCACCGCGCCCAACCGGTGGGCCCAGCAGGAGCTCATCGAGCGGGTGTGGCGCGCAGCCGAGGTCGGCGCCGACGACATCGGCTTCATCGAGGCACACGGCACCGGCACGCTCCTCGGCGACATGATGGAGGCGCAGGCGCTCGGCCATCTCACCAGCGGGCGCAGCGGCGGCAGCGTCGCGCTCGGCTCGGTCAAGAGCAACTTCGGGCACGCCGAGGGGGCCGCCGGGATCGCCGGGGTCGTCAAGACCGTCCTCGCCCTGCACCACCGCACCGTGCCGCCCAGCCGGTTCGCCGACGACGAGAACCCCAGGCTCCAGCTGCCCGGGCGGCGTCTCGCGCTGCTCAGGTCCCCGCTGCGGCTGCCGTCCGGTACCGTGCACGCCGCCGTCAGCAGCTTCGGCATGGGCGGCACCAACGCCCACGCGGTGCTCTCCTCCCCGCCGCGCGCGGTCCACCGCTCCGGCGAGCGGGTCCCGGGCGTGTTCACCGTGTCCGCCCGCTCCGCGCGCCAGCTGCGCCCCAATCTGCTGGCCCAGGCCGACGCGCTGGCCCGGCTGCCGGAGGACCGGCTCGCCCAGCTGTGCTGGACCAGCAACCGCGTCAAGTCCCGGCTGCCGCACCGCGTCGCCGTCGCCGCGGGCGATCTGGCGTCCCTGGTGTCCGGGCTGCGCGCGGCCGCCGGTCGCGCCCACGACGAGGAGGGCGGGGTGCGGCGCACGGCGCCCTCGGTGGCGTACGCGTTCACCGGACAGGGCGCCCAGCACCCCGGCATGGCCGCCTCCTGGTACACCTCCTCGCCCGTCTACGCCCGCCTCTTCGACGAGATCGACGAACACCTCGCCGGCCACCTCGGCCGCTCGGTGCGCGACGCGGTCCTGGAGGGCGATCCGGGGGTGCACCGCACGGGCCTGGCCCAGCCCGCGCTCTTCGCGGTCGAGTACGCGATGGCGGGCGCCCTGGCCGACGCCGGGATCCGGCCCGCCGCCGTCATCGGCCACAGCATCGGCGAGTTCGCCGCCGCGTGCGTGGCCGGAGTGCTCGAACCCGCCGACGCGGCCCGCCTCGTGGCCCGCCGGGGCGCGCTCATGGAGGCGCTCCCGGACGGCGGCGGCATGCTCGCCGTACCGCTGCCGGAGGCGGAGGTGGAGGCGCTGCTCAGTGATCCCGCGCGGGTGTGCGTCGCGGCCGTCAACGGCCCGCGCAGCACCGTGGTCGCCGGTGGGACCGACGAACTCGCCCTGCTGCGCACCACGTTGGCCGACCGGGGTGTCAAAGCCCGCCCGCTGACCGTCTCGCACGCCTTCCACTCCCCGCTGATGCGGCCCGCCGTCGAACCGTTCCGGCAGGAGGGCGCGGACGTGGCGGCGCGCGCCGCCTCGGTGCCGGTCTTCTCGACCGTGTACGGAAGGGTCATGGGCGACAAGGAGCGCATGGACGCCGCGTACTGGGCGCGCCAGATCACCGCGCCGGTGCGGTTCGCCGACGCCGCCGCCGAGCTGTTCTCGTCGGGCGTCACACATGTCGTGGAGATCGGCCCGCGCGCCGTGCTCACCCCCATGCTCGCCCGGCTCAGGCCGGCCGACGCGGACCCGGTGAGCTGCCTCGCCGCCCACCCGGGCGAGCGCGCGCCCCGCCACCCGCTGCACCATCTGCTCGGGGAGCTGTGGAGCGCCGGGGCCGACCCCACCTGGGACAGCCTGTACCCGGAGGCGCACCGCGTGCCGCGCCGGCTGCCGCCGTACGTCTTCGACGACAGCTTCCGCGCCTGGCGCTCGGCCGCGGCCCCCGGCCTGCCCGCGCCCCAGCCCCCCGCCATGGACGCGGCAGCCGCGGTACCGCCGACGGCGGACCTCGCGCAAACGTGCCCGCCGGCCCCGGACGGAGGTTCCCCCCGCCGGGTGTCCGAGGTGACGCACCGTCTGGTGTGCCGGGTCGGCGGGCACGACCCCTCGGCGGTACGGGCCCACTCCCGCCTGGCCGAGGACCTCGGCTTCGACTCGATCCAGGTCATGGAGCTCAAGACCCGTATCGAGAACGAGCTGCCCGAGCTCGGCAGCCTGCCCGTCGAGGAGCTGCTGGCAAGCCTGGAGACCGTGGGCGACCTCACCCGCTATCTGGGCGAGCGCCTCCTCGTACCGACTGCCCCGACACCGTCCGCCCCGGAAGGACCGCGCACATGAGCCCCTCACCCGCCCCCGTCGCCCACCTGGTCTCGGTCGGCACCTGTCTGCCGGGCGAGCCGGTGGACAACGCGACCCTGGCCAAGCTCGTCGGCGTCGACGAGCAGTGGGCCGAGATGTTCATCGGCAACGTCAGCCGGCACTTCGCCGTCGACCTGGCGACCGGCCACGTGCGCCACTCGCTCGCGGACATCGCGTCGACCGCGGCGGACCGCGCCCTGGCGGCGGCGGGCCTGGAGGCCGTCGACATCGACTGCGTCGTCATGGGCACCGCCACCCCGGACCAGCTGATGCCCGCCACCGTGAACCTGGTGGCGGACCGCCTCGGCATCGACAACGTCCCCACCTACCAGCTCCAGTCGGGCTGCGCCGGGGCCATACAGGCGCTCGACGTGGCCCGCACCATGCTCCTGGCCGGGCGCTGCTCCACGGTCCTGGTGATCGGCGGCGACGTCTGCGCCAAGCACCTGGAGACCGACTTCGACCCCGGCTCGCGCACCCCCGCCGAGCTGGTCAACTACATCCTGTTCGGCGACGGGGCGGGCGCGGCGGTGCTCAGCGCCGAGTCCTTCGGCGAGCGCGTCGAGATCCGCCAGATCCTCAACCGCCTGGTGGGCCTGGGCAAGGCGCCCGGCCAGGTCATCGACTGGTTCGGCCTGGGCGACCGGCACAGCGACCGCACCGCGGTCTCTGAGGACTACAAGGCGATCGAGGCGGCGGTGCCGGTGCTGGCGACCCAGATGTTCTGGGAGCTGATCGGGGACGTGGGCTGGACGGCCGACCAGGTGGACTATCTGCTCCCGCCACAGCTCTCCGGCCGTATGAGCGACCGCATCTCCGACGCGATGCCCGCCCCGCTCGCCCAGCGCGTCAACGTGGTGCGCACGGTGGGCAACAACGGCAACGCACTGCCCTTCCTCCAGCTCGCCGAACTGCTCGGCCAGTGGCAGGGCGGCGGGCGCGCGGTCACCGTCGCCGTGGAGTCCAGCAAGTGGATCAAGTCCGGCATCGCCCTGGAGCGCGCATGACCACGACAGCCACCAACGCCACGGCCGCCGAGGGCAGTTGGCAGGATCCCGAGGCCCTGCGCACCCTGCGCGGCCTGTACGCCGCCGGGCGCCTTGAGGCCGAGTACGCCTCGGTGCGGCCGCTGCTCGCGCGGCTGCCGGAGCGGCAACTGCCCGCCGCGGGCCAGCTGCTCGCCCGGCTCGACCGCGACGACGTCGTGCGCCACCACCCCGGCGTGCCCGTGGTGACCGTCGCGGTCACCGGCCAGTCCACCGTCGCCCCGCTGGTCGCCCCGCTCACCGCGGAGCTGGCGCGCCACGGACTGCTGCTCGACCCCGTGGTCTCGCCCTACGGCTCGTATCTGGCGGACCTGCTCGGTCCCGCCGGCTCCGCCGCCGGGCCCCAGCCCCGTCTCACCCTGTGCCTGCTGGACGCGCACACCGTCTTCGAGGAGGTGCCGCTGCCCTGGCGGGTCGAGGACGTCGAGGCCGCGGCCCGATCCCGGCTCGCCCTGATCGGGCAGGCCGTGCGCGCCCATCAGGACGGCGGGCGCGGCCCGCTGGTCCTCAACACGGTTCCGCTGCTGCACCGCCACGCCCGCCAGCTCGTCGACCTGCGCTCCCGGGCCCGACTGGGCGTCGTCTGGCGGGAGTTCAACAGCGGACTGCTCGCGCTCGCCGAGGAGCACCCCGGGCTGATCGTCGTCGACCTCGACCCGCTGATCGCGCAGGGGACACCCGCGTACGAGCCGCGCACAGGTCTGTACGCCAAGGCTCGCCTCGCCGAGGGGCTGCTCGCGAGCTACGCCCGCGACGTCGGTCACCTCGTGACGGGGCTGCTCGGGCGGACCCGCAAGTGCCTCGTCCTCGATCTGGACGGGACGCTGTGGGGCGGGGTGCTCGGCGAGGACGGGATGGACGGCATCGAGCTCGGCAGCGGGTTCCGCGGCGAGGCGTTCGTCGAGTTCCAGCGCGTGGTGACCCAGCTCGGCTCGCAGGGGGTGCTGCTCGCCGTCAGCAGCAAGAACGACGACGCCAGAGTGCGCGAGGTGCTGCGCGAGCACCCCTCGATGCTGCTGCGCGAGGACGACTTCGTCCGCGTCAACGCCAACTGGTCGGCCAAGCACGACAATCTGCGCGACATCGCGGAGCGGCTCGGGATCGGCCTGGACAGCTTCGTCTTCGTCGACGACAGCACCTTCGAGTGCGGTCTGGTCCGCGAGCAGCTGCCGCAGATCGCGGTGGTCCGGGTCGACGAGGAGCCGGCTCTGCACCCGGCCGCGCTGCTCGCGGACGGCTGGTTCGACCTGCCCGTGCTCACCGACGAGGACCGCGAGCGGGCGGGCCGCTACCGCACCGAGGCCAGGCGGCAGGAGTTCCGCGAGGACACCGGCTCGTACCAGGACTATCTGGACGGTCTCGGCATCGAGGTGACGGTGCGCCCGCCGGAGCCCGCGGAGCTGACCCGGGTCTCCCAGCTCACCCTGCGCACCAACCAGTTCCACCTCGCCCCCGAGCGCCTCCAGCTGCCGCAGGTGCGCGAGTGGGCCGAACACCCGGACCGCAGCGTGCTGGTGGTCCGGGCCCGCGACCGGTTCGGCGACCACGGCCTGGTCGGCGCGGTCTTCCTGCGCCGCGACGCGGAGGACCTGCACATCGACAACTACGTACTGAGCTGCCGGGTGTTCTCGCGCGGCATCGAGAGCGCCTGCCTGGCGGCCGTCCTGGAGCACGCGGCGGCGTCCGGCGCGCACGGCGCGCTCGCCCGCCACCGGCCCACCCCGCGCAACGCCGCCTTCGCCTCCTTCTACATCGACCACGGCTTCGTCCCCTCGGGCGTCGCCCCCGACGACCCCACCACCGTCGTCTTCCGCCACGCCCTGCGCGACCTCACGCCCGCCCCCGCCCATCTGCGGCTGCACACCGCCTTCGAGGAGAACTGACCATGACCGCCACCGCCATCGCCGACGCCACCGGATTCTGCGCGCTCCTGGAGGACGAACTCGGCATCCGTGTCGCCCCCGAGGACCTCGACCGCCCCCTCGACGAAGTGGCCGAGTGGGACTCGGTGCATCTGCTGCGCCTGGTCACCGTGGTGGAGAGCGTCACCGGCCGCCGCATCCCGGTGGCCGACCTGCTGGAGGCCGTGACCTTCCAGCAGATGTACGAGGTGGTGCGCGCGTGAGCGGCCCGGCCACGGCCGCTCCGGCGGGCTGCCTCGTGCGGGCGCCGCGCGAGGACGCGCCGCTGCGGCTGTTCTGTTTCCACCACGCGGGCGGCGGGGCGTCGTTCTTCGGCCCGTGGCCCGCGCGGGTGCTGCCCGGGGTCGACGTCGTGCCCGTGCAGTTGCCCGGCCGCGAGTCCCGGTTCCGCGAGCGCCGGTTCACCGATGCGGGGACCCTGGCCAAAGCCCTCGCCGACGAGCTCGCCCCGTGGCTCGACCGCCCGTACGCGGTGTACGGGCACAGCATGGGCGCGCTGACCGGCTTCGCGACGGTGGCGGCCCGGATGCGGGCGGGGGGCCGGGCGCCGCTCGCGCTGTTCGTCGGCGCGTACGCGGCCCCGCACCTCACCCCGCCCCTGCCGCCCGCCGATCTGTACGGTGACGCGGACCTCGCCCGCCTCCTGGTGGACGTCGGCGGGCTGCACCCGCAGTTCCTGGGCCGCGACGACTGGCTGCGCGCGCTGCTGCCCATCGTCCGGGACGACCTGCGCATCTGCGCCAGCCACCGGGAGGCCGGGCTGCCGGACCCGGAGGCGGCCAAGCAGCGGCTGCCGCTCGACATCCGGGCCTTCGCGGGCGCGGACGACGCTCTCGTGGACCCCGGCGCGGTCTATGCCTGGGCGCGGTACGCGCGGGAGTTCCGGCTGACCACCGTGCCAGGCGGCCACTTCTTCCCGCGCGATGCCCCCGAGCCGTTCTTCGAAGAGCTCAACCGCTCCCTGGCCGCGCTGCTCACCGAGGCGCGGAGGACCGGAACATGACGGACCATCAGTTCACTGCGGGCGTACCACGCGCGGCACCCCGGCCATGCGCCGGCGGGCCTCCTCCGCGTTCTTCTCGTACAGGGTGCGTTGCTCGTCCACACCGGGCATGACCCACAGCGGGCGCGAGGAGCCGTCGGCGAAGGCGAGCCCTTCGGTGTCGGGGCGCAGCCCCGTCACGGTGAGCGCGAACGGCTCCTGGTAGTCGATGGCGCCGTCGGAGGTGAGACGGAAGGGGCGGTCGTGGCCCGGGTAGATGACATCGGCCGCCCGGACCACCCGGTCGATGCTGCGGGCCGCCAGCTCGGCGTCCCAGAAGATCAGCGGGTTGCGGCGCGTCGTGGCCACGTACGCGAAGTGCAGGGCGTCGCCGGTGATCGCGGCCACCCCGGCGTCCGTGTCGACCAGGACGCCGATGCTGCCGGGCGAGTGTCCGGGCAGGCCGATGACGCTGACGCCGGGCAGGATCTCCTCGCCGTCCACCACCTCCCGGATGGGCAGCTGTTCGAGCAGCAGCCCCGTCCAGGCGGGGGTCGCCCAGTCGTTGGAGTGCGGCGCGTGCGCGTAGCGCCGCTCGTCGGCGTGGAGGAGCAGCTCGGCGCCGGGGAAGAGGTCGATGTTCTGTACGTGGTCCCAGTGCGCGTGGGTGAGCACCACGGTGTCGATGTCCGCCGCCGTCAGACCGTGGGCCGCGAGCGCCGCCCACAGATGGGGCCGGCGCCCCACATGGGCGGCGTCGACGAGGATGGTGCGGGGGCGGCCGGTGGCGTCGGCGCCCCGGACGAGGAAGACCCCGCAGAAGGCGGGGTAGCCCTGGTCGGTGTCGATGGCGAAGCCGGGCAGGAGAATGTCGATCGTCGGCATGGAACTCCCTTGTCTATGGCCGCTGTTGGCGTGCGGACGGCCGTGTTCCGGGTCAGCCCTCGGCCACCTCGTGGAGGGCGGCGCGCAGCGCTGCGAGGCTGTGCGGGTTGGCGAGCGTGGACAGGTCGCCGGGCACGTCCTGGGTGACGCAGTCGCGGATCAGCCGGCGCATCACCTTGCCGGTGCGGGTGCGCGGCAGTTCGGGCAGGGCGACCACGCGGCTGGGCCGGAAGGCGGGCCCCAGCGCGTCGGCCACGCGGGTACGGATCCGGTCGGCCTCGGGCGCCGACAGCGTCCCGTGCGCGGGCACCACGAAGCACCAGAGCGCCTCGCCCTTCACCGGGTGCGGCACCCCGACCGCCGCCGCCTCGGCCACAGCGGGGTCCCCGAGCACGGCCTCCTCGACCTCGGCGGGGCCGAGCCGTTTGCCCGCCACCTTCATCACGTCGTCGAGGCGGCCGTGCACGAACCACTCCCCGTCGGAGCGGGACGCGAGGTCGCCGTGGGACCAGCGGCCGGGCCTGCGGCTGAAGTAGGTGTGGGCGAACCGCTCGGGCGAGCGCCACAGCCCCCGGGTCATGCCCGGCCAGGACTGACGGATCACCAGCTCGCCCATCTCCCCCTCGCCGGCCTCGGCGCCGTCCGCGTCCTCGATGACCGCGTCGATGCCCAGACAGGGCCCGGTGAAGCCGCACGGCGACTGCGGGACGGTGGGCGCGGACGCCAACAGCGAACCGCCCACCTCGGTACCGCCGCTGATGTTGATGACGGGGCAGCGTCCGCCGCCGACCTCCTCGGAGTACCAGCGCCAGGCGTCCTCGGTCCAGGGCTCGCCGGTGGAGCCGAGGATCCGCAGCCGGGACGCGGCGGACCCGGGCCCGGCGCCGGTCATCATCGCCCGCGCGAGGCTGGGCGAGCTGCCGAAGACGCTGACGCGGTGCTCGTCCAGGAGCCGCCACAGCCGGGCCGGGTCGGGGTGGTCGACGGCGCCTTCGTACGTGAGGACGCAGGCGCCCGCGAGGGTGCAGCCGATGACGACCAGGGCGAACATGATCCACCCGGGGTCGGTGACCCAGAACGCCACGTCGTCGGGGCGCACGTCGAGGTTGTAGCGGACCTCGGAGCCGACCTGGACGGGAAACCCGCCGTGGGTGTGGACGGCGCCCTTGGGGCGGCCGGTGGTGCCGGAGGTGTACAGCACGAGGAAGGGGGCGTCGGCGGGCAGCGGAACGGTCTCGGCGGGCTTCGCCTCGGTCAGCGCCCGCCAGGTGGTGGTGGCGGCGCCGGACAGCGAGGCGCTGTCCGGCGGCTCGTCGGCGACGACCACGAGGTGGCGCACGTCGGGCACCTTCCGCGCCGCCGCGCGGGCGACGGGCAGCATCTCGTACCGCTTGCCGCGCCGGGTCGTCGCCCCGGCCGTCACCAGCACCCGGGCCCCGGCGTCGGCCAGCCGCACCGCCAGCGCCTCGGTGCCGAAGCCGGAGAACATCGGGACCAGTACGGCGCCGATGCGGGCGCATGCGAAGAGCAGCACGAAGGCCTCGGGACCGGGTGGCAGATACCCCGCCACCCGGTCCCCCTCCCCCACCCCCAGGCCGCGGAGTCCCGTGGCGACCCGGGCGCTGAGCCGCGCCGTCTCGCGGTAGCCGAGCCGTCCCCGTGTGCCGTCCTCGCGCTCCCAGCGCAGGGCGTCCGCGTCCGGGTGGCCGTGGCGTACATGGCGCTCCAGACAGGACTCGACCAGGTTGGTCCGCCCGCCGGGGAACCAGCGCGTGGCGGCGATCCCGCCCCGCCCGTCGCGGGCGCACAGCGGCTGCTCGTGCCAGACGATGCCCATGTCGCGGGCGGCGCTGGACCAGTACCACTCGGGGTCGGCGACGGAGCGACGCTGGAGTTCGCGGTATCCGTCCAGGCCGTGGGTCCGGCAGAACCGGGCGACGTTGCTGTGCTCGGTCAGCTCCCGGCCCGGGTACCAGGCGTACTCACCCATCAGCGGGCCTCCGGGTTCTCGATGAGCGCGGCGATGCCCTGGCCGCCGCCGATGCACAGCGCGACGACGGCGAACCGTCCGCCCGTGCGGCGCAGTTCATGGGCGGCCTTGAGCAGCAGGATGGTTCCCGTCGCGCCGATCGGGTGGCCGAGCGCGATCGCCCCGCCGTTCGGGTTGACCCGGTCGGGGTCCAGTTTGAGGTCGTCGAGTACGGCGAGGACCTGCGCGGCGAACGCCTCGTTGAGCTCGACCACCGCGATGTCGTCGACGTCGAGTCCCGCGCGCCGCAGCAGCTTCCTGATGGCGCCGGCGGGCGCGAAGCCCATGATCTCCGGCTCCAGCGCGGTGACCACCACATCGCGCAGCAGACAGAGCGGGACGGTTCCCGGGAGCAGCTCCGTGCCGCGGGTCATCACCACCGCGGCGGCCCCGTCGTTGAGCCCGGCCGCGTTCCCGGCGGTGACCGTGCCGTCGGGGGCGAAGGCGGGGTCGAGCTGGGCGAGCCGTTCCACGGTGGTGCCGGGGCGCGGGTGTTCGTCCTTGCCGACCGTGCCGTCCGGCGTGAGTACGGGAACGATCTGGCCGGCGAACCGCCCCCGTGCCAGCGCCTCGGCGGCCCGCTGCTGGCTACCGGCGGCCCAACTGTCTTGACGCGCCCGGGAGATGGCGAACCGCGCGGCCACGGCCTCCCCCGTGAGCCCCATCGGGCCGTGCGCGAACGGGTCGGTGACCAGCGAGAACGTACCGTCGATCCGAGGAGTGCCGGGGAGTTCGTCGGCGGCACGCTCGCTGTAGTCGAGCAGCGGCTGGCGGGTCATCGACTCATTGCCGCCGGCCACCATGACCTGCGCCTCGCCCAGGGCGAGCGTCTGCGCGGCGGACCAGACGGCCTGGAGGCCGGAGCCGCACAGCCGGTTGACGTTGTACGCGCGGACACCGACCGGCAGCCCGGCGGCCAGCGCCGCCCGCCGGGCGTTGAACGCGTCCGGCCCCACCTGGCCGACGCATCCGAGGACGACCTCGTCGACGGCCTGCGGGTCGACGCCCGCCCGCACCAGCGCTTCCTGGATCACCAGGGCGCCGAGCCGGTGCGCCGGGATCGACCGCAGCGCGCCCTTGAACCGCCCGATGGGCGTGCGTACTCCCTGGACGACCGCTATGTCGGACAGCATCAGATCCCCCGCTCGTCGAGCCAGTCGAACACCTGCTGGTGGAAGTGGAGGGCGGCGCCCTCCTGGCAGTGCTCGCCGGAGCCGTCGGCGGCGGCGAACCGGACGAGGTCCTTCTCGGCGCGCAGCGCGGCGTGCACCCGCTGCGCCTCGCCGCGTGCCACGACGTCGTTCTCGGCGTCCAGGACCAGGGTCGGGCAGGTGATGTGCTCGGCCACGCCGTCGAGGTTGTACGGCATGCAGGCGCGCAGGGCCTCGGCCGGGGTCGTGGCCCCGAACGCCCACATGCCGTGGCGCAGGAACCAGCGCAGCTGGGTGCTGTGGGACATGGCCACCCCCAGGGCGGGCCCGGCCACCTCGTCGCGGCTCTCCGCGACCCATTCGGCGAGGTGCGCCGGGATGCCCGTCAAGGGCAACCGGTAGAAGTCGTAGATGCCGTTGTGCAGGACGCAGGCGGCGAAGCGCCGTTCGAAGGCGGCCGCCCGGGCGGCGAGGAGCCCGCCGAAACTGGTGCCGAAGAGGACGAGCCGCCCGGGGTCGACACCGGGCAGCGTGAGCGCGTGGTCCACCACCGGGGTGACCACCGCCTCCCAGTCCGGCCGGAAGGCCAGGCCCTGCTCGCGGCGCACGGACTGCTGGCCGGGCCCCTCGAAGGCGAGCACGTGGTAGCCGCGCCGCAGGGCGCCCGCGCCGACCATGAAGTACAGCTCCTCCAGCGTGGAGTCGTACCCGCCGTGGTGGATCACGGTCGGCCGGGGCTCGTCCGTGGGCCCGGCGAGGAAGAGGTAGCCGGGCAGGGTCGTGCCCTCGTACGGGATGCGCTGTGGGATCACCGGGGTGTCGAACAGCTCTGCGGCGCGGGCGAACGTCTCGCGCGAGTGCCGCGCGAGGCGGTCCGACTCGGGGTCGCTGTCGCGGTCCTCGACGCGGAAGAAGTCGGCCGTGCGGTAGTAGTTGGAGGCCCGCAGCAGCGCCTCGCGCGCGCTCACCCGGTGCCCGGCGGCCAGTGCGTCGTCGCCGGTGCGGTGCAGACGGGCGGCGGTGGCCGACCAGGCGCGGCACCAGGCCGCCTCGTTGCCGTCCGGAACGTCCTGGCAGGTGACGAGCGTTTCTCCGAGATCGGCTCCCCCGCAGGCGGCGTGTCCCGCGGTGCGCAGCGCCTGGAAGGAGAACGCCTTGTCGTCGAAGAGGAACTTCACCGCGGGCCTCCCGCTGAACCACTGAACCACTGAACGGAACGGCACCGTTCCGGCTCGTAGGGCGCGAACGTACACCCGCCGCAGCACGGAACGCAACCGTTCCGTTCCGTGTTAGTCTCCGATCATGGCAAGCCTCCGTGACAGCGAAGTACGGCGTCCGCCCGCCGGTGTCGGCGTCCTGCGCGAGTCCGTGACCGAAACGATCCGCCGGGCGATGTTCGAGGAGCTGGCGGAGTCCGGGTACGCACGGATGTCCATGGAGGCCGTGACCCGCCGAGCGGGCGTCGGCAAGGCGGCGCTCTACCGCCGCTGGCCCTCCAAGGAGGCCATGGTCGTCGAGCTGGTCTCCGAGGCGGCGGCCGCGCACATCCCGACGACGACGGACTCGGGGTCGCTCCACGGCGACGTCGAACGGTTCGTCCGCGAGACCCTGGGGGCGCTGCGGCACCCCCTGGTGGGCCGGATCATCCCCGACCTCCTGGCCGAGTCGGCCCGCAGCGCCTCGCTCCACGACGCGCTCCACCACGCCGTCCTCGCCCCGCGCCGCTCGGCGGTCGCGACCCTCCTGGACCGCGCGACGGTACGGGGCGAACTGCCGCCCGACATCGACACGAGCCTGGCCACCGACCTGTTCGGCGCGCCGCTGTACTTCCGCATGCTGGCGGCGGGCGGTCCGACCGACGACGCCTATGTCACCCGGCTGACCCACGCCATCGTCGCGGCGGTCGCCGCGAGCCGCTGACCACCCGCCGCGCCCCGCCCGCGTTCACCCGGGCAGTTCGGCCTCCATGTCGCAGCACCCGCCGCGCCGCATCAGCCGCCCCACCGAGAGCCACTCCTCGTCGGCGGCCGCGTGCCGCGCGTGCTGCTCGAACGCGGCCACCAACTCCTCGGTCTCGTACGGCACTCCGCCCCGGAGCACGGCGACCGTCCGTACCATCGCGTCGAAGTCCTCGAACGGGTCGCCGTCCACCACGGTCAGGTCGGCGATCTTCCCCTCCTCCACGGTGCCGAGGTGCCGCTCGACCCCGAAGAGGCGGGCCGGGAGCACGGTCGCGGTGCGCAGGGCCGCCGCCGGGGAGAAGCCGCCCCGGTGCAGCGCGCGCAGGCCCAGGTGCAGGGAGAGGCCGACGGGGACGATCGGCGCGTCCGTGCCGAGCGCGACGAGGCCTCCGGCCGCGAGGACACGGCGGTAGACGTCGGTCTCCGTGCGCAGCGTGGCCAGTTGGGCCGCCGTCGGCGGCACACCCGCCGACTGCCGCACCGCCGCGGAGTCCCACGGCGGCATCACGACGGTGACCCGGGGATCCTCGGCGAGAGCGGGATCGGCCCCGATCAGCGGCGCCGAGGTGAACGGCGTGGCGATGAGCGCGAAGTTGACGCCGCGCGCGGAGTAGACCTCCACCACGTCCTCGTACGCACGCCCCGACGCGGTGGTGGCGTGCCCGAACTCGGCGCGCTGGGTTGCCTGCAGATGGGTCGTCAGGTCCTGGCCCACCTGCACACCGGGCGAGAGCAGATGGCTTCCGGCGCGCACCCCGAGGCGTTCGTGGGCGAACCGGGCCGCCGCCTCCATCACCCAGCCCGGCGCGCGCACATAGGTCTTGACGAAGTCCCAGTCGAGCGCCGCGCCCCGCTCCAGCGACCGCCGCAGCCCCTCCTCGGTGCGATGGGCGCGCCCCATGCTGTACGCCACCCGGGAGCCGTCGAGCAGCTCCCCCGTGGTCAGCAGCCGGGGTCCGGCGAGCTGCCCGGCGGCCACCGCCTCACGGATGCGGGCCTGTTCGTAGGCGAATCCGCCGAGCGAGACGGCCGTGGTGATCCCATAGGTGAGCTGGCCGGCGGTCTGACGGCCGCCGTAGGTGCTCTGCCAGGGGTGGGTGTGCGTGTCCCACAGGCCGGGCACGACCGTCCGCTCCGAGGCGTCGATCCGGCGCAGCGCCCCACGGCCGCGGTGCGGCTCGACGGCCGCGACGCGCCCGTCCCGTACGACGATGTCGACGTCGTCGCGGACCTTCTCGCCGGTGCCGTCCCACAGCCGCCCGGCGTGCACCACCACGTCGGCGGGCGCGGGCCGGCGCGCCTCCAGCGGCACCCGGACCGTGCGCGCGGGGCCGCCGTCGACGCCGATGAGCCGAAGCCGTGCCCCGGACAGATACAGCAGCGTCTTCGAGTCCCCCGACCAGGACGGGTGGTCGGCGGGTTCACTGGTCAGGGTGCGCGGCGGGCCCTGCGGGGTGCCGTCGGGGGCGACGGGCAGCAGGCAGAGCGCGGACTCGACGATCACCGCCATCCAGCGCCCGTCGGGCGACCAGACGGGCCCCGAGTCGTACCGGTCCGAGAGGGAGACGTGCGGTGCCACCGCGTGGAGGCGGGCGGTGCCGGTCTCGGTGTCGACGACCCGGATGAGGTTGTAGCCCTCCCTGAAGCGGGCGTTGAGGCGGTTGCGGTCGCAGAGCGCGACATGGCGGCCGTCGGGCGACCAGCTGGGACGGCCGGGCAGTCCGCCGCCGCCCAGCGGCGCCGCCAGGACGCGTTCGGTGCCGGACGCCAGGTCGCGTACGAGCAGGTGGCCGGTCATGTCGAGGCAGGCGAGCCGCTTGCCGTCGGGCGAGAGCGCCGGGTGCACCCGCCCGCCGGTCGCGAGGGCGCTCTCCTCGCCGGTGGCCAGATCCCGACGGTAGACGCCGAGCAGCCCGTCGCGGTCGTCGGCGTACAGCAGCGCCCGCCCGTCGCGCGTCCAGACGGGACCGAGCAGATAGCGCGTCGGCGCCGACTCGCGCAGCCGCTCGGGCGGCCGGGCGCCCGAAGTGTCCGCCAGCCACAGCGTGTTGAGCGCGGCGAACGCGATGCGCCGCCCGTCCGGCGAGAGCGCGGGCAGATGCACGCCCCGCACCGGCCGCACGCGCCCCTCGCCGAGGTCGTACTCCTTGACCCGGTAGCGCGGCCGCTCCACCGGCAGCACGCCCTCGAACGAAATCGCCTCCGCCTCGCCGGGCCGGTCGGGCCGTATGAGCGTGAAGCGCCCGTCGACGGTCAGCAGCAGCTCCCCGGCCGCCGTCCAGCGCGGGGGCACCGGCGCGACGTCCCCGGCGACGGGGACCGGCTCGCCGTCGACGACGAGCACGCAGGAGCCGTTCGGCGCGGCGGTGGTGCGCAGATGCGCGAGGCGGCGGCCGTCGGGCGCCAGGGCCGGGCACATGACCTGCGCGGCCTGGCTCTCCGTGTACACGACGCCGACGGGCCCGGTGCCCTCGGCCGCGACGGCGGCGACGGTCCGCGCCTCCACGCCGAGCCCCATGGGGGTGGTGACCACTTTCGCGCGGACGAACAGGATCCTCGTCCCGTCCGGCGACCAGGTGGGGTCGAAGTCCTCCCAAGCCCCGTCCTGGAGCGGCCCGTCCTGGCCGGGGAGCCCGGTGAGCCGGGTGAGCCGCCCGGTCCGCAGGTCCAGCACATGGATACGGTACGAGCTGCCCGCCACCGGGTCGCCCGCGCGCTCGGACGCGAAGGCGATCCGCGTTCCGTCCGGCGACCAGGCCGGTCCCCGGTCGTCCCAGGGCCCCTCGGTGCGCCGTCGCACCTGCGAGCCGTCCGGCCGCATGGTCCACACGTGATATCCGCCGCCCTCATAGGCGCAGAACGCGATGAGTGATCCGTCGGGCGAGTGGACGGGACGGCCGGGTTCGAGACCGGCCGGGGTGAGCGGCACGGCCTTGCCGCCGTGCCGGGGCAGCGACCACAGCACGCTCTGGACCTCGGCGACCAGCCAGTCCCCGGCGGGCGAGAGGCTCGCGGAGCCGTTGGTTGCCGCGCTGAACGACAGCGAGAGCCCGTCGCGCTGCCGAGCCGCCACCGGCACCGCCCCGACGGCGGTGACGGCCCCGGCCGCACCGGCGGCGGCGAGCAGTTGACGGCGGGAGAGGGAGCTCGCGGCGGCGCCGCTCGGGTCACGGTCCATGACCCCACACGCTGGCGCACCACGCGCCCCAGGGGCAACGGTGCCATTCAGGCCAAATGGGTCGTCAGATGGGCGTCCATTGCGTGTCAGATGCGTGTCAGATGCGCCAGGACCGTATCCGGTCGGCCGCGTCGTAGGCGTCGGTGTGGCCCGCGTCTATGTCGCGGGCGAGATCGATGAGCGCGCCGTACGGCGCGTCCAGGCCCTCGCCGGCCGCGTTCATGTACGCGACCACCACCGCCGCTCCGAAGAGCGCGTTGCGTGCGGGCAGGGGGCGCAGTCGGATGATGGCGTGCATCAGCGCGCCCGCCCGCCAGGAGTTGTCGACGGTCGCCTCGACCCGGGGGGTGTTGACGCGGTGGCGGCCGACGGCGGCCACCAGGCTGGAGAAGTCGTGGACGGTGGGCTGTTTGGGCAGCACTTCCGTCTGGCGTTCGAGCAGCCAGCGGATGTCGATGTGGAACTCCACCGTCAGGCGGCCCGCCCCGAGGAGTCCCGCTGGTCGGGGGCGTCGTCGGGAAAGGCCGCGTCGAAGGCGTCGCCCTGGTCGGCGATGAAGGAGCGGAAGACCTCCGCCGCGCCTTCCAGCCGTGGATCGCGCACCGCCTCGTACGCGGCCTGCGTGATGAGCGCGGTCACCGTCGAGCCCTCGGCCGCCGCGCGCTCCTTCAGCAGCGCGTGCAGCTGGTCGTCGACCCGGATCGTCACTGACTTGGACATGCTTCGACCGTACAGCAGGCCGTACAGCGCGGGACCGCCTCCGCCGAAACGGCCCCGCGAGCGCGGGGTCGTATCACTCGGGCACCGAGCGGACCAGGACCAACGAGCCCTCGTAGAAGGCCTGCCGGCGCAGCGCGCCGAAGCGCGCGTCCCACGCCCCGCTGTCCAGGTCGCGGCGCAGATCGCGGGCGAACCGCTCGCGCGCCGCCTCGTCCACGAAGCTCCAGGCCGAGCACGCCTGCCGGGCGCCCGGGTCGAGCAGCATCTCCGGGCGGGCGTAGTACGCCTCGTTGAAGCCGTCGGTGCAGTCCACCGGGATCGGCACCGGCCGCACCGTGACGCCGCCGCCCAGCGCGTCGGCGACGTCCGCGATCGCCGGGTAGCGGCGGGCCTCGGTGTCGAGCACCTCGGGGGCGTAGGCGTGCAGCCAGAAGTCGCGCACCCGATCAGGGTCACAGGTCAGCACGGCCACCGGTCCGCGCGTCACCCGCCGCATCTCGCGCAGCCCCGCTCTGACGCCGCTCCACTGGTGCACGCTGAACGTGGTCATCGCCGCGTCGAAGGCGTCGTCGTCGAAGGGCAGGTTCTCGGCCACCGCGTCGATCGCGGGCGGCAGATGGGCGGGCCGCTGGGCGCGCATCGACGCGGACGGCTCGACCGGTGTCACCTCGCGCGCGGTGGACTCGTACGAACCCGCCCCGGCGCCCACGTTCAGCACCGTGCGCGCGTCCCCCAGCGCCTGGGAGATGAACTCCTCGATACGGGGCTCGGGGCGCCGGTAGTCGGCGTAACCGACGCCTATCGTGCCGTAGTCCGCGTCTCCCGCGCTGCCGTCAGTTCTGCGTTCATTCATGATCCGAACCTACTGGGTACGTAGCAAGTCCCCTATGGGCATCAGGCGTTCGCCGCGTACCGCCAGAAATCATGCATCGCGGAGGGAAGCGGTGAGGGTCCGGCGAGCTCCAGCTGCGTGAGCAGGATCGTGACCGCGCCCGTGGACGGGACGATGTGCGCCGCCGTTCCGGTGCCGCCGACCCAGCCGAACCGGCCCGGCACGTTCCACGGTTCGATCGCCTCGACGTCGACCGCGCCGCCGAACCCCCAGCCCTGCCCCTCCAGGAACAGCGTGCTCGCCGCGCGCTGGGCCGGGGTGAGGTGGTCGGTCGTCATCTGCCGTACGGAGTCGGGCGACAGGACGCGGTGGCCGTCGAGCGTGCCCCCGGCGAGCAGCATCCGGGCGAAGGCGTACAGATCGTCCACGGTGGAGACGAGCCCGCCCGCCCCGGACGGGAACGCGGGCGGGGTGCTCCACTGCCCGTCCGGCGCGTCGACCAGCTCCAGGCCGGCGGAGCCCGGAGCCCCGGCCCGGTAGTAGCCGGTGAAGCGGCCCAGGTCGGCGGCCGGGACCGCGAAAGCGGTGTCGGTCATGCCCAGCGGCCCGAAGATCCGCTCGGCCAGGAACTCCGGCAGCGGACGCCCGCTGACCCGGGCGATCAGTACGCCCTGGATGTCCGAGCACGCGTTGTACAGCCAGGCCTGGCCGGGCTGGTACAGCAGCGGGATCCGGGCGAGCGCCGCCATCCACGCGTCCGGCGCGGCGACGGCCTGCGGCTGCGGCGGGCCTTGGAGCAGCTCGGTGAAGAGCGGCGCGACGGCAGGGAGCGAGAAGTCACCCGGGAAGCCGTATCCGGCGCGGAAGGTGAGCAGATCGGCCACGGTGATGGGTCGGGCGGCCGGGACCACGTCGTCGACCGGGCTCTCGGGCGTACGGACCACGCCGGGCGACGCCAGCTCCGGCAGCCACTCCCGCACCGGTGAGTCCAGCGCGATCCGGCCGTCGTCGACCAGGGTCATCACCGCCGCCGCCACGATCGGCTTGGTCAGCGACGCGATCCGGAAGATCGAGTCACGGGCCATGGGCGCGCTGTCCTCGCCGTCGGTGACCCCGACGGCCCGCACCTCCACGCGGTCGCCCCGGGCCACCAGTCCCACGGCGCCGGGCGCACGTCCGTCGCCGCCCACGTGCTTGTCGAGGATGTCGTGCAGATCGCTCATCGGTCCACCTTCGGAAGTCGGAAGCCGCCCCGGGGAACTCGGCAGCCAGAAGGAAGACCCATGGTGGCACCCGAACTCATCGGTCCCACGGCCACCGATGGGTACCGGTCGACACCCGTGCGTACCTGCGCAGACGGCTAAGATCGCCAGGATTTTTCACAAACGGGGAAGGAATGCGACCAGTGCGCGTTTGGGGCAAGGGCATCGCGCTGGCGACCGCGGGGGCGGCGCTCGCGGTGATGCTGGCGGGGTGCGGAAACGGCGAGTCGGAGCACGACGGCGCGGAGGGAGGCGGTGCGAACGGCACGGGCGCGCCCGATCCGGAACGGGCCGAGCCTTACCGCGGCCCGGTGGTCGTGGACGAGCCGGCCGCGTAGAGCCGCCGTCGACAAGAGCGGGAGAGGAGGGGTGCTGCCGGGTCGGGCAGCACCCCTTTGTGGTCGCGCCGGGAATCCGGGAACCCGAGAACCGGGGAACCCGGGAATGCGGTCAGCGGTTGAACACGCTCGTGCGGCTCCCTTCGACGGCCGCCGTGCCGTCCAGCGGGGTGTGGTTCGCGAGTCCGCAGAGCTGCGCGGGGGTCAGGCCCGCCAGCGCCTTGAAGTCGCGGTTCAGATGGGCCTGGTCGTAATAGCCGCACGCCGCCGCGAGTTCGGCGAGCGAGGCGTGCGAACCGTACGGCAGCGTCAGCGCACGCTGGAACCGCAGGATCCGGGCGACGGACTGCAGCGGCAGACCGATCTGCTCCCGGAAGAGCACCTGGAGCCGTCGGCCGCCACGGCCGGTGGCCCCGGCCAGTTCACCCAGCGTCATCCCGCCGTGGCACGCGCTCAGCCTGCTCCAGGCCTCGGCGACCACGGGCGAGGGCACGGGGCCGTCGGCCAGCAGGCTCGCCAGGGCGTCGTCGAGGACCGCCCAGCGCGCCTCCCAGCCGGGTGCCTCGGCGAGCCGTTCGGTCAGCCGCTCCGTCCATCTCTTTCCCAGCAACTCGTCCGGGTGCACGGTCTCGTTCGCCAGCTGGTGCATGGATATGCCCAGGCACATATAGGCGCCGAGCGGGGTGAAATCCACCTCGACGGCCTGCCCGGACCCCCGGTAGCCACCGAGGACGGGCGAGGTCCGCAGACCTCCCACCAGCGAATACCACGTGCCACCCGCCGATCCGCTCTCACCCGCGCCGAACAGGTGCAGCGGGTCGCCCCAGCCGACGATCAGCGTCACCGTCGCGGCGGGAAGGGTGAGCCTGGCCGGCATCCCTCCCGGTGTGCGCCGGCCCCGGTACTTGACCACCTGACCCCGCAGCCAGTCAGGTGCCGCTCGTTCCACACTCTCCCCTCGGTCTTCGGTAATCAAGGATGCTTTGGCCTCCACCTGCAACCCTCTCCTCACCATGCGCGTGTTCCGCCGACCGGAATCCGGCAAGGCAGTGCGCCTTATTACAAGACCAGCGGTCGGCCTCGGCAGCAGTCTGTGATGGCAGAGGTGGTGAAGGCCAGGAACAGCCGAACCCCTGGCCGAATATCGGCCATCGGCCCGGCGCCAGGGGCATATGCCCCCGGTCTTCGACCAGTCGAGCAGGGGTACGGCAGGCCCGGGCGGGCCCGGCGCAGGTTGGTCCGTTTCCCTGTTGTCACCCGCCCACGGGGGTGGCGGGTGACAACAGGAAAGCGGACCGGAGCAGGGAACCGCACGGCGAGGCACCGACGTCCTTCGGGCATCCGCATGATCACCCGTTGCCCGGGGAGGACCTCACCCATGGCTGGAACCGCTGCCCGCTATCTCTACCTCGCGCGCCATGGCGAGGCTCTGCCGGACGAGAGCGGACTGACGGAGAACGGGCGGCGCCAGGCCGTACTGCTCGGCCGGCGGCTCCGGGACAGCCCGCTCGCGGCGGTGCTGCACAGTCCGCTGGCGCGCGCGGCGGAGACCGCGCGCCTGATCCACGGCGAACTCGACGGCGTCCGCATGGAGGAGTCCGCGCTCGCCGGTGACTACATCCCGTACGTCCCCCGCAAGGAGGAGCTGCCGCCGGAGTGGGCCGACTCGCTGCTCGACCGGCTCGCGCAGTTCCCGCCGGAGATGAGCGAGCTGGGGCGGGAGTTCGCGCCCGCCGCGATGGAACGGTTCGCCCGGCCCGTGGTCGGCGACGAGCCGCGCCACGAGCTGGTCGTCACCCACAACTTCCTCATCGGCTGGCTGGTCCGGGCCGCCCTCGACGGCCCGAACTGGCGCTGGCAGGGCCTCAACCACGCCAACGCGGCACTGACCGTGATCCGGTACGCACCCGACCGCCCCGCCTCCGTCGTCTTCTTCAACGACATGGGCCATCTGCCGACGGAACTCCGCTGGACCGGCTTCCCACCGGAGTTCCGCGTCTGAGCGATCGCGGTGCCCCGGGCACGTCTGCCTATGATCGTTCGAGGTGCTGGTCGAACCGGACCGCACACGACCACGGAGGCTGAACGGGCATGGCTGAGCGACAGGTTGTCATCGTCACCGGAGGCGGTACGGGGATCGGCGCCGCCACCGCCCGGCTGCTGGGCGACGCGGGCCACCAGGTGGTCGTGTCCGGGCGCCGCCCCGAGCCGCTGCGCGAGATCGCCGAGAAGACCGGCGCCCTGGCCCACCCCTGCGACATCGGCGACCCGGACGCGGTCCAGGGCCTGGTGGACGCGACGGTCGCGGCGTACGGCCGGGTGGACGGCGTGGTGCTCAACGCCGGGACCGGGCGCAGCGGGGCCGTGGGCGAGACCTCCGTGGAGGACTGGGAGCTGGTGATGCGCACCAACCTCACCGGCCCGTTCCTGCTGCTGCGCAGCGCGCTGCCGCATCTGGTCGAGGCGCGCGGGTCCGTGGTCGCGGTCGCCTCGGTGTCCGCGCTGCGCAACGGGGTGGCCAACGCCGCGTACGCCACGTCGAAGGCCGCGCTGCTCCAGCTGTGCCGCTCGCTCGCGGTCGACTACGGGCCGAAGGGGCTGCGCGCCAACACGGTGTGCCCGAGCTGGGTGCGTACGGAGATGGCCGACCGGCGCATGGCCCGGTTCGCCGAGGAGGCGGGGCTCGCGGACGTGGACGCCGCGTACGAGACGGCGACCCGGCTGCTGCCCGTCCAGCGCCCGGGCGAGCCGCGTGAAGTCGCCGAAGCCATCGCGTGGTTGCTCTCCCCCGCGGCCTCGTTCGTCAATGGCGCGACGCTCACGGTCGACGGCGGCGTGACGGCGCTGGACCCCGGGACCGTGCCCTTCGGGTTCCATCTGGAGCGCCGCGACGACGCGACCGGCTGACGCGATGCCGGACTGGCCTGACGATCCGTCAGGCCAGTCCGGTGAGGATGCGCATCTGACTGCCGAACCCCTCGGGGACGCTCACGTTGTCCAGCCGCACGCTGTGCCGGTAGCGGGCCGCGCCGAGGCTCACCACACCGACCTTGGTGGGGCCCTCGACGAGCCGTTCGAAGGGGTGCCGCTCGGCTCCGGCGGCGTCGTCGAGCGCCGACCGGCGCGCGGCCGCCTCGCTGTAGTCGTGTTCCTCGTAGTGGTGTTCCTCGTAGTCGTGTTCCTCGGTGAAAAGACAGCTGGCTCTGTTCAGCGGGTCGAGCCCGGCCAGCATGTAGCCGTCGTGCGGCACGATCCGCCCCAGCTCGTCCGAGAGCGCCCGGCCGAGATCCGGCACGGTCACCGCGTCCGCGGCCTCCACCGACAGGGCCCGAAAGATCGCTTCAACTCCCCCGGTCACCCCACGGGCGTAGCCCGTGGGGTGACCGGGGATCGCGGCGATTTCGGTCAATCCATGGCCACCATGGACACACCAAGGGTTCAGACCTCGAACGTCTGGTCCATGCAGGGGCTGACCAGCTGTTGGCTTACTACTTGAGTCACGTACTGAAATAAGAGGGTTCCGCTAAGGTGTAGACCAATTCAGCCCCACCTGAGGGGTGTTACGTTCAATAAATTAACGAACCTCTCGCCGATCTCGCCTGCATGCCGCATTCCTTGAAGTGGCGACTGGCGAACAGACCACGGGGGAGCCCCTCAACCAGCACCACCCACCTGAGCTGCGAGACTACAATTCCCTTCCTCGTCAAATTGACGAACCATCAGCAATTGACCAGCGAAGCAAAAAGTGACTCTAAGCCCGTTTAAGCCCGAATTGCCAGGCAGATAAAGCCCGTCCAGCCCGTATCCGAAAATTCCGTTGTCATCTCGTTAAGGGCTAACTTCTTGACGTCACCCCAAGCGCAGGGTTGGCTTCCAGCCACCTCGGCCGAATTAATGCGGCCATGTCAGGGAGGTTGTTTTTAAGTGAGCACGCGTACCGGCCGTGGAGCGATGACCGTGGGTGTCGTCGCGATGGCCGTCACCCTCGCCGCATGCGGCGGTGGGAGCAAGTCCGGCGACGGGTCCGGCGGAGCCGCCAAGAAGAAGGACCTCAAGATAGGCCTGTTGCTGCCGGAGAAGCAGGCTGCTCGCTACGAGAAGTCGGACAAGCCGCTGATCGAGAAGATGGTCGGCGAGCTGACCAGCGGCAAGGGCCAGGTCGTCTACGCGAACGCGGAGCAGGACGCGGCGCGGCAGAACCAGCAGGTCGACGCCATGATCGCCAAGAAGGTCGACGCGCTCATCATCGACGCCGTGGACTCCAAGGCCATCGGCGGCGCGGTCCAGCGAGCCAAGGACGCGGGCATCCCCGTCGTCGCCTTCGACCGGCTCGCCGAGGGCCCCGTCGACGCGTACGTCTCGTTCGACAACGAGGACGTCGGCCACGTACAGGCCAGGGCCCTGCTGGACACCCTGGGCGACAAGGCCAAGAGCGGCCAGATCGTCATGATGAACGGTGCCCGCACCGACCCGAACGCCGCCCAGTTCAAGAAGGGCGCGCACGCCGAGCTTGACGGCAAGGTGAACATCGGGAAGGAGTACGACACCAAGGAGTGGAAGCCGGAGAACGCCGCCGCGAACATGCGGAGCGCGATCTCGGCCCTCGGCAAGGACAAGATCGTCGGCGTGTACTCCGCCAACGACGGCATGGCCGGCGGCATCATCAGCGCCCTCAAGGCCGCAGGCGTCTCCAAGCTGCCGCCGATCACCGGCCAGGACACCGAACTCGCCGGGGTCCAGCGCATCGTGGCGGGCGAGCAGTACATGAGCGTCTACAAGTCGTACGCGGAGGAGAGCCCGATCGCCGCGCAGATGGCGGTCGCGCTGGCCAAGGGGCAGAGCCTCATCTCCATCGCCAACTCCAAGACCAAGAGCCCGACCCAGAGCGACATCCCCACCGCGCTCGTCCCGGTCGTCGCCGTGATCAAGGAGAACATCCGCTCCACCGTGGTCAGCGACGGCCTCTACACCATCGACGAGATCTGCACGGCCAAGTACAAGGCCGCCTGCAAGTCCGCCGGACTGCAGTAACGGCCACGGCCTCACCGCACAGCACCGCACCGCGGCCTTGCCGTACGACCGTAAAGACCTCTGCCCGGCCCGCATGACGCGGGCCGGGCAGAGGTCTTTGGCTTGGCTGCCCCGCAGGGGGCGCTCAGCCGCCGTACGCCCCCTGGGGCGGGCGGCGCAGCCGGGGCTCCGGGCGCGTCTCGCCGGAGGCGCACGGCTCGAACCCGAAGGGCGCGAGCAGCTCGGCCTGGAAGGACGCGGGGGCGGTGGCGTAGGCGGGCAGGGACGCCTCGTCCACGATGCGCAGGACCGGGTCCAGGACGACTTCGAGGGCCGCCGGGTGGGCGGTCGGGGCGATGCCGACGGCCGCGAGCAGCCAGTGGTCCTCCTCGCCCGGTATCCGTCCGTCGTGGTCGCGCGCGGGCATCAGGGTCGGCCGGAGCCCGTGCAGCCGGAGCAGGGCTCTGTGCTCCTCCTCGTCGATGGAGACACCCGGCGGGATCCACACCGCTGCCGCCTCGGGCGCTCCTGAGCCGGACTCGGCGACCCACACCTTGCCGGTCTCCAGACCGAAGTGCGCGAGGATGAGGCGGAGTTGGGCCTGTGAGGCCGAGACGAGAGCGGCGGTCTCGGGCGGCAGCCCGTGATCGCCGGAGAGCAGGCGGACTATCGCGTTGACATCCTGCAGGGACGCACGCCGAGCGCTGACCCTGTGCGCAAAGGTGAGGGCCATAAGCCGTGCCTTTCGCTGTGGTGCGTGAGGACGACAGTGGCCTCACGCACCTTTGGCTTCTCTTTACCGAGGCTACCCGCCCAAGGGTAAGGGCATCGTATGAATCGGGGACCCCCCAGCCGCCCGGGAATTGTGCGGCGAAGGAGGCGCCCGGGGCGCACGGCGCCACCCTGGCGCCGTCGCTGCCCGCACTGAATCCGTCGGACCTGGCCGGGCCCTCTCCGCCGCGCACCCTCCCCTCCCCCGCTCCGACCTGCGACGACGGGTGTCCGGGGATGCGCGGCGCCACGCTTACGCCATCGATGGCGCCACTTCTGGCGCCATTCACTCCTTCGTGGGACTTGTAGTGGCGCCATGATGGTGCCACTATGGCGTCATGGACCTCACGCCGTATGTGGACAACCTCCGCCACGAGCTCGCGGTCGCCGCCGACGCGGGCGGGGACGAAGCCCGCGCGCTGGCGGAGCGGCTGACCACCCCGCTCGAGTCGGCCGTCCGGCTCACCCTGCTCAACGCGCTCTCCGCGGCCACGGACGAGATCACCCGGGATCTGGCACCGGGCTCCGTCGACGTGCGGCTGCGGGGGCTCGACCCCGAGTTCGTGGTGACCACGCCCCCGGGCCTGGAGGCGTACGAGGAGAGCGAGCCGCGGGAGAGCGCACCGAGCGGGGCGCGGGTGCCCGTGGCTCCGACACCGTCGGACGGGGAGGAGGGCGGCACCGCGCGCATCAACTTCCGCCTCCCCGCCCACCTCAAGACACGCGTCGAGGACGCCGCGGGCCAAGAGGGGCTCTCGGTCAACGCCTGGCTGGTCCGGGCCGTGGCCACCGCCCTGGAGCCCGGCGACGGCGGCCCGGCGCCCACCCGCAGCCGCCACCGGGGCGGCCAGGGCTTCACCGGCTGGGTGCGGTAGGGCCTGTCCGGCAAGCACACCGAACCACTTCACCCTTCACCCGCCGACCGGCGGGATCATCCAGCAGAGCCAAGAGGACGGGACAGACAGCCATGCCACGCTTCGACACGCCCCAACCGATCTCCGTCATCCTCGAATTCGACATCGGCTCGGCCCGGATCAGCGCCGGCGAGCGTACGGACACGGTCGTCGAGGTGCTCCCCCGCGACGGCGCCGCCGAGGCCGACGTGCGGACCGCGCAGCAGACGCAGGTGACCTACTCGGGCGGCAAGCTGGTGGTCAAGGGCCCCAGGAAGCGCTCCCTGTTCAGCCGGAGCGGATCGCTCGACATCAGCATCGAGCTACCGGCCGGATCCGAGCTCCAGGGGACCGCGCCGCTGGGGGACTTCGTCGTCGAGGGCCTGCTCGGGGACTGCGTCCTCAAGTCCTCGGCCGGTGACATCCAGGTCGAGCACGCGGCGGCCGCCCGGCTCAAGACCGCCCACGGCGACATCCGGCTGGGCAGCGCGAGCGGTGACGTCGACGTCGCGGGCGCGGGCCGGGTGGAGATCGGCGAGGTCGGGGGCACCGCCACGGTGAAGAACGTGAACGGCGAGACCACGATCGGCGAAGTCACCGGCGACGTACGGGCGAACGCGTCCAACGGCCGCATCACGCTCGGCGTCGCCCACGCCGGGGTCGACGCCAAGTCCGCCAAGGGCGGCATCCGGGTCGCGGACGTCAGGCGCGGCCAGGTCGTGCTCATGAGCGCCATGGGCGACCTGGAGGTCGGCATCCGCGAGTCGACCGCCGCCTGGCTCGACGTCAACACGCGGATGGGGATGGTTCGCAACTCCCTGGGCACGGCGGACGGCCCCGGCGCGGAGAACCACACGGTCGAGGTGCGCGCGCGGACCGGGCTCGGCGACATCGTGATCCGCCGCGCCTGACGGGCCCGCCCGGTCTCACCCGCTCCTGCGAAGGGGTCCGGGGTCCTCAGAGGCTGTGGGCGACCGGGTGGCGGGGTTCGTAGAAGGCGAGCTCGGCCCCGCTGGGCAGGCGGACCGCCGCGATCCGGCCCCAGGGCTGGTCGCTGACCGGCCGCGTGACCTCGACGCCCCTGGCCGTGAACTCCTCCACCTGGGCGGTGATGTCGTCGCACATCAGATACAGCTCGTGCTTGGGCTCGCCCGTGGTGGGATGGACGGCCAGCTCGGCGGGCGGCAGCCGGAAGATCAGCCAGCCCTGGCCCGCGTCCACCCCGGGAAAGCCGAGTACGTCCCGGATGAAGGCCCGGTCGGCGTCGGCGTCCGTGCTGTAGAAGATGGCGTGCGCGCCACTGAACATGCTGCCCTCGCTTCGTCGTTCTTCCGCACCGGCTTCTCCCCGGCATCCTCGCAGCCGGGCCGCGTGCCCCTCGTCGACACGCGCGACCCCGCCGGAACCTACCGGGTCCGCAGGCGAGGGGAGTCGAGCGCGGCTGGAGCGGGCGGACGCCGCACGGGCCGATGTCGGCGCCCAGGCACGCGCTCGGCGCGTCAGCCGACCGTGGCTCCGAGCGCCGAGAGCGCCTCCAGCTGCCGGGCGCTCAGACCTCGCACCCCGCGCAGATCGAGCCGCTCGTACACACGCGGGGCGTGGAACGTACCGGCGCAGCGGCCGGTGGCGGTGTCCCAGAGGCGTACGTTGCCGTACTGGTCGCCGCTCGCCAGCGTCTCGTCGTCGCAGAAGGCGACCCGCAGGACCCAGCCGTGGTGGCCGGACAGCCGGAACCGGGGCTCCTGCGCCTCCAGGTCCCACACCACGACGACCTCGTCGCCGCCGCCGGTGGCGGCCAGCCGGCCGGACGGGCTGGTCGCCGCGTTCCACACCGGGCCGGAGTGCGGGTTCGCGAAGACCGCCCGGCAGGACAGGTCGGCGGTGTCCCAGAGCCTGACCTCGCCGTTGTACGCCCCGGTCAGGACGCGTTGCAGGGGCTCGCTCACACAGACGCCGGTGACCGGCGAGGTGTGGCCGGTGAAGCGGCCGAGCAGCTGTCCCGACGCGGTGTCCCACCAGCCGACGGTCCGGTCGTAGCTGGCGGTGGCGACGCGGGAGCCGTCCGGGGTGGCCGCGACGCTCCACACCCAGCCGCTGTGCCCGGCCAGTTCGCGCTCCACGCGCCCGCCGTCGGCCATGTCGAGCAGGCTGACGCTGCCGTTCTCGGCGACCACGGCGATCCGGCGGCCGCCGTCCATGGTCTCAAGGGACCAGATCTGCTTGTTCAGGTCGGCCACCACCCGGCCCTGCCACCTGTCGTCCGTGCGCCGCCAAAGCCGGACGGTTCCGTCCTCTCCCCCGCTGACGATCCGGTCGGCGGCGACCACCCGCAACGACCAGACCCGGCCCGCGTGTCCCACGAGCTCGGCCTCCAACTCCGCCGCCGCCCCGCCCCCGTGGCGCCGCCACACCCGAAGGACGCCGTCGGCGCCGCCCGTGACGACCTCCTTCGTCCTGGCGTGCAGGGCGCAGAGCTGGCTGGTGCTGCCGTGCAGCGACCGTACGCACTCGCCGGAGGAGGCGTCCCACAGCCGCAGCGTCTCGTCGTCCCCGCCGGAGGCGAGCAGCCCGTCGCTCCCGGAGAACCCGAGGCTCCACACGCGCTGGGTGTGGCCGAGCAGGGTGCGGCGGACGGCCGAGCCGTCCTGTCCGCTCAGCCAGCTGCAGAGCGTGCCGTCCCCGTACCCGGCGGCGATCCGGGAGCCCTGCGCGGCCACCGCCCAGACCCAGGCGCCGTGGCCCACCTCGACGTCGACCGCGCCGGTCTCCAGGTTCCACACCCGTACGGTGCCGTCGTGGCCACCGCTGATCAGCCGGAGCGGCGCTTCGGTGAAGGCGAGGGAGAGTACCCAGTCGGAGTGCCCGGTGAGGACCGTGTGCGGCTCCAAGGTGCCCGTGTGCCACAGCCGTACGGAGTGCTCCTCGCCCGCCGTCGCGATCAGGTCGCCGTCGGCCGAGCGGGCCAGCGCCCACACCTGGCAGTCGTGGGCGCGGACGCGTGCGCGCTCCCGCCAGGTGCGGGTGGACCAGGCGACGAGGAACCCGTCGTCGCCCACCGAGAGCAGCTGCTCGTGCCCGGCGTCGAAGACCACACCGGTGACCTTGCCCTCGTGTCCCGTACAGCGGGCGATCTCCTGGCCGGTGCGGTGATCCCAGATCCGGATGGTGCCGTCGTCGGCCGCCGAGGCGAGCAGCCGGCCGTCCGGATGGAAGGCGAGCGCCCGAATCCAGTCGACGTGTCCGCGCAGCCGCCCCACCTCGCCCAGGTCACTCACCCGGCTGACCCAGATGTCGCCCGTGGAGCCCCCGAACGCGACGAGCAGGCCGTCCGGACTGAAGGCGATGGAGTGGATGCTGCTCACCGGCGTGTGCAGCCGGCAGCCCACCAGGCGCGCGCCCCGGAAGTCGGCCCCGGCCACCCGGGCGCGGGTGAGGTCGGCGCGGCGCACCGTGCTCCCGGCGAACCGCCAGCCGCCGAGCTCGACGCCCTCGGCGGCGGCCAGGTTGATCAGATTACCCGCGAGGCAGCTGGTCGCCCGCAGGGTGCGGTCGTGCAGCTGGGTGTGCGCGCGGTGGAGCATCACGGCGGGTTCGACGGTGGCGGCGGTGCGGTAGCGGTCGAGGACCGCCTGGAGGAGATAGCGGATCTGGGCGCTCTGGATGTAGTCGGGCGCGTCCGGGCCGAACAGGGCGACGGTGTCGAGCACGCGCGGTTCCCCCGCGAGCAGTTCGGCGCAGCAGCGCTCGACCAGACTGTCCGTCAGATACTCGGAGACCGCGGGCTGGAGCACGAACCGCCCGTCGTCGGTGCGCTCCACCAGGCTGCGCCGGTACAGCGAGGTGACGGCCCCCGACGCCTCGCGCGCCGCGTGCCGGTCGGGGGCGAGGGCCGCGAGCTCGGGAGCGGTCAGCGCCGTGCGCTCGACGGTCAGCCAGTCCAGCAGATGCTGCTCCAGCGGGCTGATCCGCTCCACCTGCGCCTGCACCAGCGCGCCCAGATCGCCCGGGGCCTGCTCGTACGACACGAGGAAGGCGGTGACGTCCCCGCCGTACGTCTCGGCGGCGGCGCTGGCGGCGAGCTGGAGCTTGAGCGGGTTGCCGGAGAGCGAGTGACACAGGCCGCGCAGTTCGTCGGGGCTGCCGTGGAGGTCGTACTGCCCGACGAGGGCCCCGGCCGCCGCTTCGGAGAGCCCGGCCAGGCGCAGCACCTTCACCCGGCCGTCGCGGGTCGCCGTCAGATGGACGTGTTCGGGCATCTCCCGCCCGGTGAGCACGAGCGTGGAGGGCCGGGCGGCCGTCAGGAAGAGGTCCATGAGCTGCCGGTAGCCCTCGAACCCGGCGCGATAGTGCCCGGCGGTGGTGGTGCCGTCGAGGACGGACTCCACGTTGTCGAGGACGAGCAGCACCCGGGCGCGGTCGAGCAGCGCGGCCAGCTGGGCCAGGTCGTCGTCCGCCTGCCCGGTGGCCGCCTGGCGGCCCCGGGAGAGCAGGGTGAGCAGTTGGGCCACGGTGGTCGCGGGCGCGGGTCCGTCCTTGAGGCCGCGCCACACGACGTAGTCGTACGCGCCCGCGCGCCGCTCCGCCACCGTCGCGGCGATCTCCGCGGCCAGCCTGCTCTTGCCGATGCCCGCGGGGCCGAGCAGCCCCACCAGCCGCTGCCGGTCCGCCCCGCCGGTCCACGCCCTGAGCCGCGCCAGCTCCTCCTCGCGGCCGAAGAGTGCCCCGGGCCGGGCCGCGGCCGCCAGGTCCACGGTCACCCCGGAGATGCCCCGGCGCCGACGCCGACGGGGCCGCACCGCGACCCGCCCGGTCTCGCTCCTCGCCCGCCGGAACTGGTAGTACGCGGTCGCCAGCCCCAGCAGCGCGGTGGGCACGGCCACGAGGGTGGTGAAGGCGGTCCCGTCCATACGCGCTCCACTGGGTCGTGACTCCGGGTGACTGACCGGTGACGTCGTCCAGGGTGGCACGCCGGGTGCGGTCGCGAGGTGCGTTTACCGAAGGCGGCGCGCGCGGGGAGCGCACGGATCCTGAGCAGGCGTTACGGCGGCACGTTCTGCGGCAACGCGCGTTACGGCAGCTCCTGTTGAAGCCGAACGCCCGCCGTCCCGACGGGCGGCCTTCGGCCCCGTACCGCCCAGGCGCGGGCGGTGAGGGCGATCGAGCCGTCCGGCCGGGCCGGTACGGCTCGGCCCAGCGCCGTACGGAGCCGGTCACGGGCGGACGGGGCCAGAGCGGCCACATAGCCGGGAGCCGGTCCCTGCCCGCTCAGGAAGGGCTCCCACAGCTCCGCGAAGCCGGGGAACACGGTGTCCACCTCGATCTCCCCGACGGCCACGTCGACGAGGCCCGCGCCCTTCCACAGCTCCCGCAGCGGATCCGGGCCGCACAGCGGGAACCGGCGGCCCTCGTGCAGCGCGGCGGCCGCCGGGTCCAGGGCGACGGCGGCGTCCCAGAAGTGGCGCAGGAGGTGCATCCCCTCCGCGTAGTCCCACACGTACGTCGCCACTGTTCCGCCGGGCCGCACGACCCGTACCGCCTCGGCGAGCGCGGCGCCGGGTTCCGGCAGGAAGTTGAGCACGAGCCCGCTGACCACGACGTCGCAGGAGGCGTCCGGCACCGGCAGCGCCCGGGCGTCCGCCACGGCGAACCGTGCCGAGGCGGTCCCGGGCGCGTGGGCAGCGGTGGACCGGCCCCGCGCCGAGGCCGCGAACCCGGCGGACCGGTCCACGCCGAGCAGCGCGGCCGGTCCACAGTGAGCGGCCACGGTCGCGGTCAGGGCGCCGGTGCCGCAGCCCACGTCCAGCCACCGCAGCCCCTCGGCGCAGCCCAGCCACGTCACGAACCGCTCGGCGACCGCGCGGCTCCAGCGGCCCATGTACCGCTCGTAGGCGGTCCCGGCCGCCCAGACGTCGAAGCGCTCCCGCTCCCCGGTGCGCTCGCCCTGCCCGCCGCTCATCTCTTCACGATCCCCGACACGGCGGGACCGCGCGAGGTACCGCGGTCAGCCGCCCCCGGGGCGGCGTCTGCGTTCCTTCGCGGCCGCCGCGCGCACCATTTCCTCTTCCCACAGGCGGGAGAGCTCCTTGGCCCGGTCGTCGAGCACCACCGGCTCGTCCTCCTCCTTCCACAGGCCCTGTTCCTTGAGCTGGCGCACCTGGACCTCGATGGGGACCTCGGGGTCGTAGTCGGACGGGCGCGGGCCCTCGGGCCCGTCGGGGCCGATCCGGACGAGCCGCTCGACGCGGGTCACCCGGAAGCGGCGGTCGGCGACGCTCAGCGCGTTGCGGCGCTTGTCGTCGAGCCGGTCGGCCGCCTCCGCGTACACCGCGCGGGTGGCCTCGTCCAGCTTGAGCGTGAACGGTGCCATCACCCGCAGCCAGTCCGCCAGGGAGTCCCGGGCGCCCTGGGGCGTCGTGTACGCCGCTCCGGGGTCGTGGGCGCGCCACTTCCCGTCCTCCCGCTCGGAGACCATGAAGACGGCGGGCAGCAGCACCCCGCCGGGGTACCGCTCGGCGGCCCGCCACGCGTCGTCCGTGACCTCGCGGGGCGCACCGGGCGCGGAGCCCACGAAACGCACCAGGTCCAGCTTGAGGATGCTGTCGGCCAGGCCCGTTCCGGTGTACGGGTCGATCACGAAGCCCTTGGTGCGGGAGGGCACCCGGTGCGACTCGCCCACCTCGCCCGGGTCCGGGTCGGAGGGGCGCGGCGGCTCCGGCCCGCTGGGCCCCATCCGGATGAAGCGCGAGGCCCGTACGATCCGGAACCGCTCCCCCAGGACGCGCACCTCGTCGACGACCTCCCGGTCCATGCGCGCGGCCGCCGCCAGCCACTTGCGCCGCGCCCTGTCGTCCCCGGCGTCCGAGGCGTCCTTCGCCAGGCCCCGGAAGCGGCAGCCCAGCCCGTCCCGGGCGCCCTGCGGCGCGTCGTTGCTGTGCTCGGGCAGCTCCCAGCCGCCCGTCTCGCACTCCCTGGCGTGGAAGAACTCCGGAACGCCCACCCCCAGGATCTCCGGGTACCGCTGCCGGGCCTGCCACGCCTCCTGCTCGGCGAACGCGGCGATCGGACCTTCCTGGGGCGTCACACGGAACGTCAGGAAGGCCGGCACCTTGTCCTCGTAACCGTTCATGTACCGACTGTGCCCGACCCGGGGGCGGCGGCGGGTGGCAAAGCGTGAAATCAACTCATTGTGGGTGACCGGTAGTTGAGTGGTGGAAGCCGGTGGAAGGCCGCCCGATCGTGCGGGCCGCGGAGAGCGGCGTACGGTGGAATCAAGGCCGGGCCGTCACGCCGTGGGCAGGTGGACATGAGTGGTGCGTGGGCGAGCTGGGAGCGTCGCGAGAACGAGGTGGCGGGGGGTGCTGGGAGTGCGCTGCTGCTGCCGGGCGGGATGTGCCGGGCGCGGCAGTACGACGACCTGATGGCCGAGCCCGCGCTGGCCGGGGTGCGGCTGGTGGCGGTGACGCTGCCGGGGCACGGCGGTACGCCCGCGCCCCACGACACCAGCGTCGAGAACTACGCCCGGCTCGCGGCCGAGTGCGCCGCCGAGCTCGGGTGCGATGTGGTGGTGGGGCACAGCATCGGAGCCAACATCGCGCTGGAGATGGCGGGATCGGGTGCGTTCGCGGGACCGGTGGTCCTGCTCGCGCCCTGCTTCTCGCGCGAGGACGAAGCGGTGTTCCTGCGGGCGCTGGACCGGCTCGCGGGCGTGCTCGGGCACCTGCCGTACAGCGCGATGCTGAAGCTGGTCGGCGGCATGGCCAAACAGAGCCCGCTGCCCCCCGACCGCATCGCCTCGCTCATCGCGGACCTGCGCCGCAACGACCCGCGCGCGATGCGCCGCGCGATCCACGACTACCTGCGGTACCTGGACCGCCACGGCACGGTGGCACCACGGCTGTGCCAGACGGGGGTGCCCGCCTGGGTGGTGCACGGCGAGAGCGGGGACGGCGGGATGACCGACGCCGAGCGGCGCACCCTGAAGGCGTGCCCGCAGGTCACCGTGGTCACCATTCCCGGCCCCAGCTTCTTCACGCCGAACGAGGAACCCGCCCTCGTGGCGGAGCTCGTCGTGGAGGCGCTGGCGAAGTCCCGCTGAGGAGTGCGCCCGCGCGTAGAGGTCCGGGCGTGAAAATCCCGTACGGCCGCGTCCGCCACGTCCCGCAGGCCACTCGCGTCACTCAGCGTCACAATGGAACCGTGGAGTGGTTCCTGGCACCCGACTACTGGCTGAGCCGGCTGGTCTTCCAGCGGGCGCTCGCCGCGATCTACCTCGTCGCGTTCCTCGGCGCGGCCCTGCAGTTCCGGGCGCTGATCGGCGAGCGCGGCATGCTCCCCGTCCCCTGGTACCTGGAGCGGGTGCCCTTCCGCCGCGCGCCGAGCGTCTTCCACTTCCACTACTCGGACCGGTTCTTCGCCGGCTGGTCCTGGGCGGGGGTCCTGGTCTCGGCGGCGCTGCTGGCCGGGGTCGACGCCAGGGTGCCGCTGGGGTGCGCGATGCTGCTGTGGCTGCTGCCGTGGGTCCTGTACCTGTCGATCGTGAACGTGGGCCAGACGTGGTACTCCTTCGGCTGGGAGTCGCTGCTCCTGGAGGTGGGCTTCCTCGCGGTGTTCCTGGGCAACGACAAGGTCGCGCCGCCGATCGTCGTGCTGTTCCTGATGCGCTGGGTGCTCTTCCGCGTCGAGTTCGGCGCGGGGCTGATCAAGATGCGCGGCGACGAGTGCTGGCGCAAGCTGACCTGCCTCGACTACCACCATGAGACCCAGCCCATGCCGGGCCCGCTGAGCTGGTTCTTCCACCATCTGCCGAGGCCCGTGCACCGCGTGGAGGTCGCCGCCAACCACGTCACACAACTGGCCGTACCCGTGCTGCTGTTCACCCCGCAGCCCGTCGCCACGGCCGCCGCCTCGCTGATGATCCTCACCCAGCTGTGGCTGATCCTGTCGGGCAACTTCTCCTGGCTGAACTGGACGACCGTCGCCCTCGCCGTGACCGCCGTCGACTTCTCGCCGCTCACCGGGGCCCGGCACTTCGCGGCCACCCCGCTCTGGTACGAGGTCGTGGTCCTCGCGGTCGCCGCGTTCCTGCTCGTCCTGAGCTACCGCCCGGCGCGCAACCTGCTCTCGCGCCGCCAGATCATGAACTACTCCTTCGACCCGCTGCACCTGGTCAACACGTACGGTGCGTTCGGCAGCATCAGCCGGCTGCGGCTCGAAGTCGTCATCGAGGGCACGGCGGACCCGCTCCCGCTCGCCGACTCCGACTGGCGGGAGTACGAGTTCAAGGGCAAACCCGGGGATCTCCGGTACTGGCCGCGCCAGTTCGCGCCCTACCATCTGCGGCTCGACTGGCTGATGTGGTTCGCCGGTCTCTCGCCGGGCTACGCGCGGCCGTGGTTCGGTCCCCTGGTGGAGCGCCTGCTGGACAACGATCCCGACACCCTGCGTCTGCTCAGGCGCTCCCCGTTCCCGCCCGACAGCCCGCCCCACTACATCCGCGCCCGGCTGTTCCGCTACCAGTACACGACGTGGGGCGAGCTGCGGGCGACGGGGGCGTGCTGGAAGCGGACGTACGTACGCGACTTCCTGCCGCCCACCCGGCTCGGGGATCAGGCCGAGCAGACCCCGCGCTCGTAGTCGAACGTGGCGGTCGCCTGCGAGTACCGCCACTGCGGGGCGAGCAGCTTCGCCTTCAGCTGGGCGGCGGCCGCGGGGCTCTCCACGACGTATCCGAAGTCCTGCAGCCACGACGGGTACAGGTTCTTCGAGCCGATGTAGAAGGCCGAGTCGTCGACGGAGACCAGCTTGTGGTGCTGGGCGTACGGGTGGCCGTCGGCCCACTTCGGGCTGTCCGAGCTGCGGAAGGTGGCCAGCTGGAGGCTGGAGCACATCGTGGCGCGGGCGGCGCCCTTGTCGCCGGTCAGCAGGGCGAGGCGGTCGCGCAGGGTGTCGCTGATCTCGGAGAGCGACTTGATCTGCGAGTAGCCGCCGCTGCCGACCGCGCCGCGGTTGGCGGGGTCGCTGACGACGATCCGCACCTTCACGCCCGCGGCCATCTTCGCGGCGAGCGCGTCGTAGAGCCGGATGTCGTAGCGCGGGAGCGGCGGGCAGGTGGCGTTGAGGTCCTGCTGGGAGATCTCGATGTGGTCGCGCGCGCTCGCGACGAGGGCGCGCAGGGCGCTCTCCTCCGGGTTGACCGTGTCGTAGTCGCGGTCGGCGTTGGTGTTGTCGTGAAGCCCGACGACGCACTTGGTGTCGGCGGCGGTGGGCAGCGTCGGGTGGAAGGCCGAGGCGGGGTCGCTGTTCTTGATGCCGACACCGAGGCCGCCGACGGCGATGACCGGGACGTCGCCGTCGGCGGGGGCCGGGGCGGGGGCGTCCTGCGCCAGCGACGGCATACAGCCGGCGCCGTTGGAGGAGGCGAACCAGACACTGGCGATGTTGGACTTGTTCTGGCAGGTCCAGGCCCACAGCGTGTCGAGGTACTTGCCCGCGGAACCGGCGGCCGGTCCCGTCAGCGCGAGGTCGACGTCCGAGACCGGGTGGGCGGTGTCGAGGTAGTCGTCCTTCCAGCCGTTGATGCCGCCGGTGACGGCCGAGCGGTTGTCGACGACCAGCAGCTTGGAGTGGTTCCACGAGAACGCGGTCTTCGAGGTGGTCATCGACGCCACGTTGAGCGTGACGTTCTTCGCCGCCTCGCCCAGCCTGCCGACGAGCTCGTCGCGGTACTTCGACGGGATCACGTGGAGGTGGTAGATCGGCGCGGCGCCGACGAGGACGCGGACCTTGAGCTTGTTCCCGGCGGCCGCCGAGGCCTTGAGGCCGTCGACGATCGCGTCCTCGAACGCGCCGTTGGGGAAGGGAGCGAGCGTGGATATGTCGACCGTGTTCTTGGCCTTGGAGATGTTCTCGGTCATCTTGGCGAGCAGCCGGTTGGTGCCGGGCCGCTCGGCGCACGTGGCGTCGCCCCAGCAGCCGGGGGTCTGGAGCAGCCAGTCCGAGGGGTCGGCGCCCGAGGCGTCGAGCCGGTTGCCCGCGGTGCGCTCCCAGACGCTTCCCTCCAGGCCCGGCGATACCTGGCGCAGGGCCTGTTCGACCGCGTCGAGGTGCGCGGTCACGCCTGGGGCGGGCGGGGTGGCGCCGGAGTCCGCGAGCGCCGGGGCGGCAGGCAGGACCGCGAGCACGGTGGAGCAGGCCACCAGGTGACCGGCGAGGCGTGTGCGGCGGCGAAGCTGACGGTGAGCCAATTCTTTTCGCATTCTGGTCGGGGAGGGCGTCCGCGAACGCCCGTGCGGGGTGGGCGAGTCGGAGCACCGGACCGCCCACCAAGATCAACTCACTGAGGCTACCAATCGGGCGGAAGCGGTCGGACCGATCGGGGAGGCGGGGAGCCCGCAATGGCCGAGAACCGCTGGTGCGGGACGCGCACGGAGGCGTGTGGGAGGCGTACGGGACGCGCACGGAGGCGTATGGGCACGTAGGGGGCGCGCACGGGACGGGGTACGGACTCCCACGGAAGCGGTCCGGCGCACGCAGCCCGAACCGCCCGGTCGTCGACCCCGCGTTCCGAAGATCCCGCGTTCCGCCATCCCGCGTTCCGCTGATCCCGCGTTCCGCAGGTCCGGCGTTCCAGCGACTCGCTCTCGATGACTCGCCTTCGGATGAACCCGTCGGCGCGGTCCCGGGCGTATCGTCGCGCCCGTACCCGTCCCGGCTGACTTCGGTGAGGCCGCCTTGAGGAAGATCATCCTGATGATGTCCGTGTCCTTGGACGGATTCATCGAGGGACCGGAGCGCCAGCTCGACTGGCACCGCGTCGACGACGAGCTGCACCGCCACTTCAACGACGAGCTGCGGACCATGGGCGGTTTCCTGGAGGGCCGCGTCACGTACGAACTGATGGCCGGGGTCTGGCCGACCGTCGACGCGGATCCGGCGAGCACCGAGGCGATGAGGGAGTTCGCCCCGATCTGGCTGGAGATGCCGAAGTTCGTGTTCTCGCGGACGCTGGAGCGGGCCGACTGGAACACCACGATCGTGCGGGACGTCGTCCCCGAGGAGATCCTGGCGCTCAAGGCGCGGCCCGGCGGGGACCTGGTGGTGGGCGGCCCCGACCTCGCCGCGGCCTTCCTGCGGCACGACCTGGTCGACGAGTTCCGGGTCTACGTCCATCCCGTCCTCATCGGGCGCGGCAAGCCCCTGTTCCCGTCCTCCGACGCGATGGTCCCGCTCCGGCTCATCGAGACCCGGGCGTTCGGCAACGGAGTCGTTCTCCTCCGTTACGAGCGGACCGCCTGAGCATCCGCCGCGCCGGGCGCGGAGCGCTCAAGGGCTCGGACCATTCAAGGGTACGGACCACTCAAGGGCACGGACCGCTCAAGGGCGCCGTCCGCGGCCCTTCTCCTTCTTCGGCGGGGCGGCCGCCGGGGACGGATGGGGGTCCAGCTCATGGAGCTGTACGCGGTGCAGCAGGTCGGCCAGATCGATGCCCGGCCGACGCGCTTCGGCGCGCAGGGCGTCGCAGCCGGGACAGCCGTACTGCATCGCACTCCGTCCTCTCCCACGGGCACACCGGCGGCCATGCCGGATGCGGCAACTCCATCACGACACCCCCGCCTCGGTGGCGCACCGAAACGATCCGTCACTCCGATGGCCGGTCCCGCACCCGGGTGCCGGGTCTCAGCGACGGTCGCCGCGCGGTACCGCGAAGTCGGTGAGCAGGGCGGCGCCGGACGCGAGGTCGGACCAGGAGCCGCGCCAGGTGAGCACGGCGATCGCCGCGGTGGGGAACTTGCTCCCGACCCGGTCCAGACTCTCGCCGAGGGCCTCCCCGGTGAGCAGCAGGGTCAGGTCCTGGACGCCGGGGTTGTGGCCTACCAGGAGCAGCGTCTCGATGTCGGCGGGGCCTTCGCGCACGGCGGCGAGGAGGGCGCGGGCGTCCGCCGCGTAGAGCCGGGGGTCGTGGCGGACCGGGGGCGGGCTGCCCAGCTCGGCCGCCGCGAGCTCCCACGTCTCGCGGGCGCGGCGCGCGGTGGAGCACAGCACGAGGTCGGGCAGGCAGTCCGCCGCGCTGAGCCAGCGCCCGGCGGCGGGCGCGTCGCGCAGCCCGCGCCGCCCCAGCGGCCGGGCGTGGTCGGCGACGCCTTCGGGCCACGCCGACTTGGCGTGGCGCAGGACCACCAGCCGCCGCAGCGGGCTCATGCGCGCGCCCCGTCGGCGGGCGCCTTGCCGATCTCGCGGGTCAGTTCGAGGCCGAGGACGCGGTCGAGCCGGGCGAAGGTCTCGAACTTGGCGCCCGCCGGGACGTCCTGGTCCCCCGCCAGTTCGCCCAGGAGCCGCAGTACGGCGGCGGTGTCGAGACTGTCCTCCAGCCCGTCGCGGGCCGTGCGGACGAGGTCCGCCCGGAGCGGCTTGGACGGCTCCTCGGCCCAGTCGGCGACGGCACGCCGCCAGCGCGCGAGGCGCTGTCCGGCGCCGTCGACATCGTCGGCGGTGATCGCGACGGGTTCGTGGTAGGGCCGGTCGAGCAGCAACAGGCGTACGGCCAGCGCCTCCCCGCCCTCGGCCGTCGTCTCGCCGGCCGCGCGCGCCTGCGCGATCCGTACGAACGCGCCGCCCCCGCCCTCGTACGCCCGGCTGGTGAGGTGTACGGCCGGTGGGCCGCCCAGGGCATCGGCGATCTCCTCCACCGTGCCCTCGGCGTCGGCGGGGTGGATGCCGAGGGCGTCGGCTTCGGGGACGCGCGGCCCGGTGCGACCCGCCAGGACGGCCCGGCCGCGCAGTTCGACGACGCGCGCGAGCACGTCGGCGGTCAGCAGCACGCGCAGCCCGGTGAGATCTCCCGGGCCGTCGGCCCGGGGAACATGGGCACAGATCCGCAGCGGCCCCCGGCCGACGAGATGATCGACGATTCGCAGCACGGCACCGAGCCTAGGGCACGTCGACGCGCCCCGGCTGGTGACGGGTGCGGGGGCCTTGCCGGTCCTGGTCCGCGACACCGGTCCCGAACTGCTCGACCACGCCGTACGCCTCGACGCGCTCGCCATGAGCACGCAGGCTTAGTCGCCGCCCACCAACAGGTCGGCCTTCATGACCCGTTCGCCCTCCGCCGGACGGGCTTCGCCGGCCCTCCCGGCCGACGGGTGCGGTGGCCGCTCCGGCACGGGAACGGCCACCACCTTGCGGCATCAGCGATCGGTATCGACGGGGGTCGGGGGCGGATACATCATGAGGCTCACCTCCTCCGTGCTCGACGTCACTGGACTGGAAGCTAGCCGGTGGATCGGGGCGAGGCGATCCGTATTCGCGTACGTAACTCAAAGCCGCCGGTGCGCAGTTGGGGGCGCACGTTTGCGTACACAATTCGCGAGCGTGCGCGCGTACGCGCTGGGGCGGCGGTCGCGGGCGCGCTGGGGCCACCCCTTCGGCGTCGACTGCCCGACTCCGTCCGCGCCCGCGCCGCCTGGGCCGAGGCGGGCCGCCGCATCGACCTGCGGTTCGGCTCGCGGCGAGGTGCGCGAGCGGGTGGAGGCCCGCCGGGTCCATCTGTCGGTGGCCGGCCACCCGGGGCTCTGCGGCCCTCCGCGCGGCCCCGGGGACCGGACGGTGTCAGACGACCGTGAAGCCGTGGCGGGCGCCGAGCCGGGCGAGGGAGTCGTGGCCGGGGATCCCGTCCGCGTCCGGGCCCGAATAGCCGCACCTGCGCTGCCAGGCGGCGTAGGCCGTCTTCGTCTTGGTGCCGAAGGAGCCGTCCACCCAGGCGGCGCTGAGCAGCCCCTCCGCCTGGAGGGCACGTTCGACGACCAGGACCTCCGCCTTGTACGTGGTGCCGCCCTGGGGAAGGCCCGGGTCGCGTCTGGCCGCGGCGATCACATGGGCCAGCGAGACCTTCGCCTTCGGCGGGGCGCCGGTGAACTGGGGCCAGGAGCCGGGGTCCTGATGGGTGTTCTCCGGCACGTGCTGGTGTCCGTACCAGCCGCCCCGGGTCTCCCACACGTGCTCGTCACGGTGCGAGGTGAAGTCGACGGGCCGCCCCATGGGCCAGGTGTCGGGCACGCCCCAGGAGCGCACCCACGCGTTGAGCGTCGCCCAGCCGGCGCAGGGGGTGTCGACGAGCCTGGCGTAGACCTTGCCGTTGACCCGGCAGTACGGGAAGAAGTGCGCCTCGATCTGGATGACGACCGTGCCCGCTCTGTTGGTCCGGGTGCCGCCCGATAAGTCGACCAGCGACTTGGAGCGCGAGTTCGCCGGGAAGAACTGGGTGAACGCGCCGGTGAACGGCGACCAGAGCAGGTGGGGAGCGGACCCCTTGCCGTCGGGGTTGCGGCCGAACCAGTCCTGCAGGTTGCCGTACGGCACCTGGTCCTGCGGGTGGGCGGCGGTGGCGTTCTTGTCCCACGTGATGTGGGCGATCGCCTTGGCGGGGTAGGCACTGTCGGTGGGGGCGTGGTCGCCCACGTCGATCCGTTGTGCGCCGGGCAGCCAGAGGTCGGGCATCGGTGCCTCCGAGCAGAGCCCCCTTCGTGGGGGCCCGTGGGGGGAATGGGTGGGGGGCCGGCTGATGACGTCGAAGCCGAAGGCCCCCACGGACGCGTCCCGCCCGAGGTCTTCCGTCACTCTCCGTCGACCAGCCGGGGGGTCGAGGCGGAGTAGGCCTGTCATGAACAGTGTTGCGCGCAATGACCCCGCCCAAACGAGTCGACGGGCCTCCTTGGCAACGGCATTACCGGCCGGGTCCGCACGGCCCCGCCCGTGGCCCGAGCGGCGGTCGCCGCGCGAGCGAACGATTCACCAGCGCCCATCGGATCTACCGCACCCACCGGACCCACCGGATCTACCGGCCCCACCGGCCCCACCGGACCCATTGGAAGGCGTGGTTCAGCCCTTCATGCCCTTCACGTCCTCGTCCTGCACATCCCTCACGTCCTTCACGCCCCTCGCGTCCCCCACATCCCTCACATCCGGCCACGACCGGCTGCGCAACTGCGCCCAGGTGTGCAGCGGGCCGCGCCACCGCTCCGTCGACACGGGCAGGTCGGCGCCCTCCAGGACGAGGGGCATGAGCCGCAGATACAGCAAGTAGGCCCGGGCGGCCGCCTCCTCGCGCAGCGCGTCGGTCGTGGCGCGTGGCGGGACGGGGAAGCGCTCCACCTCGATGATCGGCCCCGCGTCCACCCGCTCGACCATGTGGTGGCAGGTCACCCCGAAGGTGTCCGCCGACCGCGCGAGCGCCACCTCGTACATCCCCACGCCCCGGATGTCGGGCGGCCCGGGATGGAAGTTGACGGCGCCGCGCCGGGCGCGCTTGAGGTCGTCGTCGGACAGGACGTAGTCGGCCTTGAAGCCGACGATCCAGTCGCCCTCCCAGCCGCCGAGCGGGTCCTGGGTAACCGGGTCCCCGTGCTCCCACAGCACGTACGAGACCGCCGCCCCGGCCGTCCGGGCGAACCGCCCGACCAGTTCACCCCATGCCGACCTGTCCGTGACCAGCAGCAACGACGGATCGCGCCGCCGCGCGTGATGAGGTCCCACGCGTCCCCCCTCGCTCGGACCCGCCTCCCCGGCACGAGCCAGGGTGCTGACGGGGTGACGAGACGTCAAGAGTGCTCGGAAACGGGCTCGCGGCAGGCGCGCCCCGCTCCTCCGCGACTCGGGCAACTCCCGCCCCACCGGCACGACCGTGGCTTTGTGCACGATCCGACAACGAGCGCGCACGGATCGTCAAGGACATCTCTAGTCGGCCCTCGTTGAATGAGGGACAAGCCGACCAGGAGGGGGCAGGCAGTTGAACACCCCATCGCAAGGAGACCACGGATCCGCCCACGCGGACACCTTCGTACAGGACCATCTACCAGCCGGGCCGCTCCAGCCCGACCTGCTCCTCGGCATGCCCTCCCTACGCTTCCCCACGCGGCTGAACTGCGCGTGGGAACTCCTGGAGGGGGGCGGTTCGTTGGACCGGGCACAGCGGACCGCCATGCTGTCCCCGCACGGCGTGCGCTGGACGTACGAGCAGCTCACCGCGGTCGTGGCGCGCATCGTGCACGTCCTGACCGAGGACATGGGCCTGGTGCCGGGCAACCGGGTGCTGCTGCGCGGTGCCAACACACCCCTGCTGGCGGCGATCTGGCTCGCGGTGGTACGGGCGGGTGGCGTGGTCGTGGCCACGGCGCCCACGCTGCGGGCCGGGGACCTCGCCCATGTGATCGACAAGGCCCGGGTCACCCACGCCCTGTGCGAGTCCGGCCTGCGGTCCGAGCTGGAGTCGACCGGGCGCGTGCCCCGGACGATGTTCTTCCTCGGCAGGCCGGGCGGCGGGGCGGGCGCCGAGGCCGGGCTGGAGCGGGCCATGGCGGACAAGCCCGACTGGTCGCTCCCGGTCGACACCGCCGCCACCGACCCCTGCCTGATCGCCTTCACTTCCGGCACCGCCGGGACGCCCAAAGCCACGGTGCACTCGCACCGCGATGTGATGGCCGCGTGCAACTCCTTTCCCCGGCACGTCCTCCGCGCCACCGACAAGGACCGCTTCATCGGCACCCCCTCACTGGCGGACACCTACGGGCTGGGCGGACTGCTCCTGTTCCCCCTGCACGTCGGCGCCTCGACCGTGCTGCTGGACACCTCTTCGCCCCGCCAACTCGCCCGCGCGATCGGAGAGTTCCGTGCCACGGTGTGTTTCAGCGGCCCCGCCCGCTACCAGGCGATCTGCGCCGACACCACCCCGTACGACCTGGCTTCGCTGCGCGAGTGCGTCTCGTCGGGAGAGGCGCTGCCCATCGAGACACGCCGGAGATGGAAGCAGCGGACCGGCAACAGCATGATCGACGGGCTCAGCTCCACGGAGATGCTCCACATCGTCGTCTCGATGCGCGGCGAGGAGGCCTGGTCCCACCCCGGCGCGCTCGGGCGGCCCGTTCCCGGCTATCTCACCGCGATCGTCGACGAGTCCGGGCGCCCCGTCCCGTACGGCCAGGTCGGCGCCCTCGCCGTCAAAGGGCCCACGGGCTGCCGCTACCTCGACGACGTGCGCCAGCAGGACGCCGTCCGCAACGGCTGGACCTTCACGGGCGACGCCTGCTGGGCCGACGAATACGGCTTCCTCTACTACCACTCCCGCACGGACGACCCGATCAGCGACTCCGGGCTGCCTCACGGTAGTCACGCGGGCTGATCCCGTACGCCGCCCGGAAGGCGCGGCTGAAGTGCGACGGTTCGATGAAACCCCAGCGGGCTCCGATCGCGTGCACCGGGCGGCGGCGCAGGGCCGGGTCGGCCAGGTCCCGGCGGCAGCGTTCGAGCCGCCGGGCCCGGATCCAGGCGGCGACCGTCGTCCCGCGCGAGTCGAAGACCTGGTGGAGGTGGCGCAGGGATATGCGGTGGGCGGCGGCGACGGTCGCCGGGGAGAGGGAGGGATCGCTCAGGTGCCGGTTGATGAAGTCGCAGACCTCCACGCGCAGCGCCTGCTTGCGCGCCTCCGGGGTCATCGTGTCCTCGACGGCCATACGGCGCCCGAGCACGGCGGCGAGCAGGTCCACCGTCACCGAGGCCAGGGCCGGGACGTCGTCGGGCGCGCACTCGTCGGCGCGCGCGTCGAGGTCGGCCAGCCAGCGCCCGAAGACTCCGCCCATCCCGCGGTCCGCCGCGATAGGGGTCGCGGTGACCCGCTGCACCACGTCCTGGGGCAACGGCAGCAGGGTCCGGGGCAGTTGCACCACCGTCATCGACGAGAGCTCGCCGTCGAACCCGCCCGTGAAAGGGCGGCTGCTGTCCACCAGGACCAGCTCTCCGGCGCGCACCACCGCCTCCCGCCCGCTCTGCGCGGCGTGACCGCTGCCCGACCTGAGGACGTTGACCTGGTAGACCTCGGGGTCGTCCTGCCGGATGAGCTTGGGCGTACGGGTGATCTCGATGCTCGGGTACGTCAGCGTCGACACCCGCACCTCGCCCAGGTCCAGGACGCGCAGCCGCGCGTGGAAGTCCTCGGCCCACTCGCTGCGCAGCCAGTTGCGCACATGGGACTGGGCGGCCAGCTCGGTCCACAGCGCGAACCGCTCCCTCGGCGGCACGACCGCAGTGGTGAACTCGCTCGTCAGACCCATCCCCCACCCCCGTGGTCCGAGATCTCCGGTGCGGCGCGAGCATGGCACACGTGTTCGGCTGACGTCGAGCACGTCCTCGGCCATCCACCGCCGTTTACCTGCCGTGTTCCGCTCCGAAGCGGAACCCCGCGCGAGTGCCGCGCGCGGCCTCGCTGCGGCCTCCCCAGCTCGGCGCGGGCCAAATTCCGTTGCCCCGCGGCCGACCGATGGGGAAGGCTGCGCGTCATGTCAGAGAACCCAGCCGACGCCGTGTCAGAAGACATCATCAGCGGCTCCCACGCCGTGGCCGCGCTCTTCTCCCGCGGCCGTCTGACGGCGATCCCTCGCAAGGCAGCCCGTCGTGAACAGTTGCTCGTCCACCTCAAGGAGACGCTCTTCGAGCCGGGACGGCAGTACACCGAGCGCGAGGTCAACGAGGCCCTGCTCACCGTCCACGACGACTTCCCGGCGCTGCGCCGCTACCTGATCACGGCGGGCCTGCTGACCCGCACCCGGGACGGCGCCAGCTACCAGCGGGCGGCGTAACGGGGCGGCACCGGCCCGGCACCGGCCGCTTCAGGGGTTCTCAAACCTCACCTCCGGGTTCCCGGCCGTCGGCCCCGCGAGCAGCGGCTGCGGTATCCCCCGCAGGTGCTGGTCGAAGAACGCGGCCACGTACGTACGCGTGATGGCGATCGCCCGCTGAGCGGGCAGCGGCGGCTGCGGCAGCCCGAAGTGCTCCTCGATGACGGGGCTGTCGGAGAAGGTGAAGTGCTCCGACCCCGTCACGGTCAGCCAGCGCTTCCAGCCGCCGAGCGTCGGCCACATCCGGTCCCAGGTCGTGTCGGCGCCACCGGGCCGGTGCTTGTCCGTGCCGAGCATCATGAAGGGGCGTCCGCCGAGTCCTCCCGTCGGCAGGGTGTCCCAGAACGCCCCGTCCATGTTGATCCCCGCCCCGACCCGCCGGTCCGCCAGCATGGTCGTGGCCGCGCTCGCGCCACCTATGGAGTGGCCGGCCATGCCGATGTGCCGCTTGTCGATCATGTCGGCGTACCGCCATATCGGATGGCGTCCGGTGAGGCGGTCGAGGACGAAGGAGACGTCCCCGGCGCGCGTCGAGGTGACGACGCTCCCCGACACGCCACCGTCGCCGCCCACCGCGTCGCACGCCAGACAGGTCAGGGTCCGCCCGCCCGGCACGGAGATGCCGAACGACTCGTACGCGTGGTCCAGCGAGGCGACCACATAGCCCCGGCTGGCGAGATCCTCGGCGAGACCGGTCAAGGTGTAGCGGGACACGCTGAAGCCCGGTGAGAGCACGATCAGGGGGTATTTCCCGTGCGCGGGGCGGGCATCGGGGCGGCTGTTGGTCCGCGTGGCGCTCAACTGCGCCGCCGGGACGGCCGCATCGATCCCGAGACCCTTCACCAGAAGGCCCGTCTCCTCGGTGGTGGCATACGGCGCCGGGCGTCCCGGACCGGGCCGTGCCGCCGGATAGTGCAGCGTGAGCATGAGTTCGCGCGCGCCCGCAGTGGGCTTCCACGGGTCCGTACGCGACCGGTCGACCAGGTGGAACACGGAGCTCCCCACCCCGTACTCGCCAGTGGGACGCGGCAGTTGCAGGGGGCGGGCGGCGACGTCGGCCGCCGCCGGTGCGGCTGGTACCGCTAACGCCGCCGGGGACAACGCCGATGACTGTGGCGCCGCCGAGGCGGTGCTCGTCGAAGCGGTGCTCGCGATAGCGGTGCTCGCGGCGGCGGTGCTCGCGGCGGCAACAGGCAGCGCGAGGGCGAAGGTGAGCGCGACGGCCGTGGCCGCCCGAGTGCGTCCGATCATGCTGTCGACGGTAGATCGCGAGGCCGGGCGGCCGCGTCGTCCTTGGGTCCCCATTCGCAGGCCAGCGCGTCCACCCGAGGGCTACCCCGCGCCTCCACCCACGGGTGGGCCCAGACGATCACCCGGCGTGGCTGAGCGGTTGCGGAGGGACATGTCACGACGGAAAGTGATTCGGGTGCCCCTTGCAGGCGAATCGGGGTACCCGAATCGCAGAACACAAACCAGGGAATCCGAACGCATCAGGGAGTCGTCATGCCACGCGGATCCAGCCAGAAGCGGGAACGCCAGTACGAGCACATCAAGGAGAGCGCCGAGGACCGCGGCGAGAGCACCAAGCGAGCCAAGGAGATCGCCGCCAGGACGGTGAACAAGGAGCGCGCCCGCTCCGGTGAGTCCAAGACCGCCAGCAAGAGCTCCACCCAGGACATGTCGTCCTCCAAGCGCGGCGGCCAGCGCTCCCACAGCGGCTCACAAGGACCGACGTACGACCAGCTCTACGCCGAGGCCCAGCGCCGCAACGTCCACGGCCGCTCCAACATGGACAAGGCCCAGCTCAAGCGCGCGCTCGGCAAGTGAGCCGTCGAGCAGGACGGCCGACGAACGGCCGGGCCCCCTCCCGCGGCCGGATCCGGCCTCCGATACGGTGAGCGGAGCCATACGCAGCGTAGCTACTACACTATGTAACGGCACATCACCGAAGACGGCTGGGTGCAGTTTGCCTGTTTTGCGGCAAAATGGTGACGCAAGAAGCCGTCAAGCGACAGCGATCGGCAACAGCGATGGACAGGACAACGACGGCCCCGGGTTCCAAGGCTTCGTCGAGTGCAGCGGTGCTCGGGGCACCGTGCTGGGTGAGTCTCATGGCACGCGAGCTCGAGCCCGCGCTCGAGTTCTACGGGGCCGTCTTCGGCTGGACGTTCCGCAGCGGGCGGCTCGGCGAACAGTTCCGGGCGGCGCTCGACGACGGTGAGCCCGTGGCCGGGATCGGAGCACTGGCGCCCGCGCTCCAGGTGGCCGTGGCCTGGACGCCGTACTTCGCGGTCGAGGACGCCGACGCGACCGCCTCGCGCATCCGCGAGCGGAGCGCCACGGTCGCCGTGGGCCCGGTCGCGTTCCAGACGGGGCGCGGCGCGCTCGCCGCCGACCGGGACGGCGCCGTCTTCGGCATCTGGCAGGGCAAGCTCGTCGACGACTGGGAGTCCTGGCGCGACCGGGAGCCGGCCTGGCTGCGGCTGCGCACCCGTAACGCCTTCGAAGCGGCGATCTTCTACGGCGAGGTCCTCGACTGGGCGGACCAGCGGCCGGGCTGCTGCGACGTCCAGTACGAGGCCGAGGAGGTCGTGCTGCGGCACGGCGGCCACATCGTGGCGCGCCTGAGCTCCGGCGCCCTGGAAGCGGCGCCGGACCCCACCATCCGGCCGCACTGGGAAGTCCACTTCGTCACCACGGACGTCCCCGCCAAGACGGCTACCGCCCGCGCCCACGGCGGCATGGTCATCGCCCAGGGCACGGCCGCCAGCGGCCCCTGGGCGACCATCCGCGACCCGGACGGCGCCACGTTCACCATCAACACGCGCACGGCGAAGGCGTGAGCGGGCGCGGTCGCGGTCGCGGTCGCGGCGTGGGCATGGTTCGCCGGGCCGAGCCGTCGGCACAACACATCGACTAGTCACCTAATTGTCTAGTGAAGAAAGTGATACTTTGGCGCGATGGCACTGCGCAACGCCGTCCTCGCCGCACTCCTTGAAGGCGAGGCTTCCGGGTACGACCTGGCCAAGGGATTCGACGCCTCCGTCGCCAACTTCTGGATGGCGACCCCGCAGCAGCTCTACCGGGAGCTGGAGCGGATGGAGTCCGAAGGGCTGGTCGAGGCGCGGCTCGTCCATCAGGAACGCCGGCCCAACAAACGCCTGTTCTCGCTCACCGACGCGGGCTGCGCGGCCCTGCGCTCCTTCACCGCCGAGCCTCCCCGCCCCAGCGCGATCCGCGACGAACTCCTGGTCAAGGTGCAGGCCGTGGACGCGGGCGACGCCGAAGCCGTACGGGGCGCGGTCGCGGAGCGGCTGGAGTGGGCCCGGGCCAAGCTGGCCCGCTATGAACGGCTGCGGGACCGCCTGCTCGACGGGCGGACCGAGGACGAGTACCTCGCCCGCGCCGAACGCGTCGGCCCCTATCTGACCCTGATGCGGGGCCGTGCGTTCGAGGAGGAGAACATCCGCTGGGCGGAACGGACGCTGGCGATCCTGGAGCAGCGGGCGGCCGTGGCCAAGTGAGGGTGTACGTGTGGGCCGAGGCCACGTGACGGTGAACGCGGAGCAGTGGAGCGCCGACACCAGGTGGCGCGCTCTCACCCCGCCATCCGCGCGACCGCCCGGGCCACCGCGGCCGCCCCGTCCTCCCGCTCCATGCGACGCGAGAGCGCGGTGGCGGCGCGGGTGTGGGACGGGTCGCGTACGGCTCGGTCCAGGGCGTCCGCGAGACGCGCAGCGGTGAGTTGCTGGAACGGGACCGGGTGCGGGGCCGCGCCGAGCGCGGTCAGACGGGCGGCCCAGAACGGCTGGTCGGCGGTCACCGGAACCGGAACCGCAGGCCTGCCCGCACGCAGCCCCGCCGCCGTGGTACCCGCTCCCGCGTGGTGCACCACGGCTGCGACACGCGGGAAGAGCAGGGCGTGCGGCACTTCGCCGATGGTGAGCACGTCGTCGCCGGAGGCGGAGGGGCCGGAGGCGGTGAGGCGGGCCCGACCGGTCTGGAGGATGCCACGGAGTCCCGCGCGGCGCAGGGCTGCCACGGCGATGGCGCCCAGACGCTCGCCCTCGCCCGCCGCCATGCTGCCGAAGCCGATGAAGACGGGCGGAGGGCCCGCCTGGAGGAAGTCCACCACGAGCGACGGAAGTTGACCCTCCGGACCCTCGGAACCCTCCGGACCCTCGGAACCCTCGGAACCCTCCCGACCGTCCAGACCCTCCCGACCCTCCGGAGCGAGGTGCGGCCACCAGTTGCCCACTGTCTCCAGCCCCTCCCGCCAGTCCCTGGGCTGCGGCACCACGGCGGGGCTGTAGCCATGCAGTACGGGCCAGGCCGCGGCCTCCTGCCTGCGGCGGACTTCGCCGGGCGTGGCGGGCGGGAGGCCGAGGCGCGCCCGCAGGTCCCCGACCGCGCCCGCGAAGACACGGTCGACCATCCGGAGCGAGAACCGGCCCGCCGCGCGGTTGCCCCATGCCCCGAGCGACCTCGCACCACCGACCACGGGTGCGAACTCCCGGGTGGGATGGGTCGGTTGGAGGTACACACCGAGGCCCGGTATCCCCGTCGCCTCGATGATGTGCCAGCCCAGTGGGGCCGTCGTCGTGGAGAGCAGCATCAGGTCGGTGTCCTGGGCCACCGCGTCGGCCAGGCCGCCCGCCAGTTCCCCGACGGACGCGCTCGCCGCCCGCATCAGGGCGCGCTTGCCGGTGGCGGGCGCGGTCTGCGCCCCGGGGTCGCCGGGCAGGGGCCGGAACTCGAGTCCGGCGTCCTTCACCAGCGCGGCGAAGGGGCCGGGAGCCGCGAGGGCCACCTCGTGCCCTTCGCGCCGGAGCCGGGCGCCGAGGCCGGTGTACGGGGCGACGTCACCGTACGACCCCGCGGCGGTGATCAGAATCTTCATGGCTGTCCCTCGGATGTCCTTCGGTGGCGGCGTCATGACGTACGGCATTGGCCTCGATCGCCGTCCGCAGGTAGGCGGCCAGGCCGGGCCGCTGTTGCCACGGGGGCACGACCAGCGCGAACGCGCGCGGATCACGGGCGAAGTCGTCGCCGATGCGGCGGTGCATCTCCGGCGGGCAGGGCGTGAACCAGCGGCCGATGTGGGCGCGGTGCTCCTCGGCCAGGTCCATGGCCGCCTCGCCGTCGGCGGGCTCGCGGCCCTCGAAGACCTTCAGCAGGCCCTCGCGCCACGCGGCCGCCTCGGCCATGATCCGCGCCCAGTCCTCCTTGGTGTGCGCGGCGGCGCTGGCCATGGACCGGCGGTGGCCCTCGCTGTCCTGCCACTTGAGCTGTGCCTCGGTGGCGTAACTGAGGTCGAAGGCGATCTCACCGAAGACCTCGAACCGCTCCTGCGGAGTGAGCCGGACGCCCGTCTCCTGTACCGCCATGGCCCGCTCGGCGACCTCCATCATCCGCTGGAGCTTGCCGATCTGCTCGCTCAGCCGCCGGTGCCGGGCGCGCAGTTGGTCCAGCGCGTTGGCGTCCGGGTCCTCCAGGACGGTGCCGATCTCGTCCAGCGAGAACCCGAGCTCCCGGTAGAAGAGGATCTGCTGGAGCCGTGCGAGGTCGGCGTCGCTGTAGAGCCGGTAGCCCGCGGGGCTGCGCTCACTGGGGGTGAGCAGTCCCACCGTGTCGTAGTGGTGCAGGGTGCGCACGGTGATCCCGGCGAACCCCGAGACCTGGCCGACGGAGTAACTCATCGCGGTGCCTTTCGTCGTGCCGCAGCCTGCCGCCTCACGTGGCGTGAGGGTCAAGCCGATCGTGCGACACGGTGCGTGCACGCCGGCAACCTGGTCTTTCGCTGCGGCGCGAAGCGGCCGGGAGGCGGTGGCCGAGGACCTCGAGGCGGTACGCCCCAAGGGCGCCATCCCTGAGGCCGAGCGCGCCCAGAGACCCTCCGGCAGATGTGGTCGGCACGCGGAGGCACCAAAAAGGGCCTCCTGGGCCGAAGCCGACCGGATCCGCCGGCGAGATCCACCGGCGAGATCCGCCGGGCAGATCCGCCGGGCAGATCCACCGGGCAGGCCCTATCCCACCCGGTAACCCGGCACCGAGGGCCAGCGGACGGTCAGGACGACGGACTCCTCCTCCGCGTGCCAGGAGTGGTCCACCCCCTTGCCCCACACGACGTAGTCGCCTTGCTCCGTCAACGTCACGGTGCGGCCCGGGAGTTCCACCCGGAAGCGGCCGCTGATCAGGACGAGCAGCGCCGTTCGCTCCTCGCCCGTCACCCACTGCGCCCGCTCGTCGCCACGGGGGTGGACGCCCCACTTGATCTCCACGGCGTCGCTGTGCCGCGGATCCCCGGCGTCCTTGAAGTGCCCGAGCAGCCACCCCCGGTCCAGCGAGGCGTCCTTGCCCGCGTTGCCCACGTACACCTCGTCGGTGGCGATGTCACCCATGGAGGAGCCGCCCACGTCGTCGTTCATGGTGTCGAACCCTAACCGTCGCCTCAGATCGGCGTGCGGCCGCCGTCCAGGGGCAGGAACGTGCCCGTGACCTTGCGCGACAGGTCGCCGGCCAGCACCACCACCGCGTCCGCCACGTCCTCCGCCCGGATCGCGTCGGGCAGCGGCGTGCCGGCGGCGACGTGGGCGATCAGGGACGCCTAGGGCCTGTCGTTGGCGTCGGTGGGGACGAAGCCCGGGGCGACCGTGTTCACGCGGATGTTGTCGGGGCCAACTCCCGCGCCAGCGCCCGGCCGATCGCGTCCTGGGCGCTCTTGGCCGCCGTGATCTCGACGGGTACGGGATAGGGGTTGTGCGTGGCGGAGGCGCCGATCAGGACGATCGAGCCGCCGCCGGAGCGCCGCATCGCGGGGACGACGGCGTGGCAGCACGCGAGCGTCGCGTCCAGTTGGGAGGCGACGGCGTCCCGGACCGAGGCGATGCGCTCCGGGCTGTCGATGAAGCTCCCGGCCACCCCTGCCCCCTCCCCCGCCCTCGCGCCGACGGCTTCCGTGCCGACCATGACGTTGCAGACCAGCACGTCCGGCGCGCCCAGCGCCGCCGTACTCGCCACCACCACGGCCCGTACCTGTTCCAGATCGCTCACGTCTCCCGCCACCGCCACGGCCCGGCCGCCCGACTTCTCGATGTCGGCGATCACGCGCGCGGCGGCGTCGGCGCTGCGCAGGTAGTTCACGGCCACGGCCGCCCCGTGCGCGCCCAGCGCGCGGGCGACGGCGGCGCCGACGCCGCCCCGTGCGCGCCCAGCGCGCGGGCGACGGCGGCGCCGATCCCCCGGCTGGCGCCCGTGACCAGAGCCACCCGCCCGTCCAGTAACCCCGACGACATGCCCCTGCTGCCCACTCCCACTCCTACGCCCACGCCCATTCCCCTTCGTCGCCTCTTCCTGCACCCCGGCCGCTGGCACCCCGGCGTCACGCCCGCCAGCCGAATGACACTTTTGTGTACTTTTAGATCGACCTGACGGGTCTTGTCCCACAGGCCTGGAATGATCCAACACGGCTGTCCGGCAGCCCGCCCGACCCCCGCCACGAGACCGGGCGCCGCCTACCCCCTCAGGATGTTCCGCCCATGGCTGTCTTGTGCCGACCTGCCGTCGCCGTGCCCGAGCACGTGATCACCTCTGAGCAGACTCTCGACCTGGTGCGCACCGTTCACGCCGACCATCCCCAGCTCGCGCTCGCACTACGCCTGATCGAGAACACCGGAGTGGCCAAACGGCACATCGTCCAGCCGATCGAGGAAACCCTGCGCCACCCCGGCTTCGAGGTGCGGAACAAGTTGTACGAGGCGGAGGCCAAGGCACGGGTGCCGCAGGTGGTGCGGCAGGCGCTGGAGACGGCCGAGCTGTCACCGCGTGACATCGATCTGATCGTCTACGTGTCGTGCACGGGGTTCATGATGCCCTCCCTGACGGCCTGGCTGATCAACACCATGGGGTTCCGGCCGGAGACCCGCCAGGTCCCGATCGCCCAGCTCGGCTGCGCGGCGGGCGGCAGCGCGATCAACCGCGCGCACGACTTCTGCACCGCGTATCCCGGGGCCAACGTACTGATCGTGGCCTGCGAGTTCTGCTCGCTGAGCTATCAGCCGACCGACCTGGGCGTCGGCACACTGCTGTCCAACGGGCTGTTCGGCGACGCCGTGGCCGCGGCGGTCGTCCGGGGCTCGGGCGGCACCGGGATCCGGCTGGAGCGCAACGGCTCGTACCTCGTACCGGGGACCGAGGACTGGATCGCGTACGCGGTGCGCGAGACCGGATTCCACTTCCTGCTCGACAAACGCGTCCCGGGCACGATGGAGGCGCTGGCGCCCGTCCTCGACCGGCTCGCCGACCAGCACGGGTGGAACGCCTCCACCCTGGACTTCTACATCGTCCACGCGGGCGGACCCCGCATCCTGGACGACCTCTGCACATACCTCGGCGTGCCGCCGGAGGCGTTCCGGTTCAGCCGCGCCACGCTCACCGAGTACGGGAACATCGCCAGCGCCGTCGTCCTCGACGCGCTCGGGCGGCTGTTCGACGAGGGCGGAATGGAGCACCGGGCCAAGGGCCTGATCGCCGGGTTCGGGCCGGGCATCACCGCCGAGGTGGCACTGGGGCACTGGACCGTCCCGGCGGCCGTGCCGAAGAAGACCGAAGCGCCGCAGAAGGCCGCAGCGCCGCAGAAGCCCCAGACGCCTGGGAAGGCCCAAGTGCCGCAGAAATCCGCCGTGCCGGAGGCGGTCACCGCCGGACCGAGGACGGTAACCGCCGTGCCGAAGACAGTTTCCGTGCCGAAGACGGTCGTCGTACCGAAGACGGTCTCCGTACCGAAGAAGGTCGTCGTACCGAAGACGGTCTCCGTACCGAAGACGGCCGTCGTACCGAAGACGGCCGTCGTACCGAAGACGACCGTCGTACCGAACGCGGTCGTCGTACCGGACGCACCCGCCTGCCCCCGCACCACCGAGACAGGAGGCGACAACGCCATGGCCGAACCGCAGATCCACTTCTGGGCGCCGCCGGACCTGCCCGGCCTCGCCTTCGACCCGCTGCTCGCGCGGCTGCTGCACGAGGAGCCCGTCGCCCGGGTGAAGCTGCCCAACGGCGAGGGCCACGCCTGGCTCGCGACCCGCTACGACGACGTGCGCTTCGTCTCCGTGGACCCCCGCTTCAGCCGTCAGGCCGTGATGGGACGCCAGGTCACCAGGCTCGCCCCGCACTTCATCCCGATGGACGGCGCCGTCGGGTTCGCGGACCCACCGGACCACACGCGGATGCGGCGCGTGGTCGCCAGCGCCTTCACCGCCCGGTCGATGCGCCGCCTCCACGAACACGCCCAGCGGGTGGTGGACCGGCTGCTCGACCGGATGGAGGGCCGGGGCGGGCCGCTCGACCTCATGGCCCACCTCAACCGGCCCTTCCCGCTCGCCATGGTGTGCGCGCTGATGGGAGTGCCGGACGAGGACCAGTCCCGGATGGCGCACTGGTCGGACACCATCATCTCCGCCGCACGCGGCCGCGACGCCAGCGAGGAAGCAAAGGCGGAGATGGCCGCGTACTTCCGCGACCTCATCGAGCGGCGCAGGGCGGAGCCCCAGGAGGATCTGGCGGGCGTGCTGGCGGGCGCCCTGGAGAACGAGGTGCTCGACCAGGACGAGGCCGTCGGGCTGGCGGTGCTGATCCAGATCGGCGGCGCGCACGCGGTGCGCAACAACAGCGCCAACATGGTGTACGCGCTGCTCACCCGGCCCGGACACCTCGCCAGGCTGCGCGCCGAGCCGGAACTCGTCCCGCAGGCCGTGGAGGAGCTGCTGCGCTACATCCCGCACCGCAACGCCGTGGGCCTGTCGCGGATCGCGCTCGAAGACGTCGAGGTGGGCGGGGTGCTGATCCCCGCGGGCGACCCCGTCTACGTCTCGTATCTGACGGCCAACCGCGACCCGAAGGTGTTCGCCGATCCGGAGCAGCTCGACTTCGACCGGACGCACAACCCGCACGTCGCCTTCGGGCACGGCCCGCACTACTGCCCGGGCGCCACGCTGGCCCGGATGGAGTCCGAGATCCTGCTGCGCTCGCTGTGGGACCGCTTCCCCGGTCTGCGGCTCGCCGTGCCGGAGGAGGAGGTGGTGTGGGAGCGCGGGGCGCTGATCCGCGGCCCCAGGGAACTGCCGGTGCGGTGGTGACGGTGCGTCAGGACCCTTACCCTCGAGAGGAGACAGCCGTGGACGACCTCGATCCGTACACCCGGCCCACCGACGGTCTGGTGATCCCGCCCGGCGGCGGCCGGACCCTCAGGACCGCCGCCCAGCAGGTGACCTTCAAGGTCACCGGCGCGCACTCGACCGTCGCCTCCACCTTCGAGGTGGTGGTGCCGCCGGGCTTCGACGTCGGCGCGCACGCCCACAGCCGCAGCGAGGAGCTGTTCTACCTGCTGGAGGGCGAGCTGGACGTGATGGCCTTCGAACCGAAGGTCCGCACCCTCGACGACTGGCGGGAGTGGGAGTCGCCCTCCGGGCAGCGCCACATGCGAGCGACGGCGGGCACGATGATCCTCGTGCCTCCGGGCTGCCCGCACGCGTTCGCGAACCCGACCGGCCGCCCAGCCAGGATGCTGTTCCAGGCCGCCCCTCCCCCGGACCACGAGCGGTACTTCGAGGAGTTGCTCGAACTGCTCAACAGCGGGGGCGGGATCGACCCGGCAGCCGTGCAGGAGCTGCGCGTCCGGTACGACATCGAGCAGTTGACCCCGCTGCGGCACTCGCCTCCCGCACAGACGCCGATGGCGGACGCGAGGGTGACGGACGCGAAGGTGACGTCATGAGCGAGGACGTACGCACCGACGAGCTGAGCCGGCGCACCTCCGGCGAGGCCACCGAGCACTTCTGGCCGGTGGAGCACCTGGACGCCCTGGAGTTCGATCCGCTGCTGCACCGGCTGCTGCGCGAGGAGCCGGTCGCGCTGGTACGGATGCGGTTCGGGGACGGCCACGCGTGGCTGGTGACCCGCTACCAGGACGTCAAGGAGGTCACCTCGGACCCGCGGTTCAGCCGGGCGCTGACCGTCGACCGGCCGGTGACCAGCATGACCCCGCACGTGGTGGCCCCCGCCGGAGGCATCGGCCGCACCGATCCGCCCGACCACACCCGGCTGCGGCGCCTCCTCGCCCAGACCTTCAACCGCAAGCGGGTGGCGCTGCTCAAGGTGGAGGCGGAGGCGATCGCGGAGCGGCTGGTCGGGGAGATGCTGGCGCAGGGCCCGCCCGCCGATCTCGCGGAGTGCGTGACCGGGCCGATGCCCGAGCAGGTCATCGGGAAGCTGCTCGGGGTGCCGGAGTCGGACCTCGGCCGACTCCAGGCCTGGCGGGGCGTCATCCTCTCCAGCGACCACTCCCTGGAGGAGAGCAACGCGGTCAAGGCCGAGATCGCCGGGTACTTCCGGGCGCTCGCGGACCACCGCCTCCAGCACCCGGGCGACGACCTGTTCAGCGAGCTCTCCCAGGCGCAGGCCGAGGGCGCACTCAGTCGCCCCGAGCTGATCTCGCTGGCCGTGATGATCGTCCTCAACGCACTCGACCAGGTCCGCAACCAGTGCTCCACGATGGTGTACACGCTGCTCACCCACCCCGAGCAGCTGGCGCGGCTGCGGGCGGACCCGGAGCTGCTGCCGACGGCGATCGAGGAGTTGCTGCGGTTCATCCCGCAGCGCAACGGCGTGGGGCTGCCCAGGATCGCCACCGAGGACGTGCCGGTGGGCGATGTGCTCATCCGTGCCGGGGAGGCCGTGTACGTCTCGTATCTGGCCGCCAACCGCGACCCGGAGGTCTTCACCGAGCCGGACCGCTTCGAGCTGACCCGCGACGAGTCCCCCAACCTCGCCTTCGGGCACGGGGCGCACTACTGCCTCGGGGCGGCACTGACGCGGATGCAGTCGGAGGTGATCCTGTCCACGCTGCTGCGCATGGCCCCGGACCTGCGGCTCGCGGTCGAACCCGAGCAGGTGCGCTGGCGCCGGGGCTCGATCAACCGCGGCCCGGAGACCCTGCCGCTTGCCTGGTGAGCGCTTGTCCCCCGACCAATCGCCCGACGACCGCTGCCCGGTGACCGCTTGCCCGGTGCGGGCCGGGGGCGGGATACCGTACGGGGATGACCTCACTGCGGCTCGACTTCCTCGCTCTGGCGGGCTCGGTCCCGGACCTGCTGCGCGACCCGGCGGTCGCCGCCGCGTGGCCGGGGCCGAGCGCGCTGGCGGAGTTCGGTGTGGCCGGTCTGGCGGGCCATCTCGCCTACCAGGTCCTGTCGATCCCGCCGACGCTCGCCGCACCCGTGCCGTCCGAGCCCACGGTCTCGCTGCTCGGGCACTATGAGCGGGTGGAGTGGATCGGGGCGGGTCTCGACGACGAGATCAGCGTACGGATCCGGCAGGGCGGTGAGAACGCGTCCGCCGACGGGCCGGCGGCGCTGGCCGACCAGGTGGACGCGGCCGTCGCCGAGCTGACGCAGACGCTGGCCACGGCGGAGAACCGGCCGGTCCGCATTCCGCTCTGGGGCCCGTGGTCGCTGCTGCTCGACGACTTCCTGACCACCCGGATGATGGAGATCGCGGTGCACGGCGACGACTTGGCGGTGAGCGTGGGCATCGCCGCGCCGCACCTCGCGCCGAGCGCCGTCGAGTCCGTGGTGGATCTGCTCTCCCGCCTTGCCGTGCGCCGCCACGGCCCGACGGCGGTGCTGCGGGCGCTCAGCCGTGCCGAGCGGGCGCCCCGAACGATCGCCGCGTTCTGACGCCCCTGCGGTGCGGCTACGGTCCGAGCTCCGGGGCCACCTCAACTCGCGTACATCGGAGCCGAGTTGAATCAGTGAGTGTCTGACACGGCGTTCGCTCGGCGGATACCTTGTGCGGACTGATCCATGGGGACGGTCCGGGACGGGGTGCGATGGCGAGACGTGGGGTGCGCGGTCGTGCCTGGCTGGTGGGCGGCGCGGGGGCGGGTGCGGTCGGCGCGGTCCTGCTCTGGGCCCCGGGCGGAGTCCTGTCGTGGTCCGGCGGGGTGGCCGCCGCGGCCGCCGCCGCGTATCTGAGCCAGGACCTGCCCAGGCAGTTCAGCGACCGTCTGGCGCGGCGCAGGGCTCAGCAGGACTCCGGCACGGCGGCCCCGGTCCTCGTCTCGACGCGGATCAGGAACCAGGACTATGTGGCCCTGGGCGACGGTGGCCGGGTCGTCGAGGTCCCGGCCAGCGGGCACACGGTCCGGCTGGTCGCGACCGGGGCCGGGCCCCTTCCCGTGGTGCTGACGGACCTGCGCGTCGAGGTGATCGCACGCGCGGACCGCTCCGGTGACCTCGCCCGGCACGCGGCGGAGGTCCCCCTGCGGCGGTTCGAGGTGCTGCTCGACGCCGATCCGCCGCGCGTACGCCCTCTCGCCACCAGCGACTTCCCGTACCGGGTGAACCAGGACGAGGCGGAGGTGCTGGACCTGGAGGTCAGGACCGAGGCCGGGGACATCCAGTGGGTGCTGTGGCTGGACTGGTCCTGCGGGGGCCGGACCGGCAGCGTCCGGGTGGACCTCGACGGCCGCCCCTTCCGCACCGCCGCCCGACACGCCCGCCCGGCCATCTGATGGCGTCGGCACCCGCGCTGCGCGGCGCGGCCCTCACCACCCTGCTCCCGCTCGTCCTGGGCGGCGCGGTCCTGCTCGCCGTTGGGGCGCACGCCTGGCCCGCGTGGGCGGCCGTGGTCGCGGTGGCCGTCGTCTCGGGAGCGCTGACCCTGCGGCGGACCGCGCCCCCGAAGCGCCTCGCCACGGCCACCCGGCCCGCACCCGACGACAGCGGCGCGGCGGTGTACGCGATGCAGCGGCCGGTCCGTGAAGTGCCTACGAGTGGGCTTCCCAACGACGTTCCGTACACCCTGAAGGTGACGACGCGCAGTCATCTCGCCGTGGTCGTACCGCCCGGCCCGGAGACCGGCGCCGAAGCCGTGCACATCCCGCTCACCGGCCACAACCTGGTGTTCGCGCTCACCGCCGAGGGTCCGTCCGACGTCACTCTCGTACGGTTGAAGGCTCGGGCCACCCAGCACGCCTCGATCGTCGCGGCCGGCGTCAGCATGGCTCACCGACGGGTGCCGGACATGGTGTACAGCCCCGACCTGCTGGAGTCGATCCAGCGCTCGGTGGAGGCGTTCGAGCCCCTGGCCCGGCCGGACTTCGAGGTGCGGCTCGACGACGGCCCGGGGGCCGTGCGCCCTGTCGACGAGGAGGCGCCGTCGCTCCCGCTGACCGTTCCCGGGGGCGGGAGCGTCACCCTGGTCCTGGCCCCCGTCACCGAGTCCGGCGCCTGGGTGCACTGGCGGCTGGACGCCGAGATCGCGTGCGACGGCCGTACGTACACGCCGAGTTGGGACCTGACGGTCACCGCCACGACGGGCATGGCGACTTACCACCCGGGCGGCGGCCGCACCAGCACGCCGGTGCGCGAGCTCTACCCGGACCACTGGGATCCGGCCGCCCCGGACACCGAGCCCGGGGCGGGCGGAGCGGAGCAGCGCGCCTTCGAGGTCGCGGCCCATGTCGCGGCTGACGGCGCCGGCGTCCTGCGCGGCGTCCCGCGCCCCGGCCCGGATCCGGAGCCCCCCGAGAGCCTGCGCCACCGGAAGACCGGCGACCGGCACCTGGCGGCGGGCCGGTCGTGCGAGGCGGCGGACGCGTACCGGGCGGCGGCGCAGGCCGGCAGTGGCCGAGCCGCGTTCGCGCTGGGCACGTTGCTGCACGGGCAGGGCGACCTCGCGGGCGCGGAGCGCTGGTACGAACGCGCGGCCGAGCGCCGGTTCACGGCGGCCTTCAACCACCTGGGCATGGCGGCGCTCCAGCGCGGCGACACGGACGGGGCCGAGCGGTGGTACCGCCGGGCCATGGACGCGGGCGACTGGGCGGGGGCCGACGGGCTCGGCGCGCTCCTGGCCGGACGGGGCGACACCGCCCGGGCCGAGACGCTGTGGAAGCTCGCCGCCGACAACGGACAGCCCAACGCGGCCCAGAACCTCGCGGTCCTGCTCAACCGGCAGGGGCGGACCGCCGAGGCCGAGGAGCTGTGGACCCGCGCGGCCGCGGCGGGCAACGCCCAGGCCGCCGTCCACGTCGGCTTCCTGCGGCACGAGGCCGGAAACCTGAAGGAGGCCGAACGCTGGTGGCGCGAGTCCGCCGAGCGGGGCAACAGCCGGGGCGTGTACTACCTCGGCGTCTTCCTGTCCCGGGCCGGCCGCGTCGACGAGGCGGAGCACTGGTGGCGGGAGGGCGCCGCGCGGCTCGGCGACCCGCAGGGGTCCACCGGATTCCGGGCCGCCACCGAGGGCGGGTTCAGCTACACACTGGGTCCGGCCGCCGACTCCGGCGAGGCGCTCTGCGCGTACGAACTTGCCTGTCTGCTGGACGAGAAGGGCGACCGGGACGGGGCCGAGCACTGGTGGACCGCCGCCGCCCGGGCCGGTCACAACGAGGCGGTGCTGCGGGTCGCGCAGGTGGCCATGAACGACCACGACGACCTCGACGGCTGTCTGCACTGGCTGCGGATCGCCGTCGCGGACGAGCGGACTCCGGTGGAGCGGCTGGCCACGGCGGCGGACGCGCTGTACCGCCTCGCGGGCGGGCTCTACGACGGGACGCGTCCCGGCAACCCGGACGCGCTCGCGGCCTGCGCGCTGGCGGTCGACGCGTACGAGCGGCTGCACGGCCAGGACGTGTCGGCGTACGCGCAGCCGTACGCCCAGGTGCTGGACTTCTACTCCCGACTCAACCGGGAGGCGGGAGAAGTAGCGGTGGCCGACGCGGCCGACCGGCGGCTGAGGGCGCTCGGAGTGCGGCCCCGCTGACGGTGTCGGCTCAATCCAACCGCGCGCTCGGTGAGTTGGCTTGTCTGTCCGGCGCGCTGGGAACAGCCCTATCGTTCCGCTGTGCACCAGCGAGGAGGGCGTGTGGACAAGGACGAGGAGCGGCGGTTGCGGGCCATCGCGCCGGAGATCACCCGTACCACGATCGAACTGCTGAGGACGGTGGTCGGCCTCGAACCCGCTGAGCGGGTGCCGGAGGAGGCGTTGCGGGTGGCCGACGAGGTGCTGGCCAGGCACGGCTCCGACGGGCTGCGGGTGCTCGTCATGAGCATGGCCGGGTGGACGGCGGTCGGGATCGAGTCGAACGCCCATCTGACCGGCAAGACGCACCAGGCGTACCTCGACGAGATGGAGCTCACCTGCTGGGAGGCCAACCCCGACGGCTGACGCGGGCGGCCCCGACGGCCGGCCGGTCGACCGCGACGCCACCGCTGACCTGGGCGGCAGGCACGCCCGAATCGGCGTGCCCGCCCCGCCAGGGGGTGCCCGGAGAGCAGGTTTGCCGGACGGGATGTCAGGATGGGGGCATGACGACCAAGGTCTACTTCGACATCACCATCAACGACGAGCCCGCCGGGCGGATCAACTTCAACCTGTTCGACGACGTGGTCCCCAAGACGGCGGAGAACTTCCGCGCGCTCGCCACGGGCGAGAAGGGCTTCGGCTTCGCCGGGTCCTCCTTCCACCGCGTGATCCCCGAGTTCATGCTCCAGGGCGGCGACTTCACCCGGGGCAACGGCACCGGCGGCAAGAGCATCTACGGCGAGAAGTTCGCCGACGAGAACTTCACGCTCAAGCACGACCGGCCGGGCCTGCTGTCCATGGCCAACGCCGGCCCGAACAGCAACGGCTCGCAGTTCTTCATCACCACGGTCGTGACCGGCTGGCTGGACGGCAAGCACGTCGTCTTCGGCGAGGTCGCGGACGAGGACAGCATGAAGCTCGTGAAGAAGATCGAGGGCCTCGGCTCGCAGAGCGGCAAGACCAAGGCGAAGGTCACCATCGCCGAGTCCGGCCAGCTCTGACGGTTCTCCTTCCGTCTGCTGTCCGCCGACGGCGGTCCGAGGGGCACACGTACTGCGTGAGCCCCTCGGCGCCCGGCGCCGGACCGCGCCACCCCCACGGGCCCACGCCACCCGAGTGGGCGATCCCGATCCCGCGTGGTCGATGTTTGACTCGACGACATGATCATTCGTACGCGAGTCACCACCGCGAGCCGTACGCGGGTCCACACCGCGAGTCGTACGCGGGTCCACGCCCCGAGCCGTGCGCGAGCCCACGCCGCCGGTGTCGCGGCAGCCGCGGCGCTGCTCGGCCTGCTGGGTGCCGGGCCCGTAGCGGCCGACCCCGTCCCCACCCCCCTCACCGCTTCGGCGACGGCGCCCGCGTCCGCGCTCGCCGCGCAGGACCAGGTCGAGGCGTTCTTCACCGCCTACCGCAACGCGCGCCTGGGCACGACCGAGGACGCGACCCCGGCCGAGGTGCGCGCCAGGTTCCTCACCAAGGAGCTGAACCAGGCGCTCGACGCGTGGGCGGCGGCCCACACCGGCCAGGACCCGGTCTTCCGCGCCCCGAACGTCCCCTCCGCCTGGACCTTCACGTCCGTGGGCGCGGACGGGTCGAGCGTGGTCGTCACCCAGAAGTGGGGCGACGGCACCACCGCGGACGTCGCGTACACCGTCCGGCCGGGCGACCTCATGATCACCGCGATCGCGGACCCGCCCGCCGTCGCCTGATCCCCGGGCGGCGGGTTTCACCGGCCGCCCCGCCGGAAAGAGTCCGGCATGACCCCACGGCCCCGGTCCAGGTACTCCTTCCGCCGACGGGCGGGCGCGCTCCCCGTGCTGCCCCTCGCGGCCGCCCTGCTCACCTCAACCGTCGCGCTCTACATGGCACTTGTGGCGTTCGGCAACATCACCGACTTCGACACCAACCGCGCCTTCGTCCACCATGTCCTGGCCATGGACACGACGTTCAAGGACCCGGACCTCACCTGGCGGGCGATCGAGTCGACGACGCTCCAGGACATCGCGTACGTACTGATCATCGCGTGGGAGACGGTCGCGGCGGTGGTGCTTGTCGTGGCGGGCGTGGTGTGGGCGCGGGCGCTGCGCGGCAGCGGTGGCTTCGCCCGGGCGCGGCGGGTGAGCACGGTGGGGCTGCTGATGGTGCTGCTGCTCTTCGGCGCGGGGTTCATCGCCATCGGGGGCGAGTGGTTCGCGATGTGGCAGTCCAAGGCGTGGAACGGGCTGGACGCGGCGATGCGCGACTTCATGCTGGCCGCGTTCACCCTGCTCGTCGTGCACCTGCCGGGTGTCGAGGAGCGGGGCGTCTGAGGCGGTCGGGCCTCAGCCGGCCGCTCCCCCTTCCACCCGTGCCGCGGCCCGTGTGATGTTGCGCGCCATCCCTCCGAACACCACGGCGTGGAACGGCGACACGCTCCACCAGTACGCGTGCCCGAGCAGCCCGTGCGGATGGAACAGGGCGCGCTGGCGGTAGCGGGTGCGGCCGTCGTGCTCGCGCTCCGCGTACATCTCCAGCCAGGCCAGCCCCGGCAGCCGCATCTCGGCGCGCAGCCGCAGCAGGTGCGGCCGGGTGATCTCCTCCACACGCCAGAAGTCCAGCGAGTCCCCCACCCGCAGCCGTGCGGCGTCCCGGCGGCCCCGGCGCAGGCCCACTCCCCCGGTCAGCCGGTCCAGCCAGCCGCGCACGGCCCAGGCGAGCGGGAAGGAGTACCAGCCGTTCTCCCCGCCGATGCCCTCGATGACCTTCCACAGCGCCTCCGGCGAAGCGTCCACGACGCGCTCGCGGCGGTCGGTGTAGAGGGTGCCGCCCGCCCAGTCGGGGTCGGTGGGCAGCGGGTCGCTGGGGGCGCCGGGAAGCGCGGCCGAGGACCAGCGGGTGACCACGTTGGCCTCCTTGATCCGCCGCAGGGCCAGCTCGATCGCCTCGTCGAAGCCGATGGGCGTGCCGGGCGGGTCGGGCACGTACCGCGCGATGTCGTGCTCGTGGCAGACCACTTCGTGGCGCAGCGACTCCGCGAGCGGCCGGGCCAGTACACCGGGGACGGGGGTGACCAGGCCGATCCACTCGCTGGAGAGCCTCGGCGGCAGCATCGGCACCCGCAGGATCAGCCGGTGGGGCAGCCGGGCGACCTCCGCGTACCGGCGCATCATCTGCTCGTAGCTGAAGGCCTCGGGACCGCCGATGTCGAAGGTCCGGTTGACGTCGGCGGGCATCCGGGCGCTCCCGACGAGATAGCGCAGGACGTCCCGTACGGCGATCGGCTGGACGCGGTTGCCCAGCCAGCTCGGCGTGATCATCACGGGGAGCCGTTCGGTCAGATGGCGCAGGATTTCGAACGAGGCCGATCCGGAGCCGATGATGACGGCGGCGCGCAGCACGGTGGCCGGTACGGCCGAGTCGAGGAGGATCGCGCCCACCTCGGCGCGGGAGCGCAGATGCGGCGACAGGTCCTCTCGCGGTACGCCCGCGGGGGTGAGGCCGCCGAGGTAGACGATCCGCCGGACTCCGGCCGCCGCGCACTGCTCGGCGAAGATCCGGGCGGCCGAGCGGTCGGTCTCCTCGAAGCCCGGCCCGGCGCTCAGCGAGTGCACCAGGTAGTACGCCACGTCCACGCCCCGCAGCGCCGCCCCGACCGACTCCGCGTCCGTCACGTCGCCGCGCACGGTCTCCACCCGCCCGGCCCACACGAGGTCGCGCAGCTTCCCCGGCGTACGGGCCAGACAGCGCACCCGATAGCCCGCGTCGAGGAGCTCGGGCACCAGCCGGCCGCCGATGTAGCCCGTCGCGCCGGTCACCAGGACGAGTTCCGGAGTGCCGTCGCTCTTCATGCCCGCCTCCGCCGCTCGCCGTGCCATCGGGCAACGATCTCCCGTGAGCACCGCTTCCGTGCGGCACGACACCCTTTCCCGGCCGTCCGGGCGCTCCGCACCGGGCACGGTTTGCCGTCCGCGTCCCGGCGGAGGAGGCTCGAAGCGTAGGCCCCTCGCGGCCCACCAAGTGCGGGCCGCGACCTTCTGAAGGAGGTCATCATGGGCACCGCCTTCGACACCGAGACGCTGCGCCGCGGCATTGAGGGCCACGACGCGACGGCCTTGCTGTCGCTGTACGCGGACGACGCGGAGATCCGCGTCGTCGACCGCAATACCCAGCCGAGCCACCCGATGGTCATGCACGGCCAGGGCGAGATCTCCAAGATGCTCACCGACGTCTACAGCCGCGACATGACGCACAAGCTGGAGGAGTGTGTCGTCCAGGGCGACAAGGTCGCCTTCACCGAGTCCTGCGAGTACCCCGACGGCGTACGGGTGCTGGCCACCTCGATGGCGTCACTCAAGGACGGGAAGATCATCGAACACACCCTGGTGCAGGCCTGGGACGAGTAGAGGGAGCAGGGCGGGCGGCAGTGCGGAACGGGGGCGCCCGCACCCGTTCCGCACCCGTTCCGTACTCGTGACTCAGCCGGTTCTGACGATGGTCCAGGCGTTGGGGTCGAAGCTGGGGACCACCGAGTAGCGGCACGCACCGTTGTAGTACGTGCTGGTGATGGTCCAGCCCGCGGGCGGGTACGTGGAGGCGCAGGCGTTGACCTTCGTGCCCACCGGGTAGCCGGTGAGCTGCATGATCCTCTTGCTGTTCGGGCTGAAGCCCGATCCGCAGCCGCCGCTGTTCCACCACTGGGTGTCCACCCAGCCGGTCGGGGTGAGGGTCGAGGCGCACATGTTGAGCGTGTCACCGGGCGCGGCGTTGGCGGGGGTCGTCCCGGCGACGCCGGCCGCGGCGGCCAGGAGGGCGAGACAGGCGAAACGGGTCCGTATCACGTGGGTCTCCTCGTCAGTGCAGCGGGAACGCGCCGACGATGTCGGCGTCCGGTCACTTGTGCTGAGCAATTACTACCGGCACGTGCCGACCTGCGGACAGTCACCTTTCAGCCCTGGCGGCGAACACATATTCGGCCTCCGCCCGCCTGTTTCCCCCTCCTGCGGGCCTGCCTAGCCCACGCCGGGCAGCAGGCCCATGATGGGCGCGACCGAGTCGGTGACCTGGTGGAGCTGGTTGAGGTCGTTCAACTTGTTCAACTGGCTGAGCTGGGCCTTCACCGCGGGCGTCTGGCTCCGCTGGTCCGCCGGGACGGAGCGCGCCACCAGCCCGTCGAGCACGGCTACCGGGGAGCCGTCCATGGGCTTGGTTCCGGCCAGGTCCGCGGCGCTCGCCGCGGACGCGCCGAGGCCCGAGACTCCGGCGGCGAGGGCGAGAACTGTGGCGATACGTCGTGTTGAGATCACGCCCTGACAACCGGCCGACACCGCCGATGGACACGGCCACGGCTCATCCTCACCCGAGAAGCGGATGCCGCGGCAGAGGGCCGGCCCGAGGCAGGGCCCGCCGACGCCGCCGACGCGTCAACCCCGCGCCGGTGTCCTGCCCTCGCGCGTCCACGCCAGCAGTTCCTCCTGGGTCCACGTCGTGATGACGCGCTCGGCCGGGACCCCGCACTCCTCGGCCCGAGCGCAGCCGAAGACCTGCCAGTCCAGCTGGCCGGGGGCGTGCGCGTCGGTGTCGATGGAGAACAGCACGCCCGCGTCGACCGCGCGCCGCAGCAGCCTGCGCGGCGGATCCAGGCGTTCGGGGCGGCTGTTGATCTCGACCGCGGTGTCCGACTCGGCGCAGGCGGCGAAGACCTCGTCCGCGTCGAACGCCGACTCGGGCCGTTTGCCCCGGCCCCCCGTGACCAGCCGGCCGGTGCAGTGCCCCAGCACGTCGGCGTGCGGGTTGCGGACGGCGGCGACCATGCGCCGGGTCATCGCGTCGGCGTCCATGCGGAGCTTGGAGTGGACCGAGACCACCACGACGTCGAGCTGTTCCAGGAGCTCCTCCTCCTGGTCGAGCGAGCCGTCGTCCAGGATGTCGCACTCGATGCCGGTGAGCAGCCGGAACGGCGCCCAGCGCTCGTTCGCCCCGGCCACCACCGCCAGTTGCTCGCGCAGGCGTTCCGGGGAGAGGCCGTTGGCCACGGTCAGCCGGGGCGAGTGGTCGGTGAGCACCGCCCACTCGTGGCCGAGGTCGGCCGCCGCCCACCCCATCTCCTCGATGGGGCTGCCGCCGTCGGACCAGTCGGAGTGCAGATGGCAGTCGCCGCGCAGGGCCGCGCGCAGCTCCTCGCCGCCCTCGACCAGGGGAGCGGAGGCGCCTTCCTCCTCCAACCGCCGCAGATAGTGCGGCAGTTCGCCCGCCAGGGCCTCGCGCACGACCTGCGCCGTCTTCGGCCCGATCCCCCGTACGGACTCCAGCGACCCGGCGGCCACCCGCTTCTCGACCTCGCCGTCCGCCATGTCCTCGACCGCGGCGGCGGCCTTGCGGAACGCCTGTACGCGATACGTAGGGGCCCGCGTGCGCTCCAGCAGGAACGCGATCCGCCTCAACGCCGTCACCGGATCCATCGCCACCTCCGACCGCCCACCATTGTCCGCCGGGCGGTCACTCCGCGCACGCCGTGCGCCTCCCGTACGGGGCCGCGCAGCGCGGCGGCGGGGCACCCCCACTCGGGGGTGCCCCGCCGTTTCCCGCTGTCGCGCGGCGACGAAGCGTGCTCGTCGGTCAGAAGTTGAACACGACGCCCTGGCTCGCCTGCTTGATGCAGGGATTGCCGAAGGTGTAGCGGTAGGAGACGCGCTGGCCGTCCCAGACGCCGTCGGCCGTGACGGTGACCGGCTTCCACTCCTTGGTACACATCACACCGGCCGGGGGGCCCGCCGTTATCGCGGCGAAGTTCCCCTGGTTGTGACTGAGTTCCGCGCAGGCCTGCTTGGCGGCCGGGTGCGTACCGGAGGGGGTGGGCGCGCAGGCGAGCGTCACCGCGCGCTGGACGGACGCACCGTCGTCGCCCGTGCCCGGCGCCACGGTCAGCACGAGCGCGGACGGCGGGTAGAGGCTCATGGCGGCACCCCGGGTGTCGTGCTGATCGGCGCCGGCCGCACCCGGTACGGCAACCGCGGCACCGGCGAGCGCCAGCGCGGCCACCAGAGTCGTACGCCCAAGCGTCTTACGCATATCAAACACTCCTGTCATTCAGGGACTGTTGTTCGGGGACCGAGGAACGAGCCCGAGTCTTGTCCAGTCCCGGGGGTGCCGCAGACCGCCGTATACAAATCCGGTCACCCTCCGGCACCGGGCGATCGCACGAAGTTGCAGGCCACAGCCATCCGAACGGTCGGACGGGCTGATGGACGCCCGTAGAGAAGAAGGCGCAAAGCCGCCTCTACTTTGTTTTCTAAAGCAACGAGAACATTGAATCTTGAATAGTAAGGTTTCGATTTGATTTCATCCGTGGGCCACCATCTGGCCCCCGACCTGCGCTCCCCGGGCCCGCCGGACGTGCGCGCACGCGGGGCGGGCGTCAGAGTGGTGACGGTGCCGCGCTCGCCGCCCCGGCCCGCCCGGCGCCCACGGGCCCACACGAAGGAGCAGCACACGATGGAACACCGCATCTTCGCCGAGATGACCGAGCCCGGCGGCAGCACGCTCAAGGAGTGGCACATGGTCCGCGCCGGCCAGAGCGTGTCCATGTGCGGGCGTGAACTCGACATGACCCAGGAGCAGTTGCCCGCCGACGCCTGGGGCACCGAGCGGGCGCGGCCGTTCTGTCACACCTGCGGCGCCCTGTTCCTGCGCGAAGTGCCGTGAAACAGGGCGCCCGGGCCGTATCCCCCTCCTGTCGTCCACCCGCTACAGGCGCGCCGGCTCCAGCGTGGCGAGCGGCGCCACCGCGACGGGCGGGCGCTTCGCCACGGGCAGCGCCCGCGGGGGACGCCGGCGGACCAGGCCCTGCGCGTCGGGCGCCTCGGCCCGCACCGTGAACCAGACGACCTTGCCGTCGGCCGTGGGGTGGGTGCCCCAGCTGTCGCTGAGCGAGGCCACCATGGCCAGGCCCCGGCCACGGGCCTCGAGCGGCTCGCCGCCGCCCAGGACGGGCAGCCGGGGGTCGCGGTCGAGGACGGCCGCGGTCAGGCGCCGCCCCGTCCACCGCAGTTCGAGTGTGCAGCGCTTGTCGCCCTCGGCGTGCCGGAAGACGTTGGTGAGCAGCTCGCACACGCCGAGGCTGACCGGCTGGATCAGGCACTCGAGCTTCCAGTACCGAAGGTGTGCGGCGACTATCCGGCGGATCTGCGGCACCCGCTCGGGGGCGGCCTCGAGATCCAGGGTGTACTGACGGTTCACTTCCACGACCACGCCCACGACTGCGCTCCTCATCAGGACGGCCGGCGGACCGGCTGCCGCTTCGACAATGACAGCCCCGAGAAAGCGGAAAGTAGTCACTCAGATACAGAGCGAACGCAATCAGCGTGACCCCATCCGGGTGAACGCGCAACACAGGCCGCACGACGCGGCCGACCTCGGCCCGTCCTGGCCGGTCAGGGCAAGGAAAAGAGCCCCGGCAGGACGGGGGAGACCTGCCGGGGCTCGTACATGGGCGGGCGGTTCAGCGCGGCCCGCGTATAGATGAATTGTAAACCATGTCTGGAGCTGCCTCAGACCGACAGGCTGTCCATGAAGGAGCTCACCGAGAACACCGCGTTCCCCGGCCCCGCCGGCCCGTATCCGGGCGGCGAGGTCAGACCGTACTCGTCCATCGTCGCCCGGTACGCCTCGAGCAGGCGGATGTGGTACTCCAGCGGCGCGCCCTGCGGGTTGGCCTTGCCCAGCGGCGTGGTCGGCTCGGGGCACCAGGTGGTGAAGCGCGGGGTGATGCCGCGCGACATGAAGAACCGCAGGCCCTCGACCGTCGAGCCGATCGCCTCGTCGACCGTGGTGAAGCCGAAGGGCTCGGCCATCTCCACGCCCGCGACGAAGTTCGGGATCACATTGCGCGGGCCGAAGATCTCCGCCGAGTCGAGGATGCGCCGGTGCCACTCGTCCCGGCCGACGTACTCCTCCTTGCCCGGGCAGTACAGCTCGAACAGCCGCCGGTCCCAGACCTCGTAGTTGGGGTGGTAGATCCGCACTCCGTAGTCGTGGAAGCGCTGCACGTCCTCCTTGGGCAGCGCCTGGGCGACCACCTTGCCGGTCCAGCGGCCGGGGAAGCGCTCCTCGATCGCCTTGGCGTACATCCCGTAGAAGTCGGCCTCGTCGCGCCCGCCGACGTGCGAGGTGATCGCGCCGCCGGTGAGGGTGTACGCGGTGGACGCCTTGGCGGTGTCGTACCGGTCGATGATCTCCAGCGCTTCGAGGATCTCCTCGACCGGCTTGACGCCGGTGTAGGGACGCCCGGCCGCCTTGTGCTGGCGCCAGTTGTGGTTGATGTCGCAGTACTGGCACTCCTGCTTGGCGCCGAAGTACTGGCAGACCCGGAAGACGGTCAGGTAGATCAGATAGCCCCACTGGATCGTCGGGGCCACCTCCATCACGGACTTGCCGTTCGACAGCTTGTGCCGGTAGTACTCCGGCATCGGCGGCAGCCCCACGTCCGAGATCCGCTTGCCGTCCAGGTACAGGCCGAGCATGCCGTGGTCGTCGGCGGCGACCCGGTACGGGGACGCCGGGTTGACCCGTACCGACACGACGGTGCGGCGCAGCTCGTACGGGCCTCCGGTCAGGACGATCTCCTCCGGCGGGCGGCGCAGCGCGGCGGCGCCCAGCTCCGGGAGGGTGCGGTGGTCGAACGAGAAGATGAAGTACGACTTCGGCTTGACCTCTCCGGACTCGTTGTCGCTGAGGGCCGTGTCGTCGAAGGCCAGCCCTCCGCGCAGCAGATCCTCCTTGATCACGGCTTCCCGGGGCACTCCGGGGAACCGTGCCATCAACGATTCGACCTCATCGGTACGGCTGCTGAGCATGTGCTGACGTCCTCCGGTCCAGTCGCTTTCCTGTCCTACTGAACCTACGCTCTCGCCGGCTTCGCCGATGGACTGGGCATCGACGACGAAGCCGGCGAGCGAGCGCCATGGTAGTCGCGGAGCGATCTTCGGCGGATCGGTCTGCGGTCGCGCTTCTCCTCCGCCGAAAGGCTTAGGTATCCGGGCCGGTACGGGCTCAGTGGGCGATCGAGTCGATCAGCTCGCGGGCTCCCTGCCGCAGCAGGGTGACCGCGACCGAGGTGCCGAGCGTGGCCGGGTCGAGCGGGCCCGCCCACTCGTGGGCGTTGAGGACCGTCTTGCCGTCGGGGGTGAACACACAGGCCCGCAGGGAGAGATCGCCGTTGCGGGCGGCCCTGGCGTATCCGGCGATCGGGCTGTTGCAGTGGCCCTGGAGCACGTGCAGGAACATCCGCTCGGCCGTGGCCTCGCGGTGGGCGTCGGGGTCGCCCAGGTCGCTCACCAGGTCGATCAGCTCGCGGTCGCCCTCGCGGCACTGCAGGGCCAGGATGCCCGCGCCGATGGGCGGGCACATCACCTCCGGGGAGAGGACCTCGGTGATCACGTCCGTACGGCCGATGCGCTCCAGGCCCGAGACGGCGAGCAGCAGGGCGTCGGCGTCGCCCGCGGCCAGCTTCTCCAGACGGCGGTTGGCGTTGCCGCGCATCGGGACACAGCGCAGCTGCGGGTGGGAGGCGGCCAGTTGGGCGATGCGGCGGACGGAGGAGGTGCCGATCCGGGTGCCGTCGGGCAGTTCGTCGAGGGTGAGACCGCCGGGGTGGATCAGGGCGTCGCGGATGTCGTCGCGCTTGAGGAAGGCGGCGAAGACGGTTCCGGCGGGCAGTGGGCGGTCGGCGGGCACGTCCTTCACACAGTGCACCGCGAGGTCGGCCTCGCCCGCGAGCAGCGCGGCGTCCACCTCCTTGGTGAACGCGCCCTTCCCCTCGACCAGCGAGAGGTCGCCCATCCACTTGTCGCCGGTCGTCTTGACCGGGACGACCTCGGTGGCGACCTCGGGGTGGAGGGCCGCGAGTTCGGCGCGTACGCGTTCCACTTGCGCGAGCGCCATGGGCGAGTCGCGCGAGACGATCCGGATCAACTCGGCAGTAGACATGCGTCCACGATATGGCGAGCGTCCGGATCTCGCTCACATCGCCCCGTACCCTCAGTGTCTTTGCGCGCCAGGGGAGTTGATGCCCGTCCCGCGCCGGGTCCGGCGACGATCAGCCGATACGGAAAACTGCCCCGCGGGTGGACAGCCGCGGGCCCCCGGCCGCGGCTCGCGCGGGCGGGGGCCCTGGGGCGGGCGGCTGTGCGGGCAGCCGCCCTGGATCAGGTGGCCCTGCCCCTTCTGTTCTTGCTCATCAGCATGCCGCCCGCGACCAGCGCGAACAGACACACCGCACCGCCGGTGATGACGTTGCTCAGGATTGCTCCGGTGCCGGGGTGGCGGGCGACCACCCACGGAGCGACGATCAGCCAGGCGCCCAACAGCAGGGCCACGAAGTTCAGGTCCTGCGACCGCTCCGGGACGATGGACATGCACAGGCCCATCACCGCGAGAGCGATGCCGACGATCAGGTTGGTCAGGGCGAGCGTCGGGAGCGCGCCGGAGAAGTGCACGGTCCAGCCGGAGATCGCCGCGTAGATTCCGGCGAGGATCACGAGTTCCTCGACCGCCGCGACCCCTCGGGTCTCCAGCATCGCCGCGTATCTGTCCCGCATCTCCGATACGTCGGGGTGCCCGGATATGTCACCTGGTCGGTGAGAGACGTCGGCCATGTGACTCGCCTCCTTCTGATGCCTGCAAGTCTTGTGGCCCCGATGCGACATCCGGTCGCGATTCCAGTGTGCTCTTATCTGGCCTTTATGCGTAGATTTAACCGTTATCCGATGTCTACAGAAGTTTTGGGCGTTCTGTGTAGAAATCCCTTAGACCGTGGCCTCGGCGGTCGCCATCGCGCGCCGGTTGCGCCACCGCGACCACCTGCGGCGCAGCGCGGCCGGGCCCAGGTCGACGCGTCCGTGCAGCAGACCGAGCACGATCGCCATGCCCACCGCTATCAGATGCTCACGGCCGGCCAGATTGGGCTTCACCGTCGCCTCGAACAGCATGGAACCGCCGGTCAGCGCGAACACGATCGGGGCCCGCCGGACCACCGAGAGATACGTGAACAGCCCGACCACGGCCGCGGAAGGCCCCGTGTCCAGCACCTGTCCGATCTCCGGCGGCAGCCCGAGACCGCCCCAGGTGCCGGGGCCGAGCGCGATCATGACGCGCGCGCTGAGCGTCCCGGCGAGCGTCGTGACGTACGCGATCACCAGCGTCCGGGTCCGGCCGAGCGCGAGTTCGGCGAGCGCGAAGCCCAGGAACAGCTGGGTGAGGCCCGCCCAGACCGGCAGGTCGAGGGCCGGGACGAAGAGCGAGATGGGGGTGCGCAACAGCGCCAGCCACAGCGGCAGATCGGCCTTGACCTCGCCGGTCAGCCGGACCACCACCGCGCCCGCCCGCGTCAGGTGGATGGCGTGGAAGACGATCACCGCCACACAGGCGAGCACCCCGAGGAAGAGCCCGCGCAGCCCCCGGTGGATCAGCTGCCGTACGGGGTCGACGACGATGCCGTGGAACTCGCCCTGGAGAGTGCGTACGACGAACCGGACCAGACGCAGCAGCAGGTCGGTCCCTCTCCGGCGCTCCTCGCCGGTACCCAAAGGCGGCTCGACCGCCGCGCCGACCCCCTCGACCGCCCCGCCGTGGCCACCCTCGGCCCCGTCACGACGGCCGTCGGCAACTCGGAACACTGCTTGATCAACCCCTCACGCTGCAGCGCCAGGCAGCCGTGACATTCGGCGCGTAGCTCCCCACCCACCCCCAGATCGTGCACCAGGTCGAACACGGGCCGCACACGGGGGTCCACACCAAGGTAATCGCGGTGTGAAGGACCTTCAAGATTTTGGTTCACTCACCGAACTGTTCCGGGTTAGGGTCGGCCCGTGACGCTGCCCCGCGACTACAGCAACCAGCCCTGTTCCCTGGCCCGTTCACTGGAGATCGTCGGCGAGCGCTGGACGCTGCTGATCGTCCGGGACGCGTTCCACGGGGTGCGCCGCTTCGGCGACTTCGCGGCGCACCTCGGGGTCCCGCGCGCCGTCCTCACCGCCCGGCTCACCACCCTCACCGAGGAGGGCGTCCTCGCCAGGGTGCCGGGCGCCGGGCGGCGCGAGGTGTACGAGCTGACCCCCAAGGGCGTGTCGCTGTGGCCGGTGGTGCGGGCGCTCACCGGCTGGGGCGACGAGCACTACGCGAAGGGCGGCCCGCGCCGGATCTTCCGGCACGCCGCCGACGACGCGCCGATCGCCGCCGACGGGCGGTGCACGCGCTGCGACGCGGCCGTCGAGGTGCGGGACATCCTGGTCACACCCGGGCCCGGACTGGGCCCGGCCGGCGAGGACGACGACCCGGTCACGGTGGCTCTGAGCCGCCCGCACCGCCTGCTCCACGCGCTGCGCGCCTGAGAAACCCACGACCGGTCGGACGCGCGCCCGCCGTGCTCAACCCGCGTCGCGCTGCCGCCCCACGACCACGCTGGTGGCCACCAGGCCCCCGTTCTCGCCTTCCGCCGTGCGCCACCGCCCCCTGAACACGTCCACCCGGACACCATCGACCACCGGGCCCGGCACCTGCAACGCACCGGTGAAAGTGCCGCTTTCGGGGTCGGGGGTGATGACGCAGTCACCGAAGTCCAGCCAGCGGCCGGTCAGCGGGAACCACGCCTTGAAGACGCTCTCCTTGGCGCTGAACAGCAGACGGTCCCAGGACACGGCCGGATGCGAGGCGGCCAGCCGGTCCAGGACGCCGCGCTCCTCGGGCCGGGTGACCATCTCCCGTACCCCCTCGGGGACCGGTGAGTTGGGCTCGGCGTCCACGCCGACCGAGGCGATGGCCGAGGCGGAGGCGACGGCCGCCGCCCGGTAGCCGTCGCAGTGCGTCATGCTCCCGACGACGCCGACGGGCCAGCGCGGGGCGCGCTGGGCCCAGGCCGGGCCCTCCCCGGTGGGCAGGATCGGGCCGGGCGCGTGCCCGAGCCGGGCGAGCGCGGTGCGCGCGCACAGCCGTACGGTGGCGAATTCCCGCCTCCGCTTGTCCACCGACTTCGCCACCAGCTCGGCCTCCTGCGGGAACAGCTCGAGCGACGGCGGGTCGGCGAACAGCTCCGCCACGACCACCTGCGCCGGGAGCAGCCCCTGGAGCAGCGCGCGGGTCACCATCGGATCACCGAGGCCGGCTCGGGCAGGATCCGGCAGAGTCCCTGCGGCGGCGCCGAGCGGCTGCCCCACTCGCGGGGATAGCCGAGCGACACCTCCAGGTGCGGCACTCCGTCGGCGTCGATGGCGCGCGGGATGTGCAGATGTCCGTAGACGACGGCGGCGGCCCGGTAGCGCACGTGCCAGTCGGCGGTGGCCTCGGTGCCGCACCACTGGGCGAACTCCGGGTGGCGCAGGACCCGGGTGGGTTCGCGCACCAGCGGGAAGTGGTTGACCAGCACCGTCGGCAGCGCCGGGTCGACGGCGTCCAGCCGCGAGCGGGTGTACGCGAGCCGCGCCCGGCACCACGCGTCGCGACTGGGGTACGGGTCCGGGTGGAGCAGATACTCGTCCATGCACACCACGCCGGTGCCGTGGGCGACGGCCAGCGCCTCTTCCTTGGTGTGCGCGCCCTTGGGGCGGAACGTGTAGTCGTACAGCACGAAGAGGGGCGCCACGACGACCGGCCCGTCCGGGCCCGGCCACTGGCGGTAGGGGTCCTCCGGGGTCGCCACCCCGAGGTCGCGCAGCCGCTGGACCAGATACTCGTAGCGGGCCTGGCCGCGCAGCTGGACCGGATCGGCGGGCGGTGTCCACAGCTCATGGTTGCCGGGCGCCCAGACGACGGTGGCGAACCGGCCGGCGAGCTGCTCCATCGTCCGGAGCACGTCGTCCGCCTTCTCCCCCACGTCCCCGGCGACCATCAGCCAGTCCTCGGACGAGTCCGGCCGCAGCCCGTCCACGATCGCGCGGTTCTCCGCATGGCCGACATGCAGGTCACTGATGGCATAGAGACTCATGATGATCACACCCTACGTCCGTCCGCTCATCGCTCGTTCTCCGGTGGCCTGTTCGGACCGGGCGGTCTACCGACGCACTCCAGGAGTCCGATAGAGGTTCATGCGCGCAACACCCGCCCCCTGCCTGCGGAGGTACGCCCCATGAGCCGAGGACTCAGCCATGCGTCGCCGGGCAAGGCGCGCTTCGACGAGATCTACGACGCACCCGACCCCCGCGCCTACTTCCGCCGGCTCGCTCCGCTCGAGTACGAGATTCCGCATCACGCCCAGGAGGTCTTCCGGCACGACCGGGCCGCCCGGGCCGCGGCCTGCGGTCCGGGCGGCGCGGTCACGGTGCTCGACCTGTGCTGCTCGTACGGGATCAACGCGGCGCTCCTCAACCACCACCTCACCCTCGCCGAGCTGTACGCGCACTACACCAGCCCCGAGGTGGCCGAGCTCTCGACGGCCGAGCTCATCGCGTACGACCGGGCGTTCTACGCTTCCCGGCGCCGGGCCGACGCGAGCCCGGTCGTCGGTCTGGACGCGGCGCAGCGCGCCGTGGGCTACGCGCTCGCGGTCGGGCTGCTCGACGAGGCGTACGCGGAGAACCTGGAGCTGGCCCCGCCGAGCGAGCCGCTGCGCGCGGCCGTGGCGCGCACCGGTCTGATCACGGTCACCGGAGGCATCGGCTATGTCAGCCACCGCACCTTCGAGGCGCTGCTGGGGTGTGCGCGGCTGCCGGTGTGGGTGAGCGCGTTCGCCCTGCGCACCGTCTCGTACGCGCCGGTGAGTTCGGCGCTCGCCGCACACGGTCTGGTCACCGTGTCGGACGCCTCGCGGGCCTACCCGCAGCGGCTGTTCACCGGCCCGGCCGAGCGCGACTCCGCGATCGGGCAGGTCGTTCTCGCGGGCCACGACCCGGCCGGTCTGGAGAGTGCGGGCCGCTATCACGCCCGGCTGTATCAGTCCCGGCCGCGCTGAGCCGGGCGGGCGGGGCCCCGGGCACGCCGGTCCGGGCGCGGGAGCGGGGAGGGCTCCACGTCGATCTCCGCCATCCGCTCGACGTAGAGCAGATGGCGGCGCCGGGCCTCGCCGTGCCGGCCCGCCTCCGCGAGCAGGGCGATCAGGGCGAGATGGGTGTCCTCGTCGTACGGGTCGCGCTCCAGCAGGCGCAGCCGGAAGTGGACCTCGGCGTGGTGGTCGCCGCGCTCGGCCGCCGCCGTGGCGAGCCGGGCGAGCAGCTCCGAGTGGACGGCCTGGGCCTCCTCGCGCAGGGCGACCGCCCACTCGGCGTACGGCTCGTCCTCCAGGACGTCTCCCCGGTAGAGCAGTTCCGCGTCCGCCAGCGCGGCGTAGGCGTGCGAGCCGGAGCGGTCGGCGAGCGCCAGGGCGTGGCGGGCGGCGGCCAGGAAGTCCCGGACGTCGACGCGGAGCCGGGCGATGCCGATGACGTGCTTGTCCGCCGCGATGAAGTGGTCCTGCGCGAGGCGGCGTTCCGGGTCGAGCACCAGGCGCAGGATCGACAGCGCCACCGAGAGCCGGTTGGCGCACCGGGCCGGGTCCTCCCCGGGCCACAGCGCCTCCACCACGACCTCCCTCGGCGTCGGCAACCCGCGCCGGGCGACCAGGAGTTTGAGCAGGTCGCGGGCCTTCTTCGACTGCCACTCCTCGGGTCCGACCGGGTTGCCGTCGCGCAGGACCCGGAAGCCGCCGAGGACCCGTACGGCCGCCGAGGGGCGCAGCGGCGCGGTCGCCCGGTTCAGCAGCCCCGCCGCGTCCGCCGCACGTTCGCGCACGCCCAACTGCCGCAGCCTCCCGACCGCTTCACGCAGCTGCGGCCCGCCGGCGCCGGAGAGCAGGGCGCGGGCGGCGGACACCCGGGCCACGGCCACGGGCCGGCGTGCGGCGGTCCACATCGCCTGGGCGTCTTCGAGGAGCCGCTCGCGTACGCAGGGTTCGCGGGTGCACATCGCCTCCAGCTCCAGGAGCTCTGCGAAGACCGGGCGGCATGCCTGGGCGCCGGGTTCGCCCGCCGCCTGGCGGGCCGCCTCGGCCGCGATTTCCGGCCGTTCGTCGGCGAGCGCCACCCAGCCCGCCGCGATCAGCGCACGGATCCGGGTCCGGCCCGCGCACTGGCCGACCGCGCGCCGGGCCAGCAGGGCCGCCGCGCACGGCTCCTCGGCGCCGCGCGCCAGGGCGAGCCCGGTCAGCGCCGCCGCCAGGACCTGGCGGTCGCCGCACTGCTCGCTGCGTACGACCGCCTCCTGGTAGGCGGCTCGCGCGGGACCGAGAGTGCCGCGCTCGCGGTGCACGTCGCCGAGCCCGAGCAGCGCGCGGGCACCGAGCCCCGCGTGCCCGGTGGCCTCACCGAGGCGCTCGTAGCGCGCCAGTGCCCAGCTGAACTCGGCGGCCGCGTAGTCGAGTTCACCGAGCGCCAGGTGCGCCGAGCCGCGCAGGCACCCGGCGGCGGGCAGGAGCTCCGGCAGCTCGGCCCGTCCCTCGTCCGGGCCGAGCGCGCTGAGCGCCGTGTCGAGCCCGGCGAGGACGCGGCGGGCCTGGCCCAGCTCGATCCGCTCCTGCGCGGCACACGTGCGTACCAGCAGGACGAGCGCGGGGTCCCCCACCCCGCACGCCGCCTCCTCCGCCAGCTCCCGGTGGTGTTCGGCCACCGCCCCCCGCCCGTCGCAGGCCGCCACCACGGCGGCCACCGCGTGGGTGACCGCCTGCGCGCCCGGGTCGGCACAGTGGGCGAGCGCCCGGACGGCGCGGCCCACCGACGCCTGCGCCCGGCGGAGTTCACCGTGCGCGCAGTACGCGGCGGCGGCCCACGCCAGGGCGGTGATCTCGTCCGGGCTCGCGGCGCCGGTGAACTCGGTGCGCCGGTGGACCTCCAGCGCCCGCGCGGGCTCCCCCAGCAGCTGGTGCGCCATGGTCAGCCGCCGCCCCTCGGACGCGTCCAGGATTCCGGCGCGCGGCTCCCCGCCCGCCGCGCCCGCCGCACCCGGCAGATGGGCGGCGCGGGCCGGCGCGCCCCGGGCCGCGGTGGACTCCCGCCTGTGCTCCTCCAGCTGAGCCGTACTCATCCGTTCCCCTCTTGCCCGCCCCGCCGGACGGGTCTCATCCGTTCCTTCAGCTCGGGCTCGGTCAGAGCGCGTACTCCCGTGGCCGGGGGGGGTGATCGGCCTCGGTGACGGCGAGGCTGATCACCTCCGCGGCGGCACCGGGCCCGGCGGCGGCGCGGGCGGTCTCCGCCAGCCGGTCGAGCACCTCGTCGAGGCCGGGGCGGCGGGCCGGGTCGTCGTCGAGCAGGGCCACGACGAGCGGGGCGAGGCGGTGTGCGGCCTCGTTGCCGGGAGCGAGGCGGCCGAGCCAGGCGGCGAGCCGGCCCGCATTGCCGCGCGGGCCGGGGTCGTCGGCGGCGAGCAGCGGGTCGACCCCGGTGACGAGGTGGAAGAAGGTCGCGCCGAGGCTGTAGAGGTCGGCCGCCGCGCCGGGGGCGGGGCCGTGGCGCGGCGCGTCGATCTGTTCCGGCGCCGCGTATCCGGGGGTGTGGATGCGCGGGGCGGGTTCGCCCGGACGCGCGAGCATCTCCAGGTCGGTCAGACACACTTCGCCGTCGGCGGTGACCATGACGTTGTTGGGATTGAAGTCCCGCAGGACCCACCCCTCGGCATGGACGAGCCCCATCAGACAGGCCAGGGAGCGCGCCCGGCGCAGGGCATCGGCGACAGGCGTCCCCCACCGCTCGTTCTCACGGAACTCCAGCCTGTCCAGACCCCATTGACGAAGCGTCACCCCGTCGACGGCCTCCTGGACCAGGAACAGGTCCCCCTGCTGCTCGAAGAGCGCGACCGGGGCCGGTGTGAAGCCGCTCCCGGCGAACACCTCCAGCATCGCCGCCTCGTGGCGCCGCAGGTCCCGCGCGTCGCGGCCGGTGAGGGTGGCGGCGGTGTGCCGGCGCGCCTGCTTGATGATCACGGGCGTACCGGTGGACTCGTCGACGCCCCGGAAGACTCCGCCCCCGAAGGCGTGCCGAATCACCCCTTGCACGAGGAAGCGCCCGTCGAGCAGCACCTCGGCCGGGGCAGCCCGCCCCGCCAGGGCGGCGGACTCGCCCTGGGCGAACGGGTCGCGTGGGGCCCACTCCGGCGGCGCGAACCAGGCCCGGCGCCGGTCCGGGACCAGCCGGCCGTCCGGCGCGACCAGCATGGCGCCGCGGATGCCGTCGTCGCCGAGGGCGGGCACCCCGGTGAACACCCCGTACCGGTAGTGCACCAGGCTGCCCGGAAAGCACGGCCGGTCGGAGAGGATCGCGGGGCCGGGCAGGCCCAGGGTCGCCCGGTGCAGCTCGGCGGCCAGCTCCCGCAGCCCGGCGTCGTCCGCTTCGGGGTAGGCGGTGAGGGACTTCCCGCCGCCGCCTCGGTCGTAGCGGTGCGAGACGAGGTCACCGGCCCGGCCGGCGGTCCCGGCGGAACTTGAAGCGGCACCCGTGGCGCACCAGGATCTCCGCCGCCCGCGCCAGGACCAGGGGCGCGGCCAGCGGGACCGCGGCGACGTGCAGCTTCCAGCCCTGCGGACGCCCGGCTTCGCCCGACGGCGAGACATGGCACCAGAACTCCCCCTCGCGCAGCCGCCACGACCCCCCGGTGGCCGGCCCGACCCCCGTGCGGGCCAGCACCGCTTCCACGATCTCCACGAGCAGCCGTTCGGCCGGCTCGCGGCTCCCCCTCGCAGAATCCATGACCTCATCGTGGCCGTGGCTCTGTCGGTTGCCTTACACCAGCCTTGCGGGCCGCCGGGAGCGTACGCGCGCCACGGGTCGAGCGCGGATCCAGCGGACCCTGGTACCGCCGGTCCCTGGTTCCGGCGGCCGGCTTCCGCCATGATGATGATCATGACGACTGACCGCCGCCAGCTCGCTGATTTCCTGCGCCGCTGCCGTGACCGGGTCACCCCGCAGGACGCCGGACTGCCCGCGGGGCCGCGCCGACGCACCCCAGGACTGCGGCGCGAGGAGGTCGCGCAGCTCGCCGGGATGTCCGCCGACTACTACATCCGGCTGGAGCAGGCGCGGGGACCGCAGCCCTCGCCGCAGATGCTCGGCGCGCTGGCCCGGGCCCTGCGGCTGAACGACGACGAGCGCGACCATCTGTATCTGCTCTCCGGGCACCGGCCGCCCGCCGCGCACTCGTCCGACGGGGAGGTGAGCCCCGGTCTGCTGCACCTGCTCGAACAGCTCACCAACACCCCGGCCGTGGTGCTCAGCGACCTCGGTGACGTGCTCGTCCAGAACCCCATGGCGCGGGAGCTCCTGGGTGAGGTGTGCACGGTCACCGAGCACGGCCGCAACGTCGTCTGGCGCTGGTTCACCGAACCGGCCGCCCGCGCCCCGTACCCGCAGGAGGAGCACAGCTACTACAGCCATCTGCACGTGGCGGACCTGCGCGCGGCCTCGGCCCGCCGCTTCGGCGACGCGGAGTCGGCGCGGCTGATCTCCCGTCTGCAGAGCGTCAGTCCCGAGTTCACGGCGCTGTGGGAGCTGCACGAGGTCGCCGTGCGCAGACGCGACCGGGTCCGCGTACTCCACCCGGAGCTCGGCCCGTTCGACCTGTTCTGCCAGGTGCTGCTCGCCCCCGAGGGCGACCACCGCCTGGTGCTCTTCACCCCTCCGCCGGGGAGTGCGACCGCGGACCGGCTGGCGCGGTTCGGCGCCTCACAGCGGGGCTGAGACGCTCCCGTACAGCGGGAACCAGCGGGCTCCGGCCCTACTCGGCGCCGTGGTCCAGGCACGGGTACTCATGGCCGCACCAGCAGCGCCCCTGCACCGGTGTGGTGGCGAGCAGCAGCCGGATCACCTCGTCGACGTCGAAGCCCTCCAGCTCGCTGCCCTCCGGGACGAGTTGATACGTACGGGAGAGGAAGTCCGCGACGTCCTCGATCTCGGCGAGCAGGTCCGCGCTGCCCTCGTCCGAGTGCAGCCGGATCCGCAGCCCGTTCTCGCCGTACTGCCAGACCCGCACGTCACCGAGGCCGACCGGGCAGCGGGAGGTCAGCCCCTCCGCCACGAGATCGCGGCCCATGGTCCATGTCGTATGCATGCCATTGCCGCAGACGAATTCCACCGAAACGGCGAGCGGGTCGGTGGGGTCGTAAGCCATCAAGGCCTCCACGGGGGTCATGGCATCACCCTCGTGCAGTAGTTCGACATACAACGGAACGCAGATCTCTTCCATGTCGCCCCCCTCGTCGGGACAGTCACCGGCGGCCGGTCGCCGGGCGTTGTTCGGCATACGCATCTATGACGTACTCAACGGCCGTGATAGTGACCGACTTCGCGAACAAATTCGCCCGGGGATGTGGAAACTGTGCGTACGGTGTCGCAAATTCGCATGCCCGCACGGATCACTTACCCCGTACGGCGCCGGCCGATCCCCCCGCCCCGCGGGCCGGTGCACCGCCCCCGCCGCAGACAACAGCGGTGGGGCGGGCTCCGGGGCGGGTCGCGCGGCCTTGTGATGAAGCCTTCACAATCCCCGTCGCCCCGGGGACGAATCGGCCGGAACATTGCGTTCAGCGGGGCGTCGCGATCGGGACAGCGCACCGCCCGCGGCCGCGTCGGTGGCGGCCGCGGGCGGCTGGGGGAAGGAACGGATCAGCAGAACTTGTCCAGCTGTCCCGCTTTCGCCGCACGCACCATGGCGGCGATCTCGGACCGGCTGTACCGGAGCACCGGCGCGCCGGCGTCCTTCGTATGCGTCACGGCGATCCGGTCGCCGTCCACGGCGAATCCGACGCAATCCTTGGAGTGGTCCAGGTCGCTGAATGACGACTTCTCGAATGCGAGGTGAGGGGCATTGCGGTTGACGTATTCAGTGACCTCGACAAGGCGGGAGTGGTCCACGGAAGAGCTCCTTCGTGCGGCAGTGGGGGCTGTTCAGCACGCTACGAGCCCGAGTCGGCGCATTTCTAGTACCCTTGACAAATGAACGCCTGGTGCGCTAGCGGCTCCTGGGAGCGCGAGGGGAGCGCCTGGCGTGAGGCGTCTGACCGAATCCGCTCACACAAGCCCGAGGTTGGCGGCGGGCGAGCCGTGCAGCGTCGGCGCGAGCACTCCGGCCTGGGGCTCGCCGAGCCCCAGGCAGCCCGAACAGTTCGGCCTGCGGCGGCGTGACGGGCGCGCCGAGAATCGCCCCCGGGCTCTCCGCGCGCACCGGCGCGCACGGCGTGGTCAGGGCCGCCGAGCCGAGCTTGTCGTCGGTGAGCGGATCGGCCAGCGGCGCCTTGAGCAGCGTCGACGGCACCTCCGTGGTGACCGGCAGCCGCGGCAGCACCGGGGACGGCATCGGCGAGCCGACCACGTGCCGCGGGCCGCCCGGCGAGCCCGGCATCGGGATCGGCACCCCCGCGCTCACCGTGGGGGATTCGAACGGCAGCACCGTCTCCAGGCCGTCCAGCGGTACGGCGACGGGTACGGACGACTCGGCCGCGGCGGGCGTGACCGCCGCGGCCGTGGCCATGCACGTCATCATCGCCGCGAGGCCGGCCCGCTTGGTGAGCTGCATAGGTACTTCCCTCCAAAATTCGCCTGTTCAGCGGAGCGGAAAGGCGACCCCCCGCTCGGAATCGGGGCGTGTTCCGAAGATCCGACGTTCCGATTCACCGATCTGCTGGTCATTGATGCTCGCCTCGCGGCGGGCCATCAGGCCGTTCTCGTCGAACTCCCAGAGCTCGTTGCCGTAACTGCGCCACCACTGCCCCGTCGCGTCCCGGCACTCGTACTGGAAGCGCACGGCGATGCGGTTGCCCTCGAACGCCCACAGCTCCTTGCGCAGCGCGTAGTCGAGCTCGCGCGCCCACTTGGCGGTGAGCAGCTCGACGATCTCGGCCCGCCCGGTGACGAAGGTGTCCCGGGTGCGCCAGCGCGAGTCCTCGGTGTACGCGAGCGAGACCTTCTCGGGGTCGCGGGTGTTCCAGGCATCCTCGGCGGCCTGGACCTTCTGCCGGGCGGTGTGCAGGTCGAAGGGGGGAAGGGGCGGACGAGGGGTCATGGCGGGGCTCTCCTGTCAAAGCGGTAGCGAACGGGTGAAATCGGTCAGGAACTGGCGCCGAGGAGTGGGGAGAACGGCCGTTCTCCGGCTCGTGCCGCTACTCTAGAGAACGATCGTTCTCAGTTCAAGGAGTGGAGAGGGCATGGACAGCGCAGTCGCACGGGAGCTGGTGCTCGACGCCGCCGGGACGCTGTTCTACGAGCGGGGCATCCAGAGCGTCGGCATGGACGAGATCCGCAGCTCCTCCGGCGTCTCCCTCAAGCGCCTCTATGCCCTCTTCCCCGCCAAGGACCTGCTGGTCGAGGCGTATCTGGAGCGCCGGGACACGGTGTGGCGCGGGCGCCTGGCGGAGTACGTCGAGGAGCGCGCGGAGCCGGAGGAGCGGATCCTGGCGGTCTTCGACCATCTGCACCGCTGGTTCGGCGAGCCGGGCTTCCGCGGTTGCGCATGGATCAACGCGTACGGCGAACTCGGCGCCTCCTCCCCACGCGTCGCCGCCCAGGCGCGCGCCCACAAGAGCGCCTTCCGGGGGTACGTGGGCTCGCTCGTCGCGGACGCGGGGCTGCCCGAGCGCCTCGCCGACCATCTGGCGCTCCTCGCCGAGGGCGCGATGGTGACCGCGGGCATCTTCCACAGCCAGGATCCCGCACTCCAGGCCCGCGAGGCGGCGGCCGCGCTGATGGCGGCGGCGCGGGGCTGACCCCCGCCACTCACCGGGCCCGTCCGGGTCCACCGCTCCCCCGCCCGGCGGCGTGCTCGCCGGGTGTTGGCGGCGTGTTCACCGATTGCCCCACTGCCCAGCCCTTCGAGCCGGGAAGCATGTTCGGTGCGGTCCAGGACAACGGACCCACACCGACAGCTCAGGAGGCAATCCTCATGGCCGAGTTGACGCGGCGCAGACTCCTCGGATCGGCGGCGGGCGCGATCGGCGGCGCGGCGGCGCTGTCCCTGCTTCCGCCCAGCGTGCAGAAGGCGGTCGCGGCGGGGGCACCGCGCCGGGGCTCCATCCGCGACATCGAGCACGTCGTGATGCTGATGCAGGAGAACCGTTCGTTCGACCACTACTTCGGTACGCTCTCGGGCGTCCGGGGCTTCAACGACCCGCACGCGCTGCGGCTCCCCAACGGCCGTTCGGTGTTCTACCAGCCGGACGAGGTCAACCCCGACGGCTATCTGCTCCCCTTCCACCTGGACACCCACCGCTCCAGCGCCCAGGCCATCCCGTCCACCAGCCACGCCTGGTCCGTGCAGCACGCGGCCTGGAACGGCGGGAAGATGGATCAGTGGCTGCCCGCGCACCGCAAGGCGGACGGGATCAACGGGCCGTATGTGATGGGGTACTACACCCGCAAGGACATCCCGTTCCAGTTCGCCCTCGCGGAGACGTTCACGGTCTGCGACAACTACTTCTGCTCGGTCTTCGGGCCGACCTGGCCGAACCGGCTGTACTGGATGACCGGCACCATCGACCCGGGCGGCACCCTGGGCGGCCCGGTCATCACCAACAAGGCGCCCACGCCGTACCGGTGGACGACCTACGCCGAGCGGCTCCAGGCGGCCGGGGTCAGCTGGAAGGTCTACCAGCAGGACGACGACTACGGCTGCAACATGCTGGAGCAGTTCCAGACCTTCCGTGCGGCCGCGCCCGGCTCCGACCTCTACGAGCGCGGGGTGCGCCCGCAGCCCGAGGGCACCTTCGAGGACGACGCACGGGCCGACCGGCTTCCGGCGGTCTCCTGGATCATGCCGACGAGTTTCCAGTCCGAGCACCCGGACTATCTGCCGGCGGCGGGCGCGGACTTCGTGGCCCGCAAGATCGAGGCCATCGCCGCCAACCCGAAGGTGTGGGCGAAGACCGCGTTCATCCTGAACTACGACGAGAACGACGGCCTGTTCGACCATGTGCCGCCGCCGACACCCGAGGCGGGCACAGCCGATGAGTTCGTCCAGGGACTGCCGATCGGCGGTGGCTTCCGGGTCCCGGCGATCGTCGTCTCACCCTGGACCGTGGGCGGCTGGGTGGCGGGCGAGGCGTTCGACCACACCTCGGCGCTGCGGTTCCTGGAGGAGTTCACCGGGGTCGAGGAACCCAACATCAGCCAGTGGCGGCGCCGCACCTTCGGCGACCTCACCTCGGCGTTCCGCTTCACCCACGCCCGGCCGCGCCCGCCGCGCCTGCCGCAGAACACGGCGGAGCAGCTGGAGGAGGCGAAGAAGGAGGTGGCGACGCTGCCGAAGCCGAAGCTGCCGGGCGCCGACCAGTCGTTCCCGCGCCAGGAGAGGGGCCACCGGCCGCACACGTAGACCCGTGGGACCAGAGGCTGTCCGGAGCCGGTCGCTTCCGGTTCCGGGCGGCTCCGCCGGGAATATCCAGACCTTCACACGGCGTTCAACAGCCGGCCACCGGGCGTTGGTCGAATTCATTACCCCACGATCATCACCATGACCTCCATGTGGTTCACCCCGTACAACTCACCGGCACCGGGCGGCGCTTGCGTCACACGGTGCGGACCGTCGGCCGGCCGGGCCGTCGCAGGGCTGCTCGCCCTCGCCGTCGCCGCCGTCTCCCTCCTTCTCGCCGCGCCCGCGTCGTACGCGAGCGGCCCCCTCCCGTCCTCGCGCGCCCTCGTCGGCGCCGAGCAAGTACTGTTCCGCTCCGGCGTGGGCGGCTACGGCTGCTACCGCATCCCGGCCCTGGTGAAGACCAAGGCGGGCAGCCTGCTCGCGTTCGCCGAGGGCCGCAAGTCCCCCACCTGCGCCGATCGCGGCGACATCGATCTGGTGATGCGCCGCTCCACCAACGACGGCCGCACCTGGGGCCCCGCCCACGTGGTCCTGGAGGGCAGCCCCACCGACGGCACGGCGCCCTTCACCCGGGGCAACCCGGCGCCCGTGGTGGACCGCGAGACCGGTTCCGTCTTCCTGCTGAGCACCTCCAACGAGGAGACGCCGACGGGGCTCCGGCTCCCCTGGGTCCAGCGCAGCGACGACGACGGGGTGAGCTGGAGCGCGCCCAAGGCGCTGCCGACCTTCACCGGCGCCAACACCGGCTGGTTCGCCACCGGCCCCTCGCACGGCGTCCAGCTGACGGCGGGCGCGCACGCCGGGCGGCTGGTCGTCGGCGCCCACCAGAACCCGGACGCGACCACGCGTTACGCGGGCGTCCTCTACAGCGACGACCACGGCGCCACCTGGCAGGCGAGCACCACCGCCAACTCGTACGTGGCGGGCGCGGTCAAGCCGGGCGAGGTCTCGGTGACCGAACTGCCGGGCGGCAGCGTGTACTTGGCGGCCCGCAACGAGATCGGCGGCAGCGTCAACCACCGCACCCGCGCGGTGAGCACCGACGGCGGCACCACCGTCCCCGCCTCCACGGTCATCCCGGGTCTGATCACTCCGGAGGTGCAGGGCTCGGCGCTCACCCTGCGCCAGACGTATCAGCGCACACCCGGCGACACCATGGTCTTCTCGGCGCCGTCGGACCCCTCCGACCGCAAGCTGATGAAGATCCGTTACTCCACCGACCAGGGCGCCACGTGGACGGCGGCGTCCAACGGGCTGATCAGCAACGACCGCGCCTCCTACTCCGACCTCGCCGAGCTCGACACGGGCGAGCTCGGTCTGGTCTACGAGGGCGGCCCGAGCAACTCCGCCGACGAGATCCGCTTCAACGTGACCACGCCGGGGGCGCTCGGCATACCGGGCACCTTCACCGGCAGGCCCTCCGCGCAGAAGAGCCCGACGGCCGGCCGCACCAGCCCGGACTCCGGTCCCGACGCCAACGACGCCTACCTCCAGGGCAACGCGGCCGTGGGCAGCGGCCGGTTCGGGCAGGGCCTGGTCCTGGACGGCGCGGGCGACTACGCCGACGTGCCGTACGCCAAGACGATCGACCCGGGCGCGGGCGACTTCACGTACTCCCTGTGGTTCAAGTACGCGGCGACGACCGCGAGCAGGCAGCAGGCGCTGTTCTGGGCGTACGGCCAGGGCAGCACCAAGCCTCAGGTGTGGCTGCGCACCCAGCCCGCCGACGACCGGCTCTACGCCTGGGTGCAGGGCGCGGGCGGCGGCGCGTGGCTCACGCTCACCGACCCCTCGTCGGGCGTGGCGTTCGGGGACGACCAGTGGCACCACGCGGCGCTGATCCGCTCCGGCGCCCAGATCCGGCTCACCGTGGACGGAACGGTCACCGGGACGGCGACGGGCGTGTCGGGCTCGGTCACGGACGCGCCGCAGAACGGCGTGGAGGGGATCCGGATCGGCGCGAAGTCGGACACCGGGGCGAGCGACGCCTTCGGCGGCGCCCTGGACGAATTCCGCCTCTACCGCAGCGCTTTGACAGACCCTCAGCTCGACCAGGTGCGCGCCGACGCGACGACCCTGGACACCGACGCCGCCACCCGTTCGATGGGGGCGCGGCTGCCCTTCCAGGTGATCGACACGGCGGTCGTCCCGGACCGCCGCCGCATCACCATCGAGGACGACGTCTCCGGCCACTGCGCCAGTGGCACCCTGCTCGGCGGTGTGCCGACCCTGCCGACCGGCCGGATCGGGTCGTTGGCGGCGACCGTCGACAGCACCCACCCGGGCACCGAGACCGGGTTCTCACCGACGCTGGACGTCGGCGCGGGCGACTTCACGTACAGCCTCTGGTTCCGGTACGCGGCGGGCTCCACCACGGCCGACCAGGCGCTGGTGTGGGCGTACGGGACGGGGAGCGGCAGCCCGCAGCTGTGGGTGCGCGCCCAGCCGTCGCAGGACCGGCTCTACGCCTGGGTGCAGACGGACACCGGCACGGCGGCGGTCGCGCTCCCCGACAGCACGTCGACGACAGGGTTCGGGGACGACACCTGGCACCTGATGACGCTGACCCGGTCGGCCGACAAGGTCACGCTCGGCGTGGACGCCCGCACCCCGGTCACGGTGAGCGGTCTGACCGGCTCGCTCACGCCCGCGCAGGGCAGCGGCCAGCAGGGCGTGCGGGTCGGCTCGAAGCTGGACGGCACGAGCGTGCTCAACGGTGACGTGGACGAGTTCCGCGTCTACCACCGGGCGCTCACCACGGCCGAGATCTCGACGGTGGCGGGTTCCACGGCGGGCTCTTCCGGTTCCTACCCGGCCGATCTTCCGGCTCTGTGGTGGTCGTTCGAGAACCAGTACACGGGCGCCAAGGACGTGGTGCGGCCGGCCGCGGGTCCGGCGACCCCGGACTCCACGGTCCACTGCGGGCACGGTTTCGTGCGCGGCGGTGCGACAACGATGCCCGGCCGATTCGGCAACGCGCTCGCCTTCGACGGCTCGAACGACGCCGTCGACCTGCCGTACGGCGCGGCCACCGCGCTCGGCTCGGCCGACTTCACCCTCAGCACCTGGCTCAAGTACTCGGCCACCAGCGGCAGTCCGGACCAGGTGCTGGTGTGGGCGTACGGGACGGGCGCCTCGGAACGGCAGATCTGGCTGCGGGCCCAGCCCGGGCAGGACCGGTTGTACGCCGCGTTCGAGACGGACACGGCGACCACGGTGGTGGCCGCGGAGGACGCCTCGGCGGCGGCCGGTTTCGGCGACGGGGCCTGGCACCACGTGGCGCTGGAGCGGGCGGACGGTCAGCTTCTGCTGATCGTCGACGGGCAGACGCTGGGCAGTGCGGCGGCCCCGGCGGGCTCGGTGACCACGGGTGACACCTATGCGGTGGACGGCTTCCGGCTGGGCGCCAAGCCGGACGGCACCAACCCGCTGACCGGCTCGCTCGACGAGTTCCGGATCACCCGGAAGGCGCTGTCGGCCGACGAGCTGACGGCGCTGCGCACCCAGAACAGCCTGCCGGGCACGGCCACGTCGACGTGGCTGCCGTTCCAGGTGATCACGGGATCGGAATTCGCCCGTATGTAGGAAGGTTGTCCGCAGGTACGTAGGGGGTGGCCGCCCGTCGCGTCATTGCGGCGGGCGGCCACCGGCGCGAGTGGGGAGCGGCGAGGATGACGGACGCACGGTGCGACGGTGCCCAGGCCCGGGCCGAGGAGATCCTGGACGAGGTGATCGCGTCCGGCGAGGAGATCGGCGTCCAGGTGGCCGCCTACCTCGACGGGGAACTCGTCGTGGACGCGTGGGCGGGTCTGGCCGATGTGGAGGGCGGACGACCGATGGGGGCGGAGACTCTGGTGCCCTCGTGGTCGACGGGCAAGGGGATCGCGGCGGCGCTGGTGGCGGTCCTGGTGGACCGGGGCGTGGTGGGTTACGGCACCCCGATCGCCGCCCACTGGCCGGAGTTCGCGGCGCGCGGGAAGTCGGAGATCACTCTCGGCCACGTCCTGTCGCACTCGGCGGGGCTGCCGCAGCTGCCCCCGGACGTGACCCCGAAGGAGCTGTTCGACGTGGCGGCGGTCGGCGACTGGCTGGCCGGGCAGGCGCCGCTGTGGGAGCCCGGCACGGCGAGCGGCTACCACGGCTGGACGTACGGCGTACTGCTCGCGGAGGCCCTGCGCCGGGTGACGGGCCGTCCGTGCGACGAGCTGCTGCGGGAGGAGCTGGTGGGGCCGCTGGGGGTGGCGGACTCGCTGTTGTTCTCGGTCCCGGACCACTTGGTGGCCGGGCTCGCCACCTGCTACGACGGCGGCTGGTCGGCGTACTTGGACCGGATGCCGCCGGACTCGCCGTTCTTCGCCTTCGCCCCTCGCCGGGTGCTGCCGGTGGCCGCGCTGGCCAACCGCGCCGACTTCCGCCGGGCCGCGCTCCCCGCCAACGGAACGATGACGGCCCGGGCGGCGGCCCGGGTGTACGCGGCGCTGGCCTGCGGCGAGCTCGACGGCGTACGGCTGGTGTCGGAGGCCACCCTGAAGGAGGCGACGACCCCGAGGACGAGCGGCGAGGACCGCTCCCTGGGCTTCCCGTTGTTGAAGGGCTACGGCTTCATGCTGGGCGGCGCGGGCTCGGTGGTGCGCTCCCCCGACGGCGGCTTCGGCACGAACGGCTCGGGCGGCAGCGCCGCCTCCGCCGACCCCGCGCACCGCTTCTCGTTCGCCGTGACGAAGAACAGGATGAGCGTGAACGGCCTGGACAAGCGGCTCTTTCGGGAGATCCGGGCTGCGCTGGGCATCGGTGGGGCGCCCGCGAGCTGAGCGCTTGCACCGCACACGACCTCAGTCCGCCGGTGCGCCCCACGGCGCTCCCGTACGCCTCCCCCGGATGCCACGGATTGTCGGCCGGCCCTGTGACCGCCGGGTTGGCTGCCCGCCTGTGGGGGCAGTCTCTCCGCGCTTGTGCCCCTGGAACTTGCCGTACCGGAATGGCGCGGGGCAACAGCCGGACAGAGAGGGCGACGGATGTGACGACACGTCGGGACAGCTCGCACAGCAGGACCGGGGAGGAGGCGATCCAACTCCTCGCCGGACTGGTCGACTTGGGGCTTGAGCAGGCGGAGAGCGCGATTCACCGGGTACGTGGCGTGCTGGGCCGGTCCGACCTGGAGGAACTGGCGGACGACGGCCGGGAGGAACTGAGGGTACGGGGCGAGCTCGCGCTGAAGCGGATGGCCACGCCGTCCGAGCCACACATGGAGGCGGTGGCGCGCCGCGTCGCCGAGCGACGCGAGCGGCCCGGTGCCTGAGGTGCGGGATCAGCCCGACATCGGGCGGCGCGTGGACCGCGTACTGCGGGAGTTCGTCGACGAGGAGAGCGTGGCGTTACTCGACATCGGTGTCGAACTGACTCCGGTCGTCGAGCAGTTGCGGCACACGATGGCGGCGGGCAAGCGGCTGCGCGCCGCGTTCTGCTACTGGGGCTGGCGCGCCTGCGGCCAGCCGGACAGCGATGCCATGGTGAAGGCGGCGGCCGCCATGGAGCTGGTGCACGCGGCGGCCGTGGTGCACGACGACCTCATCGACGACAGCGCCACTCGCAGGGGCGCGCCAACCGCGCATGTCGCACTCCGGGACGCGGTCGGCGGTCACCAGCGATCCACGGACGGCCGGGCGCTGGCCATGCTCGTCGGCGATCTGCTGATGTCCTGGGCGGGAGAGCTGTTCACCACCTGCGGGCTGCCGGCCGCCTATCTGGCACGGGCCCGCCCGCTGTGGGCGACGCTGGCCCGTGAACTCGTGGCGGGCGAGTGCCTGGAGATCCTGCGCGCGCGGCAACCCGCCTGTCCCACCAGCTCGTTGGAGATCATCCGCTACAAGACGGCGAAGTACACGGTGGAACACCCGCTGCACATCGGCGCCAGGCTCGGCGGCGCACCGGCCCGGCTCCTGGACGTCTTCAGCGCGTACGGGGTACCGCTCGGCGAGGCGTTCCAGCTCCGCGACGACCTGCTCGGGGTCTTCGGCGACCCCCGGGAGACCGGGAAGTCCAACACGGACGATCTCGTGGGCGCCAAACCGACCGCGCTGCTCGCCCTCACCCTGTCCGGGGCGACTCCGGCCGAACGCACGGTTCTGCACGAAATCCTCGGCCGGCGCGATCTGGGCACGGCGGACTTCGACCGCGCGCGGGAGATCATGCAGCGGTCCGGCGCCCCCGCGCGCGTCGAGGGGATGATCAGCGAGCGGGTCGAAGCCGCGACGGCCGCGCTGCGGCGGATACCTCTGCCCCCGGAGGCGGGCGAGGCCCTCAGCACGTTGGTGACGGCCGCCGTCAACCGCGCGGCATGACCGGAAGACCGGTCTTCCCCCGTTCCGTACATGACGTACCAGTCCGGCATACGCCATTCCATGCTCCATCCTGTGAAAGGACTCCCGGTGACCTCAACCCCCGTAACCATGGACGCGCTTCGGCTCACGGGTGACGAACTGGCCGATGCGACGGTGGAGGCGCTCTTCTCACGCGGCGAGGTGGGGAAGTTCAACACCCTCATGCGGTGGTTCAACCAGTCCGGGCAGCCGCTCCCCGAGGGGCTGCCCGTGGTGGCCCGCGAGTACCTGGAGACCACCGCGCAGCCACCGGACTGGGTCGACTGGGGCGAAATGGAGAGGGCACGGCTGTTCTTCATCGACAACAACGTCCACATCTCCACCGCGCTGTCGTTCGCCGCGATGCCGGCCTGCTATGTCGTCCCGCATGTGGCGAAGCTGCTCAGCGCCACCCATTCCCTGGAGTATCCGTCCAAACGCATGGCGGAGACCGGCCAGTTCACCGTCTACCTGATGCAGCCGGACGCGTTCGAGGCGGGCAGCAGGTTCGTTCCCGCAGCGCAGAAGGTGCGCCTGCTGCACGCGTCGATCCGCCACCATCTGCGCCGTGAGGGGCTCTGGGACGAGGCGGCGCTGGGGGTGCCGATCTGCCAGGAGGACGTGATCGGCGGCCAGATGATGTTCTCCATCCAGGTGCTGGATGCCCTGGACCGGTTGGGCGTCCACATCTCCAACGAGGGCGCCGACGCCTATTACTACGCATGGCGCGTCGTCGGCGCCATGCTCGGCGTCGACCAGGACGCGGTCCCGCCCGACCTCACGGCGGCCCGGGACTTCTCCGACCTCTACATGGCCCGCCACATGGGCCCCTCGGAGGAGGGTGTACGGCTGACCCGCCAGCTCATCGACCTGTACGAGGAGGTGGTCCCCGGCACTTTCTTCGACCCCGTCGTCTCCGCCGTCATCCGCTTCCTCATCGGCGACACGGCGGCAGACTGGCTCCAGGTCCCCCGCTCGGCCTGGGACTCCGCCGTCAAGCTCGGCCCGGCGCTGCTGGGCGTCCTGGAGCGCATCGAGGACGTGTCACCCCTGGGTGCCTGGGGTCTGGACTACCTGGGCAAACTCACCACGCGCTTCGAAATCGCCTCACTCACCCGCGGTCGGGTGATGCAGTACGCCATCCCCGAACACCTCAAGAGCGCATACGGCGTGGAGTCGGCGAAACCTCGCACCGACCGCTGGACTCCGCCCCCGCTCTCGCCCCGGCTCCCCGGACACGGGACGGGAGCCGTCAGCGGTTGGTGAACTCCCGCAGGTCCGCGGTGAGCCGCTCCGCGTGGGTGACGAACAGCCCGTGGCCGGCGTTCTCGTACACATGGAACGTGCTGCCCGGGATCAGGCGGGCGGCCCGCTCCCCCGTCAGCGCGATCGGCGCGGACGCGTCGTGGGTGCCGTGGATGACGAGGGCCGGGATGTCGATCTTGGCGAGTTCGGGGGCGACGTTCAGGGTGACGACGAGGTCGCCGAGGGCGTTGGCTGCGCGGGCCGTGGCACCCGCGCAGCGGTTCTCCCAGTACTGGACGTGGGCGGGCGAGACCTCGTTGCCGGGGCGGTCCAGGGCGAAGAACGCGGCGGCGCCGTTGGCGAAGAACCCTGGGCGGTCCTTGCGGAAGACCTCGTTCCCGGCGGCGATGAGCGCCGGGTCGACGCCCTCGGGGTGGTCGGCCGAGCGGACCGGGCCGGGTGCCATCCCGGCCACCAGGGCGACCCGCGCCACCCGCCCGCTGCCGTGCAGGGTGAGGTGGCGGACGACCTCGGCGGTGCCGATGGAGTGGCCGACCAGAGTGATGTCGGTGAGGTCGAGGTGCTCGAGGAGCGCGCCGACGTCCCCGGCGAGGGTGTCGAGGTCGAAGCCACCCCAAACGTCGTCGGACCGCCCGTGCCCGCGCCGGTCGAGCCCGACGCACCGGTAGCCGTCGGCGGCCAGCGCGAGCATCTGGAACTCCCACATCTCCGTACCGAAGTAGGAGCTGTTGACGAAGACGACCGTCCGGCCCTCGCGCGGCCCGTAGTCGACGTAGTGCAGGCGGGTGCCGTCGGTGCTGGTCTCGAAGTACGGCATGGTGCTGGATCCTCCCCGTCAGCGACCGCCTCGGCGCGGCGGTGCGTTGTGTGATCAATGATGCGGGGGGCGGGGCTGGTTGGTCGATTACCTGGCGGGTAATGCCCGGCCGCCCGCACCACGCTGATCGTCTAGCCTGACCGTGTGAACGACACCGTCGCGGGAACGCAGGGGTACAGCACGGACGCCGACGCGCTGGCCGAGCAGTACGAGAGCGTGACCTTCGAGGAGGTCCACGGCGCCCTGCTGCACCTCTATCCGGCGTCGCCCGTACGCGCCCTGGACCTCGGGGCCGGAACCGGCCGGGACGCGGCGGCACTGGCCCGCCTGGGCCATACGGTCACGGCGGTCGAGCCGACCGCCGAACTCCGCCTGCACGGCGAGCGGTTGCACCCGGATGCGAAAGTGACCTGGCTCGACGATGCCCTTCCCGACCTGCCGGTGCTGGCCGGGCTGGGCGAGCGGTTCGATCTCATCCTGCTCACGGCGGTGTGGATGCACCTGGACGCCGCGGAACGCGCCCGTGGCATGCGGACGGTGGCCGCGCTGCTCGCTCCCGGCGGCATGCTGGCGATGACGGTACGCAGTGGACCGGTGCCGTCCGGACGGCGGATGTTCGACGTACCGGAGGCCGAGACGGTCGCGCTGGCAGAGGCGGCGGGGCTGCGACTCGCCCACCGGGGCGGCCGGGGGGATCTGCATGGACGGACTGGGGTGCGGTGGTCGGAGCTGGTGTTCACCGTGTCCTAGGGCCTGTCGTCAAATTCCCGTCTGTCCTGCGACGCCTGGCACGCACTCTCGCCGCACCGGGCGAAAGCCCACGTACGTCCAGTACGAGGGCTCTCGCCCGGCAGGACTCCAGCGGGGCGACCAGACCGCCACGGGCGCGGCTAGTACCGATCATTCGACCGCACAGACCGGTCCGCGACCTGTCCGACTCCCGGCTACTGCGTCCAGGTGACCTCCGAGCGCCGCATACGCCAGTAGGGCCGGTGAGAGGCTCCGGCCTCTGGTGGCCACCGCCCTGCTGCTCTGCCCGTCACCTGCTCGGCGTTGTTCGCTCGAAAGTCACGGATGGGCCTTCTCGGTGCGGTCGGTCAAGGCAGGATCTCGACGTACCCGTCCGTTCCGTGTACGCGGATCCGCTGACCGTCCCGGATCAGCCGGGTGGCCCGCTCCACGCCCACGACGGCCGGCAAGCCGTACTCCCGGGCGATCACCGCGCCGTGGGTCATCAGGCCGCCCACCTCCGTCACCAGGCCCGCGATGGACACGAACAGGGGCGACCAGCTGGGGTCCGTGAAGGGCGTGACCAGGATGTCACCCGCTTCGAGATCGGCGTCCGCCATGTCAAGGATGACGCGGGCCCTTCCCTCAATGGTCCCGGTGGAAACCGGGAGGCCGATCAGGGCGCCGGCGGGCACGTCGTCGCGCCGGTACGCCCCGGTGACGGCCTCGCCGTCCGAGGTGAGCACCCGGGGCGGTGTGAGCGCGTGGTACGACCGGAACGCGTCCTTGCGCTGCTGGATGAGCCGACCATCCACCTCGTTCGAGCGCACGACTTCGTGGAGTTCCTGGAACGTGAGGTAGAAGATGTCCTCCTTCTCAGGAAGCACGTTGGCCCGCACGAGGCGCTCGGCCTCCCCCAGCAGGGCCTGCTTGTAGACGAAGTAGCGGCTGATGATGCCGTACTTCGGGTACTCCCGGTATCCGATGAAGGTTCGGACCCGGTCGATCATCCGCTTGGCCTCGTCGGCCTTCCGGTCCCCGTCCGGCAGAGCCCGCAGGCGCGACAGCACGTCCTGTTCCTTCTTCCGCGCCTTCCGCCGGCCTTCCTCGAAGCGCCGCTCGGCAGCGCCCGGCTCGAAGTTCCTGACGTTGTCGAGGATCACGGGCACGAGCGTGGTGGGGCGCTCGCGCCAACGTGGCCTCGTGATGTCGATCTCGCCGACGCAGCGCATGCCGTACCGGTCGAGGTAAGTCTCGATGGCGTCGCGCGCCTCCCTCCCGCCCGCGAGCTTTGGCAACTCGTCCAGGAAGCCCTCGTCCAGCGAGCCCTCGTCCAGGAAGTCCTTGTCCTCGACGTCCTGGAGATACGCCACGACCTCTGGATGCCGGCGGATCACGTCGGCGACGTCGAGCAGCTCCAGTCCCATCTGGGACGTGACGTTGTCGGGGACGGAGAGTGTGAGCGTGTCAGCCGCGTTCTTCTCGCCCAGCCACTCCAGCAGCTTGTCGTTGAGCCACCACGTGGCCTCCATCCCCGCCATGATCGCCTGAAGGTTCAGCGGATCACTGAGGACGCGCTTGTGCTCCTCGAAGGCCTCCAGCAGGAAGTCGAACAGCGCCGGTCCGGTCTTCGTCCGGATGTCACGCTCCAGGGCGGCGAGGGACGCCCGGCTGCGCTCGATCAGCTCGGTGACGATGGCCGGGTCGGCCTCGGTCGGGACGGAGGCGCCACCGGCCGGTGCCCCGCCAGCCGGTCCCCCACCGGCCGGTGCCCCGCCGGAACCCGCGTCCGGCAGCGAGGGCACGAAGTCGTCGCGGTCGAGAACGGTCTCCAGAGCGTCCCTGACCAGCGGATCACCCCTCCCCATGAGGTCCAGGAGGCCGGCCCGGCTCGTGGGCGAGGCCAGGCGCCGGGTGACGTCGACGAACAGCCTCCCGCCGGCCTCGTGCATCGGCGCCATGGCCGTCAGCTGCCACATGGAGAACCCGAGGGGCTTCATGGGGTCGGTCATCATCTGCTGATGACCGACCGAGACGTAGACGTGGTTCTCCTGGTCGTCGGCCTCGGGGACGGGGAACAGCGTCGTGATCGGCCGGCTCTGAACGATCTGGAAGCCGTCGTCGACCAGGCACCATTCGATGTCCTGCGGGCGGCCGAAGTGCGCTTCGATCCGTCGCCCGAGCTGTACGAGCCGCACGGCTTGCGCATCCGTCAGCGTCGGCTGCTGCTGCCGCCGCGAGTCGATCGCCACTTCCTGCGTACCGCCGGCAGGCAGGGCGTGAACGGCACGCTGTTTGGCGCCGATCGCCTTGGCGACGACTTCGCCGTCCCGCACCTTGAAGACGTCCGGGTTCACCAGGCCGGAGACCAGTGCCTCGCCGAGGCCGAACCCGGCGTCCACGGTGGCGACCTTCCGGTTGCCCGTGACGGGGTCGGCCGTGAACAGGACGCCGGCCGCATGCGGGAAGATCATCCGCTGCACGACCACGGCCATGTGGACCGTACGGTGGTCGATGCCGTTCCGCCGGCGATAGGTCACGGCCCGCTCGGTGAACAACGAGGCCCAGCACCGGCTGATGTGCTGGAGGATCGCCGTCGGCCCCACGACGTTCAGGTACGTGTCCTGCTGACCGGCGAAGGAGGCCGTCGGCAGATCCTCCGCCGTCGCGCTGGATCGGACGGCATAGGCGGCTTGCTCACCGACTCGGGCGAGCGCGCGGGTGATCGCCGCCGCGAGATCGCCCGGGATGGCAATGCCTTCGATGGTCCGGCGAATCTGCGCGCTGAGCGTGCGGATCGCCTCCCGGTCGTCCCCCTCTTCATTGCATTGGGTCAGGCGCGACAACTGATCGAGTCGCTCGCCGATCGACGGCGCTTCCGCCATGATCCGCCGGAAGGCGTCCGTCGTCACGCAGAAGCCAGCCGGCACGCGGATGCCTTCGATCCGCGACAGCCCGCCCAGGTGCGCGCCCTTGCCGCCGACGACCGCGACCTGCGTCTCATCGACCTCTTGAAGATCCACCACGTACTGCCCGGTCACTGCGACACCTCCGAGGCGGCCGTGCCCCGCCGTACTGCGGGGACCGATCGAGTGACCGGCGCCTCCCACTCCGTCGAAGCTCGTGTCGAGCATGTCCTCAACAACACACACACGTCGTGTCCCCCGTTTCCGCAGGTTGTGGCAACGGACGACGATTCTGCGCCGTGACGGGGGCCTTGCGGCAAGCCCCCCGACGCGCTATACGTTGAGAGTGGCAAGGAGAGAGCTCTCCTTGCCATTGCCTTTTGTTGCCGTTGCCTTTTGCCTTTTTGCCTTTGTGCCTTTCCAGGGGAACCGACTGGCTTCCTCAGCTCAGCCCGCCACCCCCGCCAGCGCGCTCCTCGCCGCCGCCACATTCGTCTCCGCCTTCAGATACCCGTGGTCAAGCAGCCACTTCACATTGAGCTTCTGGCCGTCGCCCGGGTCGACGAACGCCGGGTCGAGCTTGACCTGTTCGCCGCCGCCGCGCTGCTCGAACCAGGGCGCGATCCGGCCCTCCCAGACGGTGAAGCTCTTGGTCACCTCGTACGCGTGGTACGCGCACGGGTACGCCGCCTCGCGGGTGATCAGGCTCTGCGGGGGCAGCGCCCGGCGTGCGTAGCTCGCGCCGGCCGGAGCCAGGAACGCGCCGTACTCGGAGCCGAAACGGTCCAGGTCCTCGCCGACCCGCAGCCGTACCGGACGCTTGTCGAGGCTGCCGTCGGGGCGGTTGGCGAAGCCGTCGTTGGGCGGGTACTTCCAACTGCCCGCCGTGGGGTCCCAGTAGGTGGCGAGGAACGCCGTGGGGCTGAGGTGGCCGGTGCGGTGGTAGCCGAGGACCAGCGGGCCGACCGGGTCCTGCCAGGGCTTCGGCAGGTATTGCGGGCCGAGGCGCTCGTCGCCCTCGTACGTGCCCGAGCAGGCGGCCGGAGCAACCGGTTGCGACGAAGCCCCGACGGGCGCGACCGTCTGAGGTTGCGACGTGGTCCCCGCGCTCGCGGCCCTGCCTCCGCCGGGTGCGGCCGCCTGCGCCGGTGCGGCGCCGAACACCACCGTCGCGACCAGCGCGGCCCCCGACGCTCCCGCGCCCAAGAGGATCCGTACCCTGCCGAAGCGATGCATCAGACCAGCCATCAAGTCCCCTCTCGGAGCCGCGCGACGAGTTGCGCAGCGAGTGACGCGACGAGTTTTCATGAACAACGTGACCGCGCCTCACATGTAATGGCTCCGCGATCACTTGGAGCCCCCCGTACCGGCAAGTAGGCCGAAACACCGCACGGCGCGGCCGGAAGCGCGCTGTTGTGCCCGGGAGTGACGCGTGGTGACCGGCGGCACGCGGACGGGTGGACCCTCTCGGGTACTTGACGCGTGACCCCCGAGGCGCTTTCATCCAGCCAGTGCCGGGCCTTCGTACGGCCCGGCGCTTCGAGAGGCGCGCCCAGCCGGTAGCGGATCCCGACCCGATCCGGAGTCCGGCCCGAGTCGCCAGGACGTGTGTCCCGCGTCCGAGGCGGGGCGCACCCGCTAAGGGATGGACGACCATGCCCGCCGGTCAGGACCGCACCAGCAAGCCCCACCCCGCCCCGGGCCTGCCGCGCCGCCGGGTGCTGCGCACCGGGGCGGGCGTCGTCGCCGGGGCCGCAGCTCTCCCGTTGCTCGACGCCTGCGCCTCGACCACCTCCGACGGCGTCGGCGCCGACGGCCGCGTCACCGTCGAGATGTGGCACGGCCAGAACGAGATCGGCGCCAAGGCGATCGAGGCGCTCGCCGCCGACTTCAACCGCTCGCAGCCCCGCATCCGGGTGAACGCGAGCGGCGGTGGCGTCGTGGCCGACGCCATGCTCCAGAAGGTGACGGCCGCGCTGGCGGCCGGTGCCTACCCCGACATCGCGTACATCTTCGGCTCGGACCTCGCCAGCATCGCCCGCAGCCCCAAAGTCGTCGATCTGACCGGTGTGATGCACGACGGCGACCCGCCGTGGAACGACTTCTGGCCCTCCGTCAGGGACGCCGTCACCCTGCACGGCAAGGTGCGGGCCGCGCCCTCCCTCCTCGATTCGCTCGCCGTCGCCTGCAACACGACCCTGTTCAAGCGCGCCGGGATTCCGCTGCCCAAGCCCGGCTGGACCTGGCCCGAGTTCGTGGCCACCGCCAAGAAACTCACCGACGCCGGGCGCGGCGTCTTCGGCACGGCCTGGCCCGGCGCTGGCGACGAGGACACGGTGTGGCGGCTGTGGCCGATGATCTGGGACCTCGGCGGCGATGTGATCGCCCCGGACGGGAAGGGCATCGGCTTCGCCGACACCGGGCGGCGGGCCCTGGAGACGGTGGCGCGGCTCGTCGCCGACAAGAGCGTCTACGTCGACCCCAAACCCGGCAGCGAGCAGATGTACCAGGTGTTCACCTCCGGCCGGATGGGCATGGTGATCACCGGGCCGTGGCAGCTCCCCAACATCGTGGAATCCAAACTGCCGTACGACGTGGTGCCCATGCCCACCTACAGCGGAAAGCCGCTGACCATCTCCGGGCCCGACACCTGGACCGTCTTCGACAACGGCAAGGCGCGCGCCCGGGCGGCCGTGGAGTTCGTCCGCTGGCTGATCACTCCCGCGCAGGACGTGCGGTGGGACATAGGAGGCGGCAGTCTGCCGCTGAGCAGACGGACCGAGCACGAGAGCGCCTGGCAGCGGCACTCCGCCGACACCGTGGGCCTGCCCGTGTTCACCAAGGCCCTGGAGACCGCCCGGGTGCGGCCCATCCACCCCGCCTACCCGCAGATCTCCCAGGCCACCGGCGAGGCCGTGGTGTCCGTGCTGCTCGGCCGCGCCTCCCCCGCCAAGGCGGTGCGCCGGTGCGCCGACAAGGCGGACGCCGCCCTGCTGATTCCCCGATGAGGAGGGCCGTCGTGGACCGAGGATCCCGTACGGGCGCACCCCGCCCGCTGACCCTGGCCCCTGCCGACCGGGAGCCCGCCGAGCGGCGCCGCGCCCGACGGCGGCGGGCGCGCGGCGAACAGGCCACCGCCTGGGCGTTCATCACCCCGTCGGTCCTGGTCATCCTGGGGCTGAGCGTGGTGCCGGTCATCTGGTCGCTGCTGCTGTCGTTCCGCGCCGACGACCTGGTCACCCCCGGCCGCTGGGTCGGCCTCGACAACTACCGGGCCCTGTCGAAGGACCCCGGCTTCCGCAAGGCCGTCGAGAACACGCTGACGTACGCGGGCGTGTACGTGCCCCTGAGCCTGGCCGGCGGACTCGCGCTGGCCCTCGCACTGAACCGGAGGATCCGGTTCGTGGGCGTCTACCGCACGCTCGTCTTCATTCCGTTCGTCGTCTCGGCCGCCGCGCAGGGCGTGCTGTTCTCCTTCATCTTCGACCCGCAGTTCGGCGCGGCCAACTCGATCCTCCACAAGCTGGGCGTCTCCCCGCAGGGCTTCCTGACCGACCCCGGCCAGTCGCTGTACGTCCTGCTCGCGATCTCGCTGTGGAGCGGGATCGGCTTCTGCGTCGTGGTCTTCCTGGCCGCGCTCCAGGACGTACCCACCGAACTCGTCGAGTCGGCGCGTCTGGACGGGGCGAACCGGGCTCAGGTCCTGCGGTACGTGACGCTGCCGACGCTCGCCCCGATCACCGCGTTCCTGGTGCTGTGGCAGCTGATCACCGCGCTTCAGGTCTTCGACCTGGTGTACGTGACGACCAAGGGCGGCCCGCTGGAGTCGACCACCGTCATCGTGTACTTCGTGTGGGAGCAGGCGTTCCGGACCTTCACCGCGGGTTACGGCGCCGCCGCCGCGTACGTACTCGCGGTCGCCCTGCTGCTCGCGGGCACGGCGGTGACGCTCTACCGCCGCCACCGGGAGCGCACCACCGGCGCCGCGCCCGGACTGCGGCGCGCGGAAGGAGTGGCCCGATGACCGCCTCCACCATGGTCAAGGAGGGCGCCGCTCCCGCGGCGGCCCCCGTGCCGCGCGCGGCCCGGCGGCGTCGACTGCCGTTCAGCGCCTGGCACTTGCTGCTCGCTCCGCTCTCGCTCGGCTTCGCGCTGCCGCTGGTGTGGCTGGTGCTCAGCTCGTTCATGACCAATGCCGAGATCAACCGGTTCCCGCCGGCGCTGTGGCCCAAGGGGATCGACCTCGGCGGCTACCGCTATGTGCTGGGCAACGCGATGTTCCCGCGCTGGTTCGCCAACTCGTGCATTGTCTCGACCGTCGCCGTGGGCTCGAACCTGGTCCTCGGCGCGCTCGGCGGCTACGCGTTCGCCCGGATGCGGTTCCGGGGCTCGCGGGCGCTGCTCGCGCTGATGCTGGCGACGATGGTGATCCCGTTCCAGCTGACGATGATCCCGACGTTCCTGGTGATGAAGTGGCTGGGGCTGATCGACACACTGGGCGCGCTGATCGTGCCGTCCCTGGTCACGCCGTTCGCGGTGTTCCTCTTCCGGCAGTTCTTCCTGGGGCTGCCCAGGGAGATGGAGGAGGCCGCCTGGATCGACGGGTGCTCACGGCTACGGGTGCTCTTCTCGATCGTCCTGCCACTGGCCCGGCCCGCGCTCGCCACGGTCGCGGTGCTGACCTTCCTCGCCACCTGGAACGACCTGTCCTGGCCGCTGATCGCCATCAACCACGACACCCAGTACACCCTCCAGCTGGGGCTGACCACCTTCCAGGGGCAGCACCACACGCAGTGGGCGGCGGTGATGGCGGGCAACGTCATCACGGTGCTGCCGGTGCTGCTCGCCTTCCTGTTCGCCCAGCGGACCTTCATCCAGTCGTTGACGTCGAGCGGGCTGAAGGGCTGAGGCGGACCCGCGCCTTCACGGGACGCCCCCGAGCACCCTCCCCCGGACCAGAGAGCCCTTCGTGATGCCTTCACCTCCTTCCCGCCCCTTCGACCTGCTGGTCGTGGGCGACGCCAACCCGGACGTCGTCCTCGGCCCGGTGCCGCGCGACCTCGCGTACGGACAGCGCGAGCAGCTCGTCGAGCGGGCCGACCTCGTCCTCGGCGGCTCCGCCGCGATCATGGCCTGCGGCGCGGCCCGCCTCGGGCTGCGCGTGGCGTTCGCGGGCCGCGTCGGCGACGACCCGGCGGGCGCCTTCGTCCGTACGGCCCTGGCCGCGCGCGGAGTCGACACCTCGGCCCTGACCACCGACCCCGAACGGGCCACCCCGCTCACCGCCGTCCTCACCCGGGGCGCCGACCGCGCGATCCTCACCGCTCCCGGGTGCCTGGCCGCGACCGGGCCCGGGGACGTCCCCGAGGAGCTGCTCGCCGGCGCCCGGCACGTCCACGCCGCCTCGTTCTTCCTGATGCCACGGCTCGCCGGGGCGCTCGCCAAGGTGTTCGCGCGGGCGCGCGAGCTGGGCGCGACCACCTCGCTCGACACCAACGACGACCCGTCCGGCCGCTGGGACGCGGAACTGCTCGACCCGGTCCTTAAGGTGACGGACCAGGTACTGCCCAACGCGGCCGAGGCGCGCGCCCTGACCGGCGTCGCCAAGGGCGTGGCCGCGGCGGCGGCCGCGCTGGCCCGGCGCGGCCCGCTCGTCGTGGTCAAGAACGGCGCCGAGGGCGCCCTTGCTCACGACGGCACGCGGGTCACCACGGCTCCCGCCCTGCCCGTCGAGCCGCTCGACACGGTCGGGGCCGGGGACAGCTTCGACGCCGGGTTCGTCGCCGCGGTCCTGCGCGGGCTCGCCCTTCCGGAGGCCCTGGCCGTCGCCGTCGCCTGCGGCTCGCTGTCCACCCGCGGCCGCGGCGGCACCGCGGCCCAGCCCACCTGGGACGAGGCACTGGCCCACGTCCCCGGGACCGGAGTTCCCGCATGACCGAGACGACTGGAGTCACCGAGATGGCCGAACCGGCCGAAGTGAAGATCGCCTTCATGGGCGCGGGCAGCGTGGTGTTCACCCAGGGGCTGCTGGCCGACCTGTTCGCCTTCCCCGAGTTCACCCGTCTGCGGATCGCGCTGCACGACATCGACCCGGAGCGGCTGGCCACCGCGGAGGCGGCGGCCCGGCACATCGCGACGGCTCTGAAGGTCGCCCCCGTCGTCACCGCGCACCCCGACCGGCGCGGCGCCCTCGACGGGGCGCACTTCGTCATCAACACCGTCCAGGTCGGCATGAACGCGGCGACCCGCACCGACTTCGCCGTCCCCGCGCGCTACGGGCTGCGCCAGACCATCGGGGACACGCTCGGCGTCGGCGGCATCTTCCGGGCCCTGCGCACCTTCCCCGTACTGCGCGGAATCGCCGAGGACATGGCCGAACTCTGCCCGGACGCCTGGCTGTTGAACTACACCAACCCGATGGCGATGAACCTGCTGTATCTCCACCGGATCGCCCCCCACCTGAAGGCGGTGGGGCTGTGCCACTCGGTGTACTGGACGATGCACGACCTGTCCGAGCTGGTCGGCGTGGACTTCTCCGAGGTGTCGTACCTGGCCGCCGGGATGAACCACCAGGCGTGGGTGCTGCGCTTCGAGCGCGACGGCCGGGATCTGCACCCGCTCCTGGACGCCGCCATCGAGAAGGACCGCGAACTGCTGCGCCGGGTCCGCGTGGACATGTACCGCAGGCTCGGCCACTACCCCACCGAGACCAGTGAGCACTCTTCGGAGTACGTGCCGTGGTACCTGCACCACGACAGCGAGGTGGAGCGGCTGCGGCTGCCGATCGGCGCCTACCTCGACATCATCGAGGACAACACGGTCAGTTACGAGCGCACCCGCAACGCCCTGGCAGCGGGCCGACCGCTGCCGGTCGAGGGCACTATGGAGTACGCCCCGCAGATCGTCCACAGCATCGTGACCGGCACCCCCCGCACGATCTACGGCAACGTCCCCAACCACCATCTGATCAGCAATCTGCCGACCGATTCCGTGGTCGAAGTCCCCTGTCTGGTCGACGCGTCGGGCGTCCAGCCGACCCACGTCGGCGCGCTCCCGCCGCAGTGCGCGGCGCTGAACCGTACATACGCGAGCGTCACCGATCTGGTCGTCCGCGCCGCCACCGAGGGCGAGCCCCGACATGTGCGGCACGCCGCGATGACCGACGCGGCGACCGCCGCCACGCTGCCGGTGGAGCGGATCTGGGATCTGTGCGACGACCTCGTACAGGCTCACGGGGAGCTGCTCCAGCCCGAGTTGAGGGTGCTGCTCGGGCACTGAGACCGCTGCGGGCAGGCGCCTCAGTACGCCACGGTGAACCTCGTGCGGTGGTGGCGGGGCTCCTCGGCCTCGTCCAGGAGCGCCACCGCGAAGTCCTCCATCGAGATGGCGGACACGCCCTGGTCGTCCACGAGGAGCTCGTCGGCGCCGAGCCGGTAGGTTCCGGTGCGCTCGCCCGGCTCCAAGAGGGCGGCCGGGCTGAGGTAGGCCCAGTCGACCTCGGTCTCGGCGCGGCAGACGGCGAGCTGCTCGGTGCACGCGTCGGCGATCGGCCGCCAGTCGGCCGGGAAGTCCGGGTCGTCGACGACGGTGGCTCCGCCGCCGCCCGGCAGGGTCAGGGTGGCGGCGCCGCCGACGACCAGCACGCGCACCCCGGTCCCGGCGAGCCCGGCCAGGAGCGCCTTGGTCACCGTGACCAGGTCGCCCTCACTGCCCGCCGGGGGCCGGGTGGCGCTGATGACCAGGTCCTGCCCGGCGCTCAGCTCGGCTATGTCCTGGACGTTCGCGGCGTCGCCGGTACGGGCGGTGGCGGCCGGGTGGAGTTCGGCGAAGCGGACGCGGTCACGCACGACGGCGGTGACCTCGTGGCCCCGGGCGATGGCCTCGTCCACGACGCGCCTGCCGACGTTTCCCGCGGCTCCGAAGACGGTGATGCGCATGAGTGTCCGCTCCTTCTGGTTCGTCCGTCGCACCGGCTCGGCCGGTCACTGGTGGGGCCGGTCGTGGGTTCGGCCGGTCCGCGCTGAAAGTTTCTCTTAGCGCTAAGAGAAAAGTACCTCACCGCTAAGAGATTGGCTAGTCTGAGATCCGTGACCGACCATGTGGACCTCCTGCTCGCGCAGTGGGGCGAACGCCGCCCCGACCTCGATGTCTCGCCGATGGCGGTGATCGGGCGGCTCAAACGCCTCTCCCGGCTGATCGAGACCGAGCTGCGGCGCACCTTCGCCGAGCACGGCCTCGACCCGGCGTCCTTCGACGTGCTCGCGACCCTGCGCCGCAGCGCGCCGCCCCATCTGCTCACGCCCGCCGAGCTGATGCGCTCGGCGATGGTCACCTCGGGCGCCGTCTCGCAGCGCCTCGACCGCCTTGAGGCGCGCGGCCTGGTGACCCGCTCCCCGAGCCCGACCGACGGCCGGGTCGTCCAGGTCGCCCTCACCACCGAGGGCCAGGCGCTCGTCGACCGGACGCTGCCCGACCACCTCGCCACGGAGGAACGGCTGCTCACGGCCCTCGGCCCGGACCGGCGGGACGAACTCGCCGGGACCCTGCGCGAACTCCTCGAATCCCTCGGGGACGGCATCGACTGATCCGGCCGCCGACACCCCGGACGGCCCGAGGCAGCGGCGCCGGGCGACGGATGGAGTACGGCCGACGGGCGTGGGCACGCGCTGGAGGAGACAGTGGAGACGGCGTCGGCCCGCACGGGCCCCGGTCCCGGGCGCGGAGCCGATGCCCCGCCCGTCGGCCCGGAGCAGGGCCGGAGCACCCCAGGAGGTCCCGATGACCCAGCCCCCTTACCCCGATCCCAACCCGCCGACGCCGGGGCCCACCCCCGGCCCGACCCCCGGTCCGCCCGATCCCGTGCCGCCCACGCCCGGCCCGACGCCCGGCCCGACCCCTGGCCCGCCCGCACCCGGGCCCGGACCACTGCCGGGGCCGGGGCCGGTGCCCGTACCGGAGCCGGATCCCGTACCCAACCCGCCGGGGCCCGACCCCGTACCCGAACCCAATCCCTCGCCCGGCCCCCTCACCTGACGCCTCACCCGACGCCGACACCAATACGAACACCAACCCCGACACCGACGCCTGTGGGCCGGGGCGGCTCCCCGGCTAGATCCCGCCCGCCACCCGCATGACCGTCCCCGTCGCGTACGAGGCGTCGTGCGAGAGCAGCCAGGCGACCGCTCCGGCTATCTCGTCGGGCCGCCCGGGCCGGCCCATCGGGATGCTGCCGGCGAGCTTCGCGGGGCGCTGGGGGTCCTCGTGGAAACCGGTCCAGATGATGCCCGGCGCCACACAGTTGACCCGGATCCCGTCGCCCGCGACCTCCTTGGAAAGGCCGACCGTCATCGCGTCCACGGCCGCCTTGGTGGCGGCATAGTGCACGTACTGCCCGGGGCTGCCCAGAGTGGCGGCGGCCGAGGAGATGTTGACTATGGACCCGCCGCCGCGTGCCGTCATATCGCGCACGGCCCGGCGGGCACAGAGCAGATAGCCCAGCACGTTCACGTCGATGGCCCGGCGCATCCCCTCCGCGTCGGCGTCGGCGAGACGGCCGTTGGGGCCGCTGACCCCCGCGTTGTTGACGAGCCCGGTGACCGGGCCGAGCGCGGCGGCGGCGTCGAAGAGCCGGTCCACAGAGACCTCGTCCGCCGTGTCGACCTCCACTGCCAGGCTCTGGCGGCCCGCTTGACGCACCTCCTCGGCCACGGCTTCGGCGGCCTCGGCGTCCGAGCGGTAGCCCACGACCACGTCGTGGCTGTCGGCGGCCAGCCGGGCGCAAATCGCGGCGCCGATACCGCGGCTGCCGCCCGTGACGACGGTGACGAACCTCTGCTCCACAAGAAACCTCCGGCTCCGGACGACGACCGTCCCCAATGGAAGTGATCTTCCAACCATCGTAGGTTCCGGCACTGACAGTGCCCGGGGAGACCTGTGCGGGCCTGTGCAGACCCGTGCAGACCTGTGCACGGCGGTGGCGCACCCGCCGGGGCGAGGCTCGGCGCGGCGGTCTGGCGGAAATCCGTTGGATGCTGGCACTCCCGCCACTTCTCCGGCGCCCGATCACGCCATAACGTTCGGCCGGGGCTCCCGTCCGGGGGCCCTCACGTCCGTACGAAAGCGCCCATCCCGTGACGAAGTTCCTCCTCACCCTGCACCTCCTGGCCGCGATTCTCGCCATCGGACCGGTCGCGGTGGCCGCCAGCATGTTCCCGCCCGCCGCCCGGCGGGCGCTGGCCGCGCCCGACGACGCGCAGGCGCTGGCGTCAGTACGGCTGCTGTTCCGGATCAGCCGGGTCTACGCGGCCGTGGGCGTCACCGTGCCCGTGTTCGGGCTCGCCACGGCGAGCACCATGCACATCCTCGGCGACACCTGGATCATCGTCTCCATCGTGCTGACGACGCTCGCGGCGCTCGCGCTCAACGCGCTCGTCGTGCCCGGCCAGGAAGCGATAGTCACCGAGCTCGACGCGGCCGCCACAGGTGCGCAGACCGGACCGGTGACCGCCGTCGACGCACGCCAGACCGTCCGGCTCGCCATGTTCACGGGGGTGTTCAACCTCCTGTGGGCGGTGGTGACCGTCCTCATGATCCTGCGGCCCGGCTCCACCACCGGCGGCTGACGACTGGGCGTGGGCGAGGGCTCGGATCCGGCCGCCGGGGTGCGCCCGGACGGCGTACGTCCGCCAAGTGGGGCAGGCTGGAAGGCAAATCACCCTCGGCAAGGGAGGACGCAGTGGCTCTGAAACCCGGTGACGGCGGCGCGGTGGAGATCAGCCCGACCGGTTGGGTGGCCCAACAGGCCCAGCTGTACGAGGAGTCGGGCGGCACCAAGGGAACGACCCTGCACGGCGCGCCCTGTCTGCTCCTGGATTACGTCGGCCGCCGCACCGGCACCGTACGCCGTACCGTGCTGATCTACGGGCGCGACGGCGACGACCTTCTGATCGTGGCCTCCAAGGGCGGATCCGACGACCATCCGCTCTGGTACCTCAACCTCGTGGACCAGCCGGACGTCAGCGTCCGGGTCGGCACCGAGCGGTTCCCAGCCCGCGCCGAGACCCTCTCCCCCGAGGAGAAGGCCCGGGTGTGGCCGCACTTGGTGGAGGTTTTCCCGCCGTACGCGGAGTACCAGAAGAGGACCGAGCGGGACATCCCGGTCGTACGGCTGCGGCACACGGAGAGGTGACAGGTGGCGGGTGGCAGGTGGCAGGTGGCAGGTGGCGGGTGGCAGGTAACAAGTGACCACTGTCAGCTGACGGCTGACGGCTGACGGCTGACGGCTGACGGCTGACAGGGAACGACTGACCACTGACCACTGACCACTGACCACTGACAGCTGACAGCTGACAGCTGACAGAGAACGACTGACAGCTGACAGCCACTGTCACCCGGCGGTACGGCACCCAGACGAACCAGTGCCGTACCGCCGGCGCGGCATCAGTCCGCCAGCGAGATGGCCTGCACCGGGCAGGCGCGGGCCGCCTCGCGGACCATGGGGTCTCCCCCACCGTCCGCGCGCCCCGGCAGCAACTCGCTGAATCCGTCGTCGTCCTGGGTGAACACGCCCGGCGCCGTCAGGACGCACTGCCCCGAGCCGATACAGACGTCACCATCGATGCTGATCTTCATGAACCCACTCCACTACCAAGTGACGGGGAGTTCCAGCATCCCCTGGAGGGTGTCGCCCGGTTTGAACGGAATCCGGTCGGCGGGCGCCGCCAGCCGCAACCCCGGCAACCGGGCAAGGAGGCCGCTCAGGGCGATCTCCATCTCGGCCCGCGCCAGGTTCTGCCCCAGGCACTGGTGGATACCGAACCCGAAGCCCACGTGGTGGCGGGCCGGCCGGTGCCAGTCGAGCACGTCGGCGTCCGGGTAGACCGAGCCGTCCCGGTTGATCAGGGAGGTCGCGAGGACGACGCCTTCTTCGGCGCGGATCACGGTCCCGGCCACCTCGATGTCCTCGGTGGCGACCCGCAGTATGCCGTCCGCGATGGAGAGGAATCGCATCAGTTCCTCGACCGCCACCGGCATCAGCGAGGGGTCCGCCCGCAGCTCCGCGAGCCGCTCCGGGTGCTCCAGGAGCGTGAACGTCCCCAGCGACAGCATGTTCGCGGTGGTCTCGTGTCCGGCGACGAGCAGCAGCACCGCCATCCTGACCAGCTCCGTCCGGTCCATGCCGCCGGTGCGCAACTGGTCCTCGACGAGCTCGTCGAGCAGCCCGTCGCCCGGCTCGCGGACCTTGTGGTCGATCAACTTGCCGAGATAGTCGTCGAGTTGGTCGCGGGCGTCCTGCGTGTCGGCCGGATCCGGCCCGCGCAGCAGCCGCCGGGACTGCTCCTCGAAGAAGTCGTGGTCGTCATAGGGGACGCCGAGCAGCGCGCAGATCACCATCGACGGCACTGGCAGCGCGAACGCGGAGACCAGGTCGGCCGGCGGCCCCTTCTCGACCATGGCGTCAAGAAGGCCGTCGACGGTCCGCCGGATCATCGGCCGCAGGGCGGCGGTGCGTTTCAGGGTGAAGCCGGGGATGACCTTGCGGCGCTGGGTGTTGTGCTCGGGGTCGTCCACGCCGAGGAGTTCGATGCGGCGCACGTTCTGCGCCACGAACCGCTCGGTGGTCGCCGGGAAGGCCGGGTGGAGCCGGTCGGACGAGAGCCGGGGGTCGACGAGCAGCGCCCGTGCCGCGGCGTGGCCGGTGACGAACCACGCGGTGCGCCCGTCGAAGAGCGTCACGCGCGACAGCGGGCTCCTCGCCTCCCGCAGCGGCTCGTACGGGGTGGGCGGCTGATAGGGGCAGGTGCGGTCCTGGGGGAAGGAGACAGATCCGGTCATGGGTGAACCTCGCAAGCGAAGAGTCGTCTTGCCGTTTTGCCGTCTTGCCGTCTTGCAGATTGCCAATTACCAACGTGCCGATCGCCATCGTGCCGATCTCCACTACATGTCCAAGGCAGCTAAATAGTCTACGCAGAGTTCGGCCGAATCACCCGTGCGGGACGATCCGGCGGATTTCTTCCGCACTGGGGCGTCTCGCCCCGTGTGCGCATGAGAGCCTGGGTGCCCCAGCGCGGTGAGCGCACGTGGCAGAGGGGTCCCGCATGGCAGGCACGGCCCGGGAACTGGTGGAGAGTGTCACGGCGGAGCTGGCTCCCGCGAAGGACGCCAACCGGCTGGCGCCGCAGATCGCGACCGGCTCGGCCACCGTGCACGCGCTGGCCGCGCTGGCGCTGGAGCAGCGCCACGTCATCGCCTCCGACCTGCGCGCCTTCGCCTTCCTGGCCGATCGGTCGGCGGGAGCGGGCAACTCGGCGTGCGCGGAGTTCTTCGAGTCACTCGCGACCGGCGAGACGCTCGCCCTGGAGCGGCTCGACGCGTACGAGACGGCCTGTGGGCTCGACGCGGACGACCTCGAGCGCTACGAGCCGCTGGCCGGCTGTCAGGCGTATCCGGCCTATGTGGCGTGGCTGGCACTGAACGGCGAGCCGTCCCTGGTGGCGCTCGCCCTCACCGCCAACTTCGCGGCGTGGGGCGGCTACTGCGCCACCGTGGCCGAAGCGCTGCGCGGCCGCTACGGATTCCCCGACGAGGCGTGCGGCTTCTTCGACTTCTTCGCCGAGCCCGCGCCCGACCTGGAGCGCCAGGCCCTCGCGGCCGTCGCCTCGGGCGTCCACTCCGACGCCGAGACCACCCTGGCCCGCCGCTACGGCAGGCTGCTGCAGTCGTACGAGGCGATGTTCTGGAACACGCTGGCCGATCGGTGAGGACCGCTGACCGGGCGGCCGGTGGCACCAGTGCCACCCCCGATCCGGGTACCAGCGGGATCGATCGGACCCTGCCCCCGGCAGGAGGATCGCAGACGACCGATCCACCCCGACGGGGAGTACAACATGAGCACGTTGAGCAGGTCGAGCACGTTCCGGAACGCGACCCGGTGGTCCGTCGCCGCCGCGGCCGGGCTCCTGGTGGCCGCCGCGCTGCCGGCCGCCACGGCCCAAGCCTCCACCGCGCCCGCGGGAGGCGCCGCTCGCATACCCGAGCGCTATCTCCAGCAGCACCTCGACTGGCGGCCCTGCGACTCGGGGGCGCTGGAGTGCGCGGCGATGGCGGTCCCGCGCGACTGGCGTCACCCCGGCGCGGGCCCGGACCTCACCGTCGCGGTCTCCCGTCACCGGGCGACCGGCCCCGGAGCCCGCAAGGGCGTCCTGATGATGGCGGCGGGCGGCCCGGGCGCCTCGGGCCTGACCCGGCCCACCGGCCTCGCCCAGGGCGCGCCGAAGGTGGCGGCCGCGTACGACATCGTCAGCTTCGACCAGCGCGGCGTCGGCAGCAGTACGCGCGTGGTCTGCTCGGACCAGCCCACCGTGGACTCCCTCTTCACCAGCGGCGACCTGCGCGACCGCACCTCCCAGGCGATCCGTCAGACCTTCGCCAGAGCCCGCGCGTTCGTACGGGACTGTCAGCGCAACTCCGGCGACCTGCTGCCGTACATCACCACCGACCAGGCCGTCCACGACATGGACCTGTACCGCGCGCTGCTCGGCGTCGACAAGATCTCCTACTTCGGGCCGTCCTACGCCTCCTTCCTCGGCGCGTACTACGCCACCGAGTTCCCCGGCCGGGTCGAGCGGATGGTCCTGGACAGCAATGTCGACTTCAGCGGGTCGTGGCAGTCGTTCATGACGGGGCAGCCGCGCAGCTTCCAGCGCCGGTTCGAGCAGGACTTCCTGCCGTGGCTGGCCCAGAACGACGCCGTCTACCACCAGGGCCGCACCCCGGACGAGGCGAAGGCCGGCTACGAACGGCTGCGCCGGGCCCTGCACGACCACCCGCTGGAGCTGGAGGGCACGACCGTCACCGCCAACAGTCTGGACGTCGCCGCGACCGACGCGATGTACAACACGCGGCGCTTCGGCGGCTTCGCCTCCGCGCTCGGCGTGCTGGAACACCCCGACACGGCCGCGCCCGCCGACCGCAAGGCGCTCGCCCAGCGCCTCCAGCACGCCATGGGCGCGGCCTTCGTCGCCGACTTCTTCACCGTGACCTGCGGCGACACACCGTGGAACCGGGACAGCGGGTACTGGGTCCGCGAGAGCGCCGAGGCGACCCGCGCCTACCCGCTCGCGGGCGCCCGCGAGTTGACGTTCGCCTCGATCTGCGCGTCCTGGCCGCGCTCGAAGGCGCCGCACGTCGAGGTCACCGGCAAGGGCCTGCCGCCCGTCCTGATGCTCAACTCCGTACACGACCCGGCCACCCACTACGAAGGCGCCCTCCGCGCCCACCGCGCCCTGCCCACCTCACGCCTGGTGACGGTGGACGGCGGCGACCACGGTCAGTACCTGAACGGCAACGCGTGCGCGGACGGATTCGTCGAGGGCTATCTCCTCGACGACCGGATCCCGGCGGGCGACACCACCTGCCCGACGGCCTGACGCACACATCTGGCCATCGTGGGCCCCAGGGACGCGCCTTCCTCGCCCGCTGAGGCCGCTCAGTCGGTGAACCGGTGGGCCGCCAAGCCCGCCAAACGTGACCTCCGCCACCGGCCCCACCAGCCGGAATGTCATCGGGCACGGCATGGTTGTGCCGTACACGATCCGGCGGGACGAGCCCGGCGGTCCGGTCGCGGAGAACGGGAACGATCCATGGGCGAGTTGATCCTGATACGGCACGGCGAGACGGCGTGGACCCTGACCGGGCAGCACACCAGCCACACCGACCTGCCGCTCACCGAACACGGTGAGGCCCAGGCCCGCGCGGTGGCGCCGCTGCTCGCCGGGCGCCGGATCGGGCTCAGCCTGGTCAGCCCGGCGGCCCGAGCCCGGCGCACCGCCGAACTCGCCGGGCTCACCGCCCCGCACGCGCGGCCCGACCTGAGCGAGTGGGACTACGGCGCGTACGAGGGCGTCACCACCCGCGAGATCCAGCGCGACCGCCCCGACTGGAACCTGTGGACGGACGGGGTCGCCGTCGGCCCCGCCGCACACCCGGGCGAGAGCGCCGAGCAGGTCGGCGAGCGGGCCGACCGGGTGCTCGCGGAGGCCGTGGGGGCCCTGGAGTCCGACGGTGATGTGGCCCTGGTCGCCCACTCGCACTTCCTGCGCGTCCTGACCGCCCGCTATCTGGGGCTGCCCGCCTCGGCCGGGTCGCTGTTCCTGCTCGGCACCGGGGCCGTGTCGCGGCTGGGGACCGAGCACGGCCGGCCGGTGATCACGGCGTGGAACACGACTCTTCCGCAGGGCGTGCCCGTGTCCGTGGGGTGAGCCGGCCGCTCCCCGCCGCCAGGGCGAGCTCCGCGAGCGCCTCGGGGGCGCCGAGCTGACCCCGTATCCCGGGAAAGGCGTTGACGTCCACGATGAGCGGGCTCGCGCCGCCCGCGTCGATGAGGTCCACCCCGTACACGTCCAGGGCGAAGACCTCCCCCACCCGGAGCGCCAGCCCGGCCCAGCCGGGCGGCAGCGCGTCGAGGGAGAGCGAGCGGGTGGGGCCGCGGCCTCCGGGGGCGAGCTCGGAGCGGCGCAGGGCGGCGAAGACCCGGCCGCCGATCACCCACAGCTTGTGGTCCCAGCCGCTGTTGGCGGTGAACTCCTGCACCACCACCGGCTCGGGCCCCCACGCCCCGGCCAGCGTCCGCAGCGCCGCCGCGTCGTCGGCGCGGGCGACCAGGTCGTGGCGGCGGCTGTGGCGGCTCTTCACCACCAGCGGATACGTGAGATCCGGGTCGTCCGGCAGCGGGGCGAGCGCGGGGAAGGTGCGGGTGGCCGCGAACGGAAGCCCCGCCCGGTCGGCCAGCTCCGCCATCGCCGTGCGGTCCTGGCAGAGGGTCGTCGCCGAAGCGGAGTTCAGCACGGCGGCGCCGCGCAGCTCCAGCTCCCGGGCGAGTGCCAGGGCGCGGGGCGTACGGGACTTCAGCAGGTAGACGTCGGCGACGCGGCCCGGGGGCGCCGAAGCCGGGTCCACCGCCTCCACCACGTGCTCGCGGGCGAGCAGAGCGGTGGTGGCGGCGAGCAGCGGATGGCCGGGCTCCGGGGTGATCAGCCCGACCCTCATACCGCCGCCCCCGGCTGCTCCGGGATGCGGGCGGCCGGGAACGCGTCCGGGACGCTCCCCCGGCCCGTGCGAGCCAGTTCGAGCACCGCGCGCGCCACCCGCGCCGCCGCCTCCGGGACCTGGCGGAAGCTCGGGAAGTCGTTCACGTCGACCACCACCGGCCCGTCGGGGCCGAGGAGCACGTCCACGCCGTACAGGTCGAGGCCGTAGACCGCGCCGACCTGGGCGACGGTCGCGGCCACCTCGGCGGGGAGCGCCACCTGCTGCTCGCGCACGGCCCGGTCGGGGTGGAGCGGGGAGCAGCGCTCGGTGGCGTACAGCTCGCCGCCCACGCAGTACACCTTGAGGTCCACGCCCGAATTGGGTACATATGGCTGGGCCACCAGCATGCCCTGGCCCGCCAGTTGCCCCGTCATCGCGGCGAGCCGGTCCGGCGACGGCACCAGGCACACACCGCGCCCGGCGCTGCCATCGGCGGGCTTGACCACCAGCGGGAACTCGGAGTCGGGTATCTCCGCGAGCAGTTCGGGGACGGCCGCCGCGTACGTCGTCGGCATCGGCAGACCCCGGCTGCGGCCGATGGCCGCCGCGAGCGCCTTGTCCCGTACGCCCCGGATCGACCGGGCGTCGTTGATGGTGGTCAGGCCGACCGCGGCGGCGGCCTCCAGGAGCGTGAGGCCCGGGCCGCCGGACACCGTCTTGAGCACCCAGGCGTCATGGCTGCCCGCGCTGACCGCCTCGGACATCCGCAGCAGGGAGCCGCCGGGGCGCAGTACGTCCACCCGGTGACCCCAGGCGACGAGTTGGCGGATCACCTCCACCGGCATGCCGTCGTGGCGGTAGTGCTCCTCCACCAGAAAGCAGAGCCTCATCGACCTTCCCCTGTAACCCCCCGGACGTCCGCCGATCTGTCCGGCGAGCTGTGACGACACAGGATGTCATGAACCGCCGGGAACCTCGCTCCCCGCCCCGGAACAGGTTTCCGCGCAGGTCAGCGCGGTGTCCGGGGGAAGGAGCCCGCGATACCGCGCGGGCTGCCCCGGCGCGCGGTCCTGACCGGCGGGCTCACCGGTCCCGCGCCGGCCGACGCCGTCACCGCGCTATCCTCCTCCAGCGGAGGCGCCGACACCGATCCGGGCGGCTCCGGTGGTTTGGACCACGTGTACCCGTGGATTCCCTGATCGGCGGTGGGTGCGCTGATCGCCCACGGGAGGCCGCAGGTATATGCCAGAAGCACCACCGTATCGAGTGTTGCCAAATCCCTTACGGGGCATCGCTCCCTGTGCAACAGTCGTTACCGGTCCATCCTTCCGACTTGCAGTGCCGCGCCTGTATCGGAGTACGTCATGCCGTCCCATCTGTTCGCGGACCGTCCCAGCCCGCAACCGCCGGAGCGGGAAACGGTCGACGCGCTGATCACACAGACCCGCCGGCTGCGCGGCGGAGTGGACGCCGTACGGCGGGACGCGCTCGTGGACGACGACGCACAGTGCCGCTGGCAGCGCGCCCTGTGCGATCTGGCGGTCCATCACCTCGACGACCTCGGCACGCACTTGGACCAGTTGAAGGAGGGCCTGCCCGAGCCCCTCCCGGAGGAGGTCGCCGAGGAGGAGCCGCCGCCCGGGTTCGAGCTCGACCCAATGCCCGGATCCCTGCTCAGCCGGGTCGGCAGCGCCGAGTGGAACCTGCTGACGGACGCGGTGGACTGGTCCGAGGAGCTCTTCCAGATCTTCGGACGGGCGCCCGAGAGCGGAGCGTTGTCGCTCGACGAACTGCCGTCGATGGTGTTCGCCGACGACCAGGCGCTGCTCACGGCCATGGTGACGGACTGTCTGGTCGACGGGAAGCCGATCGACGGCGAGTTCCGGATCGTCCGGACCGACGGGCGCGTGCGGACGCTGCACATGATGGGCGAGCCGGTGCTCGACGCCGACGGCTGCACCGCGTCGATGTGGGCCGTGCTGCGCGACGTCAGCGAGCTGCGCCGCAGCGAGCGTGCCGTACGGGAGTCGCGCGACTCGCTGCGGCGCGAGCGGCACATCGCCCGGACCGAGCACCGGCTCGCGGTCGAGCTGCAGGAGGCCGTCCTGCCGCCGTGGCGCGGCTCGCTGCGGCTGCCCCAGGGCAACCCGGCGGCGCTCGACGTGGCGGCGCACTATCTGCCGTCGGCCAGCAGCGCCCTCATCGGCGGCGACTGGTACGACGCGCTCGAACTGCCCGACGGCAGGTCTCTACTGACCGTGGGAGACCTCACGGGCCACGGCGTCACCGCCACCGGCGCCATGGCGATGCTGCTCGGCGCGCTGCGCGGCATGGCGGTCGCCGGCATCCGCCCGGGCGACCTGATGGGCCACCTCAACCAGCTGCTCGACCACTCGGTGCAGCCCGCGCTCGGCAGCGCGGTCTGCTGCCAGTACGACCCGGCCACCCGCGTCCTCTCCTGGGCACAAGCAGGACACCCCGCCCCGCTGCTGTTCCGCGGCGGGACGGGGTGCGCCCTGACGCCGCCGGACGGGGTGCTGCTGGGAGCGACGTCAGGAGCCGGGTACGGACAGGCAGAGGTGCAGCTGAGGCCCGGCGATCTGCTGGTCCTGCACACCGACGGGCTGACCCGGCGGGGCGCCTCGGACGAACCGGGGTGCCGCAGGCTGCTGGAGCTCGCCCCCCGCCTCGACACGGTCCGCACGGCTCAGGACGGCGTGCGCACGGTGGTCGAGGAGTTCGGCGAGACGGACCGCGAGGACGACGCGTGCGTGCTGGTGGCGCGCATCGGGTCGTGAACTCCCCGGCGGTACGGGTCGGTTGACGAACGGGTTCGAACGGCTGATCTGATGTTCGGTCGTGAGCGGGTGCTGATCTGATGTTCGGTGGTGAGCGGGTCCGGTCGTCCGGGCCCGCTGTTACAGGTCCATGCTCCTGCCCCGGCGCGTCGGCGCCTTCGGCAGGGCCAGCTCGATCTCCTCGCGCAGGTCCTGGATCTTCTGGAACCCGGCGAACTGCCCGGTCAGCCGGTACATCTCACGCAGCCGGTCCCAGGTGCGGTGGGAGGAGGTCTCCCCCATTGACACCAGGGCCAGCCGGGCGTAGCGGTCCGCCTGCTCGGGGTCGTCGGCGATGAAGCAGGCCGAGGCGAGCGAGATGTAGTCGAAGATCTTCGAGCGTTGGCGCCCGTTGACCCGTAGTTCGAGCGCCTGTTTCGCATGGTTGGCCGCGATGCCCGCCACGCTCGGGTCGTGCTCGGCGAGCGTACGGAACGCCAGAGCCTGCATGCCGTGCATGTCCGCCTCGTCGAACATCTGCATCCAGCTCGGCGGGGGTACGTCGCCCCGGTCCGAGACGAAGAGCTCCTCGGCCTCGCCGAGGGTGCGCCGCATCGCCTGGCCCTGCCCCATCGACGCCTGCGCCCAGGCCTCGATGGTGTGCAGCATGGCGCGGGTGCGCGGCAACGTCTCCTCGCCGGAACCGGACTTGGCGAGCTTCATGAGGTCGAGCGCGTCGTCGGGACGGCCCAGATGGACCATCTGCCGAGCGGCGCGGGAGAGTGCTTCGCCGGCGCGCGGGCGGTCGCCGCCCTCGCGCGCCGCGTGCGCGGCGATGACGAAGTACTTCTGGGCGGTGGGTTCGAGGCCGATGTCGTGGGACATCCAGCCGGCCAGGACGGCCAGGTTGGCGGCGACGCCCCACAGGCGCCGCTGGAGATGGTCGGGGTGACGGTAGGCGAGCATGCCGCCCACCTCGTTGAGCTGGCCCACCACGGCCTTGCGCTGGAGTCCGCCGCCCCGGGACGCGTCCCAGGCGCGGAAGACCTCGACGGAGCGCTCCAGCGCCCCGATCTCCTGCGACCCGATGGGGGCGGCCTCATAGCGGTCGTACCCGGCGGGGTCGGCGTAGAGGGGATCGTCGAGGTGGGGGGCGTCGGCCGAGAGTACGGGGTCGGTGTGCAGCCAGTCGTGCATGGCGCTGCTGAGTGCGGAGCCTGCGGCGAGCGCGGCGCCCGCGCCCACCAGACCGCGTCGGTTGAGCATGAGGTCCATTCCCGTGAATTCGGTGAGGACCGCCGCCGTCCGTTCAGGCGCCCACGGTAGGCCGTCGGGGTTCTGCTTGGGCCCGACGTCCCGCCGTTTCCCGGCGCGCCCTTGCCGGTCGAAACCGAGGTCCTCGATGGTCACGACACGGCCGAGCCGCTCGGTGAACAGAGCCGCCAGCACTCTCGGCACCGGATCGCGCGGGGACTCCCCCATGTCGATCCAACGCCGCACCCGCGAGGTGTCGGTGGCCAGCTGGGGGTGGCCCATGGCGGCCGCCTGCCGGTTCACCAGCCTCGCGAGTTCGCCCTTGGACCAGCCGGCGAGGCCGAAGAGGTCGTTCAGGCGAGTGTTGGGTTGTCCGTTCACTTCAAGCCCCCAGGTTCTCGGCTGAGTTGACAGTAACCCCCTGTCAGATGCGGTGGGACTATTCGCCAGGGTTCGCCAGGGTGCGCCAGATGGTGTGCCACCCGCGGTCGGGTGTCAGGTAAGAAGGCGCCACCCCGCCCCGGCAGGCGGACCCCATTCCCCAGGGTGGGATCAGGGCCACCGGGGCCGGGCTGGCCAGCAACTCGTCGGCGCACGAAGGGATCTGTTTCGCCCATGTACACAGCATCGTCCTCCGTGTCAGCCCCGCCCCGGCCGCACCGCCACCTGGTGACGGGCGGCGGACCGTACCTCGACCCCTCGCACGCCGCCCCGGCGGCGCTCGGCGCCGGCCGGACCGCGCGCCGACCAGGGGTGGGCGTCCAACCGCTCAGCGGGAGGATCGACTTGTCGGGCCCGCAGGGCGCGCAGCTGCGGATGGCCATCACGTCGGTGCACCGCATCTGTCCGGAGTTCAACCCGGTGCAGGTGCTGCGGCGCAGCGGCCGGTCCGTCCTGCTCGTCGGAACCACCGGCCGCGCCACGGCGGTCGCCAAGTGCCTCCTGGACCACTCGCCCGCCTGGGCCGAGCGGTTCAGGCACGAAATAGCGGCATACCGCGCGTTCGTCCGGCACCGCCCACCAGTGCGGGTGCCCCGACTGATCGCCGCGGACCCGGACAACTGCACCCTGGTGATCGAGCGGATGCCGGGCCGTGCGGCGGCCCTGAGCCGGCACCCGGTCGAGGCTCCGCCGCGCGCCGACGTCCGGGCCGCTCTCGGGGCGATCGGCCGGGTCAACGCCTGGCGGCCGCCGGCCGAGATGTTCACCCGGCCGCTGGAGTACGCGCAGCGCATCGCCCGTTACCACGAGCTCGGGCTCTTCACCGACCGGGATCTGAGCGACCTCCAGAAGCTGCTGCACGGTCTGGCCCACTCGGGCCGCCCGGTCGCGTGGCAGTTCTCGCATGGCGAGGCGCTGCTGACGAACATCCTGCTGTCGCCCGCGGGTCCGGTGCTCGTCGACTGGGAGCACGCCGGCTGGTACCTGCCGGGGTACGACCTGGCGACGCTGTGGACGGTGCTCGGCGACGCGCCCGTGGCCCGGCGGCAGATCAGCCAGGCGGCCCAGGCGTCGGGCCCGGCCGCGCGGGACGCCTTCCTGGTGAACCTGATGCTCGTACTGACGCGGGAGATCCGGACGTACGAGACGGCCGTGCAGCGCGCCATGCGTGAGTCGGCGCCCTCGGGCGCGGGCTCGTCGCAGCAGCCGGGTGTGCCTTCGGCCGGGGAGCAGCAGCGGCTGCTGCTGCGCAGGCTGCACGACGACTGCGCCATGGCGCGTCGGGCCGTGCGTGCGGCGGTCGGGACCCGCTGACCGCCGCGTGAGGGGCCCGTTCCGGCTACCTGCTCCGCCGGACGGGCCCCGGGGAAAGGAGCGCGCCGCGCGCCCGGTGCCGACACACCGGACGCGCGGCGCGCCGCCGTGTGCGCCGGCCGCGCTCAGCGCACCCGTACGACATCGACGTCGGCGGCTCTCACCACGGCGATGCGGTGGCCGATCTGCACGGTCACGTACTTCGCCGAGCCGGGGAAGTACGTGTGGTCGTACGGGAAGGACGAGTCGATCGTCGGCGCGTAGTAGTAGCCGCTGGGCGCCTCGCCGCCGCCGGGGTAGGACTGGCCCGCCTTGATGGTGTACGGGAGCGGAGTGCCCACGCGCGGAGCGGTGAAGTCGGCCGGGTAGTCGGACTTCTCGGGGTAGGCGACGCCGTACACCGGCACCTCCGTCAGGCCCGCCCTGGGCCGTACGACGTAGCCCGCGGTCGGGGTGGTCGTGCGGGTGTGACCGGGCGTCTGGAGCCAGGCCTTCTGGCCGTACCACCAGATCGCCGTCCAGCCCGGTTTGCGCTCGGCCACGACGGCCTGCTGGGTGGCGCTGATCTTGCTGCCCCAGTCGTTGGCGCAGTTGGTGCCCGCCTCACCGGGCGCGTGCAGGGCGGGGTCGGCGAACAGCGGGGCCGTGGCGGAGGGTTCGGTGTGCAGCGGGACAGCGCTGCTGCCCTGGACGGGCAGGTCGGCGTTCTTCTCGCAGTCGCGGAACACCTGTTGGTTGGAGCCGAACTTGGGGCTGATGGTGATCAGTTGGCTGCTCGGTGGCGCGGTGGGGTGGGTGGGGGCGCCGAGCACGGCCATGAAGCGGTTCCAGTCCCAGTACGGGCCCGGGTCCCAGTGCATGTTCTTGGTGCCCCCGGCCGTGGTCGGCGGCACGTTCTCGTGGCCGAGGATGTGCTGGCGGTCGAGGGGGATGTCGTACTTGGCGGCGAGGTAGCGCACCAGGGCGGCCGTGGAGCGGTACATCTGCGGGGTGTACCAGGTGGCGCCCTCGACGGCGACGCCCTCCTGCTCGATGCCGATGGAGTGCGTGTTGACGTACCAGTTCCCGGCCTGCCAGGCGACGTCCTTGGTCTTCACCATCTGCGCCACGTGGCCGTCCGAGGAGCGCACGACGTAGTGGGCGGAGACGGCTCTCTTGGGATCCTGGAAGATCCGGATCGTGCCGGCGTAGTCCTCTTCGGTGTCGTGCAGGACGATGTACTTGATCCGGTTGGTGGACGGCCTGTTGGCGATGTCGTAGTTGCCGTACGCCTGTTTGTTGGCCGGATCGCCGTTCTGCTGGTAGGCCGCCGGGACCCAGTCACACGTCAGCACGCGCGGGCACTCGGTGGCGCGCTCCTCGGCGCCGGCCACCGGCGCGGGAGCGAGCAGGGCGAGGCCGAAGGCCCCGGTGGCGGTCAGCGCGAGAACGAGCCTGGTCCTCTGATGGGATGTCATGACAACCCTTCCTGCCGGGAGTTCACCTCGGGTGCGGTGCGCGCACACTGTGTGACCCCGGGTGAGGGCGCGTCAAGAGCGCCGCCAGAAGGGTGAGTTGTATCAGTGGATCAGACCTGTGGCAGGCCGCTGACCTGCCGGTGACGCCGTCAGCCCTGCTGGAAGAGCTCGGCGGGCAGCGGCTTCAGGAGCGCGTACAGGTCGTCGGTGATCGGCCGGTCCCAGCTCGCGATGGTGACCAGCACGTTGTCGCTGCGGTCGAACTGCACGCAGGACACGCGGCTCTCGGAGAGCTTCAGGCGCCGCACGATCAGCAGGTTGTCGCCCTGCATCACGGGGATGTCCTCGGAGTCGACGACCTCGACGGGCTCGTCGTTCTCCAGCGCCAGCAGCAGCTGGGCGACCTCGAACGGCACCTGGCCCTCGTCGAGCTCCCGGGCCGGGGAACCCTCGGGCAGATTGCCGATGACCATCGCGGGGCCGCGGCCGCCGAAGAGGTCGTAGCGCAGGAAGACGCCCTGGCAGCTTCCGTCGGGTGCGGGCAGCAGCCCGGCACCGAGGTTTCCGGGCCAGTCACCCGGGTCCATGGCCAGGACATCGAAGTCCGGGCCCGCGGGAGTGGCGGAGCTGCGGCGGCGGAGGAACGACATGCCGCCATGGTACGTGGCCGGGGCGCCCGCACGGGCCCCGGCCCACGTCCGGCGGCTCAGCGGGGCGGCGCCTGCGATGCCGAGCGGATCTCGTTGTGCCGCAGGAGCTCCGGCAGCCCGGCCCGGTCGGTGCCGATCTTGCGGAAGACGCCCGAGAGCAGCAGCTCGACGTCCCGCTCCCGGATGCCCAGCTCCTCGGCGATGCGGGTGTCCTCCCAGCCCCGCGCCGCCCGGTCGGCCACCGTCTTCTCCTGTGCGGTGAGCGAGTCCGTACCCACCGCACGCAGGCGCAGCGGGCGCAGGCCCGACGCGGCCAGCTCGTCGCGCGCCCGGGCCGCCAGTGCGTCGGCGCCACAGGTCGTCGCGTTCTCCATGCCCCGGAGGAGCAGCTCGGAGGCGTCCTGGGGCAGACCCGCGGCTGAGCGCCGTGCCGTGGTCGACCAGCGCGCAGGCCAGCTCGTACGGGGACGGCGAGCGCTCCAGGTGCTGCACCGCCTCCGCGAGGAGCTTGAGGCTCTTCGCGCCGGTGGCCACCTTGGCGGCGGAGTGCAGGGCCCGGCCGATGGCGGCCGCCGTGCCGAACCGGCGGGCCGGCTCGACCGCCTCGTCGGCCACCTTCTGGGCCTCCGCCGGCTCCGTCTGGGCCAGCGCCTCGGCGAGCAGCGGCCGCCAGGGGCACCACGCCGGGTTGCGCATGCCCCTGCGGTCCAGGCGCCGGCCGACCGCGCGCAGCCGCTGCTCGGCGTCGCTGCGCAGACCGCGCGCCAGCAGCAGCTCGCTGTGGACGGTCTCGGAGTCGGGGTAGACGACGGCGTTGGGGACGACCTGGCCGTAGTTGTACCGGTCGGACAGCTCCTGCGCCTCGTCCACCCGGCCCCTGGCCAGCAGGATCTCCATCAGGATGCCGAGCGCGAACCACTGGGCGGGGATGCGCCGGCCGACCCGGTCGGCGATCCGCAGCCCGCCGTGGACCAGGTCCTCGGCCTCGGCGAGGCGGCCGCGGCAGAACCGGATGTACCCGAAGGGTGAGGCCGAACGAGAAGTGGGCGCCGCACCGGCCGCGGCTCTCGCACTAGGGTGCAGCCCCGGGCGACGGCTTCCTTGCGGATCTCGGCGATCAGGCTCGTCTTGCCGGGGTCTCGGACCAGCTGCGCGCACAGGTCGACGACTATGTGGCGGGCATGCGGGCGCTGATGAGCGGCAATCTGGCGTGGTCGCGAACGACGGCCCGCTACGGCACGTCGGGGCCGGCGGCCCTGGGCGCACCTCTTCGAGGAGGCGGACGCGCTGGGCGCCTTGACGGCCGCCGGGGTCGCTACGGCTCGGCGTGGAGGCGGTGGCGCCGCTGGTGGCGGGCGACCCGGGCGCGGTTGCCGCAGGAGGGCCCGCACCACTCCTGGCGCGGGTGCTCCTTGAGGAAGTACCGCACGCAGCGCGGTGCGTGGCAGGCCCGCAGCCTCACCCGGTCGGGCCCGGCCAGGAAGTCGACGGCGGCGCGGGCGAGCGCGGCGCGCAGCGCCGTGACGGCGTCGGGGGTGCCGGTGCCGTGGTGGACGGCGTACGGGTCGGCGCCCTCGGGCCATGCGAGGCGGGGCACGGTGGGGACGGCGGCGGCCGCGTTCAGCAGCTCCAGGGCCGTCTCGACGGGGAGCAGCCGCTGGGCGTCGGCGGGGCTCGGCGGGTCGGGCCGTACCGCGCGGGCGAAGAGGGCGCGCACGGCGGCCCGCAGCGCGCGGACGGCCGCGAGGGCGTCGTCGTCGGCGGTGAAGCCGTCCGTCCGGAGATCCGGGTCCACGTCCAGCGCGGCCGCGTGCTCGCGCACCCACGCGGTCAGCCCCTCCGGCCCGCTCAGGTCGTCGGCCACCCCGCCGTGTCCGTCGTGGCGGACGGTGAGGGCGAGGTCGAGAACGAGGGAGTGGTCGGCCATGCGGCTAATGGTAACCACGGCGGCAAGCGTTAGGCGGGTACGGCGTTCGGGACCCCCACGGCATGGGCTCCGGCCCCGCCCGGCCCACCGGCCGGACGGGTGCGCGGGAGCTCCCGTACGGGCGGGGCGACCCGGCCCGTACCGCGCTCAGGTGAGGTCGAACTCCCCGTCGCGCGCGTTCAGCACGAAGGCGCGCCACTCGGCCGGGCTGAAGATCAGCGAGGGGCTGCCGGGGCGGCCCCCGTTGCGCATCGCGATGAACCCCTCCACGAACGCGATCTGGACGTCTCCCGTCCCTTGGCTGCTCGACCTCCAGTCGGCCTTGCTGAGATCGAGATCCGGCTTGTCCCAGCCCACAAGGGTCTGCTGGGTGGTGCTCTCGGCCACGTCCCTGCTCCTCCCGGTTCCCTGTCGTCCGGGGCCAGACTAGCGATCGCGTCCGGTCCCGGACAGGCCACGGAAGGAGTACCGCGGCCCGCCCGCGACGCCGGCCCGGACGGCCCCGCCGGCCTGCCGCCTCCTCAAGTCCTGTCCGGCGGCTCGGACCCGACCAGCCACATGGAGAAGAACTGCGCGCCGCCGCCGTAGGCGTGGCCCAGCGCCCTGCGTGCCCCCTCCACCTGGTGCTCCCCGGCCCGGCCCCGCACCTGGAGGGCCGCCTCGGCGAAGCGGATCATGCCGGAGGCGCCGATGGGGTTGGTGGAGAGCACCCCGCCCGAGGGGTTGACCGGCAGATCCCCGTCGAGCTCGGTGACGCCCGACTCGGTGAGCTTCCAGCCCTCGCCCTCCGCCGCGAACCCCAGGTTCTCCAGCCACATGGGCTCGTACCAGGAGAACGGCACGTACATCTCGACGGCGTCGATCTCGCGGCGCGGGTCGGTGATCCCCGCCTGCCGGTAGACGTCGGCGGCGCAGTCCTTGCCCGCCTGCGGCGAGACGAAGTCCTTGCCCGCGAAGAGCGTGGGCTCGCTGCGCATCGCGCCGCCGTGCACCCAGGCGGGCGGGTGGGGCGAACGGGCCGCCCCCGTGCGGTCGGTGAGGACCATGGCGCACGCCCCGTCCGAGGACGGACACGTCTCCGAGTAGCGGATCGGGTCCCAGAGCATCGGGGACGCCTGCACCTTCTCCAGGGTGATGTCCCGCTCGTGCAGATGCGCGTACGGATTGAGGAGCGCGTTGCGCCGGTCCTTGTACGCGACGAGCGAGCCCACCGTGTCGGGGGCGCCGGTGCGCCGCATGTACGCGCGCACGTGCGGCGCGAAGAAACCCCCCGCCCCGGCGAGCAGCGGCTGCTGGAAGGGGATGGGCAGCGACAGGCCCCACATGGCGTTGGACTCGGACTGCTTCTCGAAGGCCAGGGTCAGGACCGTTCCGTGGACCCGGGCGGCCACCAGGTTCGTGGCGACCAGCGCGGTGGAACCGCCGACCGAGCCCGCGGTGTGCACCCGCAGCATGGGCTTGCCGACCGCGCCGAGCGCGTCGGCCAGATAGAGCTCCGGCATCATCACGCCCTCGAAGAAGTCGGGGGCCTTGCCGATGACGACCGCGTCGATGTCCGCCCACCCCAACTCGGCGTCCTCCAGCGCGCGTTGGGCCGCCTCGCGGACCAGTCCGGCGATCGAGACGTCGTGCCGGGCGGCGACGTGCTTGGTCTGGCCGATTCCGACGACGGCCACCGGCTCCTTGTTCACGGCTGCGCTCATGACGGCTCCCCCTCCAGTACGGCGACGAGGTTCTGCTGGAGGCAAGGACCCGAGGTGGCGTGGGCCAGCGCCCGGTCCGACTCGCCCCGGTGGATTCCGGCGGCCGCCTCACCGATCCGGATCAGCCCGGCGGCCATCACGGGGTTGGCGGCCAGAGCTCCCCCTGACGGATTGACCCGCACCCCGTCGCCCAGCCTCAGCGCCTTGCGCAGGACGACCTCCTGCGAGCTGAAGGGGGCGTGCAGTTCGGCGGTGTCGACCGGCCTTTCGAAGGCTCCGGCGCGCTCGGCCGCGAGCCGCGCCGACGGCGAGTCGGTGAGGTCGCGCACGCCCAGGCCGTGCGGCTCGATGCGGTGGTCCAGGCCCCGGATCCAGGCGGGCCGCTCGCACAGCCCGCGCGCGGCGTCCCCGGCGGCGAGGATGACGGCGGCGGCCCCGTCCCCGACCGGCGGGCAGTCGCCGGTGCGCAGCGGGCGTACGAGGTAGTCGCCCTGGGGCCGCGAACCGCGCACCTGAGCGTGGGTGTTGGCGGTGGCGGAGTCCCGGCTGCGGGCCGCGATCGCGGCGAGCGCGGGCTCGTCGGTGTCGCCCGCGTCGATCAGCGCCTGCGCCTGGAGCGCGGCCAGCGCGACGGAGTCGGGCCACAGGGGCGCCAGGTAGTACGGGTCGAGCTGGCGGGTCAGTACGTCACGGACCTCGCCGGGCGAGGACTTGCCGTACGAGTAGACGAGCGCGGTGTCGGCCTCGCCGGTGAGGATCTTCACCCAGGCCTCGTAGAGCGCCCAGGCGCCGTCCATCTCGACGTGCGACTCGGCGATCGGCGGCCAGGCACCCACGCCGTCCAGCGCCATCGTGAAGGAGAAGGCGCGGCCCGCGAGGTAGTCCGAGGAGCCCGAGCAGGTGAATCCGATGTCGCTGGTCTTCAGCCCGGTACGGTCGAGTACCTCGTGCAGCACCGGCATGAGCATCTCGACCTCGGAGAGTTCGTCCGTGCGGCGCCTGTGGTCGGTCTGCGCGAAGGCGACGACGGCCACATCGCGTACGGGGCGCATCAGATCAGCTCCTTGTACGTGTCGTAGTCGGCGTCGGGCTCGCCGGTGGGCCGGTAGTGGTCGGGGTGGCGTCCCCCCGATGAGGACTCGGGCCACACCGGCTCGACCCGCAGGCCCATCCGCACCTGGTCGTAGGGGATGCCGCCGATCCGGCCGTGCAGGGCGAGGTCGGCGCCGTCGAGGGCGATGTGCGCGTAGACGTAGGGCACTTCGATGTCGAGATTCGCCGTATGCGCAGCCTTGATGTTGACGATGCAGTACGTGGTGACCGTGCCCGCCGGACCCACCTCGACCCGCTCGTCGGTGGCGACGCCGCACGTGGGGCAGGCCCCGCGCGGCGGCACGTACACCTTGCGGCAGGACGGGCAGCGCTCGCCGACGGTGCGGCGCTCCGCCAGGGCCTCGATGTACCCGGCCTGGGCGCGGCCGGGGCTGTAGGTGTAGTCCAGCCGGGCCGGGGCGACGATCCCGGTGACCGGGTCCGCGAACTCGCCACTGTGCGGGCGCGGTTGGCCCGCCGAATCACTCTCGTACGGTTCGAAGCACGCGATGTCGGTGATCGCCCCGCCGCGTTCCGGCGCCCACCGCACGCGCACCCGCATCCCGGTCCGCACGGCGTCGGGGCCCGGCGCGTCCAGGGCGTGCAGCAGCGCGGTGTCGGCCCCGTCGAGCTTGACCAGGACCCAGGCGAAGGGGCGCGACAGGGGCTGGCCCCGGCGCGGGGACGGGTTCCAGGCCCAGGTGGTGACGGTGCCGGTGGGGGCGACCTCGACGAGGTCGCGGAGCTCTTCGGCGGTGGCCGGGTCGTACTCGACGGGCGGGACGAGGACGCGCCCGTCGGCGGTCTTCACCCCGAGGACGGTCCGCTCGCGCAGGCCGGTCAGGAAGGCGCTCTGGACGGGGCCGAGCGAGCGGGTGAACGGGAACTCGACCACCAGGGGGGCGCTGAGGACTTCGGGCATCGGGGTCTCCTTCTCGGGTGCGCCGGCGGGCGGACTCGGGCACGCGGACGAGGTGCCGGCGTTCAGGCGCGCCGGCGGACGGGCGGACCTCAGGCCCGCCGGTAGACCGGCGGGCGCTTCTCGGCGAAGGCGCGGGCGCCTTCCTTGGCGTCGGCGGTGTCGAAGACCGGCCAGCCGCGCTTGAGCTCGGCGGCGAGCCCCTCGGTCTCCGTCATCTCGGCGGTCTCGTACACCGAGGCCTTGACCGCCTCGACGGCGAGCGGCCCGCAGGCGTTGATCCGCTCGGCGAGGGCGAGCGCCTCCTCCAGTGCGGTGCCGTCGGCCACGACCCGTCCGACCAGCCCGATGTCCCGCGCCTCGGCCGCGCTGTAGGGCCGCCCGGTGAGCAGCATCTCCAGTGCGTGGGTGCGCGGGATCTGCCGCTGGAGGCGGACGGTCGAGCCGCCGATGGGGAAGAGTCCGCGTCTGACCTCGAAGAGCCCGAAGGTGGCGCTCTCGCCCGCCACGCGGATGTCGGTGCCCTGGAGGATCTCGGTGCCCCCCGCCACACAGGGCCCCTCGACGGCCGCGATCACGGGTTTGCGGGGGCGGTGATGGCGCAGCATCGCCTTCCAGTGCAGATCGGGGTCGTCCTTGAGGCGGTCCCGGTACTGCTCGCCCTCCATCCCCTTGCCCGCCAGGGCCTTGAGGTCCATGCCCGCGCAGAAGGCGCCGCCGGCGCCGGTGAGCACGACCGAGCGGACCGCGTCGTCGTCATCGGCCTCCAGCCAGCCCTCGTAGAGGCCGACCAGCATCGACAGCGAGAGCGCGTTCTTGGCCTCCGGCCGGTTGAGCGTGAGTACGAGTGTGGCGCCCTCGCGCCACACGGTGAGGTGTTCGGTGCCACCCATGCGCATGCCTCCCGTCGTCGGACTGGAACAGGTTGCAGGAGCCGGGGGCGCAGTTCAATAGTTTTCTGACAGGCAGTCAGATTCTTTCGGTGGAGCCCCTTCCCAGTTGTGGTCGGCTCTGCTCTGATGACGGCCACACGGATGGCGCCGGGGTCAGGAGGAGCGGTGGAGTACAACCTTGCCGACCTGTTCGAGTCGGTCGTCGACGTGGTTCCCGACCGCGAGGCGCTGGTCTACCTCGACCACCCCGGCACGGGCGCGGAGCGCCGGCTGACCTACGCACAGCTGGACGCGGCCGCCAACAGGATCGCCCACCATCTGATCGACAGCGGCATCGGACCGGGCGAGCACCTGGGGCTCCACCTGTACAACGGCGTCGAGTACCTGCAGACCGTGCTCGGCTGCCTCAAGGCGCGGATCGTGCCGGTCAACGTCAACTACCGGTACGTGGAAGAGGAGTTGGTCTACCTCTACCGGGACGCCGATCTGGCGGCGCTGGTCTTCGACGCGGAGTTCACCGAGCGCGTGGCGGGCGCTCTGCCGCACACCGGGAAACTGCGCCACCTCGTACGGGTGGGGGAGCCGCCGAGAGAGGCGCCCGCCCTGGACGCGGTGCCGTTCGCCGAGGCCGAGGCGGCCGGGTCCGACGCGCGGGGGTTCGCACCGCGCTCGCCCGACGACCTCTTCATCATCTACACCGGCGGCACCACCGGCATGCCCAAGGGCGTGATGTGGCGCCAGGAGGACCTGTTCTTCTCCGGGCTCGGCGGCGGAGCGCCGACGGGCGAGCCGGTCGCGCGCCCCGAGGAGCTGGCCGAGCGGGTCGCGGCCGGCGGCGAGGGCATCACCTTCTTCCCCACTCCCCCGCTGATGCACGGCACCTCCACGCTCACCGCGTTCATCGGCTTCAACTTCGGCCAGCGCGTGGTCATGCACCGCAAGTTCGTGCCCGAGGAAGTCCTGCGGACGGTGGAGAAGGAGAAGGTCACCAGCATGTCGCTGGTCGGGGACGCGATGCTGCGCCCGCTCATCGACGCCCTGAACGGCCCGATGAAGGGCACCGACTGCTCCTCGATGTTCAGCGTCTCCTCGTCCGGCGCGATCATGTCGGAGACGGTCCGCGCCCAGTTCAGCGCGCTGGTCCCGAAGGCGATGCTGCTCAACAACTTCGGCTCCTCCGAGTCCGGCTTCAACGGCACCGCCACCGACGACTCCGGCCCCGACAAGGGCTTCCGGCTGCGCGTCAACTCCCGTACGGCGGTGGTCGACCCGGCCACCCACGAGCCGGTGAAGCCCGGTGAGCCCGGCCGGATCGCCCAACGCGGCCATGTGCCGCTCGGCTACTACAACGACCCGGCGAAGACCGCCGAGACGTTCTTCCAGCGGGGCGACGAGCGCTGGGTGCTGCTCGGCGACATGGCCACGGTCGACGAGGACGGCATCGTCACGGTCCTCGGGCGGGGCTCGCAGTGCATCAACACGGGCGGCGAGAAGGTGTATCCGGAGGAGGTCGAGCAGGCGCTCAAGTCCCATCCGGACGTGTACGACGCGCTGGTCGCGGGGGTGCCGGACGCCACCTGGGGCAACCATGTGGCAGCCGTCGTACAGCTGCGCGAGGGAGCCGAGGAGCCGACCCTCGACGACATCCAGAGCCACTGCCGCACCCGGCTCGCGGGGTACAAGGTGCCGCGCCGGCTGGTGATCGCACCGAGCATTCAGCGCTCGCCCAGCGGCAAGGCGGACTACCGCTGGGCGCGGGCGGTGGCGGTGGAGTCGGCGTCGGACTGACGGCCGGGCCTGAGGGTCTCAGATCCCGAACTCCCGCAACGCGGCGAGGAACTCGTCCGGCAGCACGGCGTGCACGCTGTGGCCGATGTCGAACGTGACGAGGCGGGCGTCGGGGATGAGGTCGGCCATCTCCGCGATCCTGTCCTGGTCGATGTGGCTGGATCCGCCGCCCGCGACGAGCAGGACCGGCACGGCGAGCTCGGCCATGCCCTTGCGCCAGGCCGGGTCCGGCGCGTTCAGCTGGACGTTGACGTCCGGGACGACAGGCCAGTCGAAGGACAGCTCCTCGTCGGGCCGTGCCACGAACCCGCGCGGCGGGTCGAGCGGGAGGAGCGGCGGCGGCTCCTCCAGGACGAGCCGTCCGACCAGCCCGGGCGCCTCCTGGGCGAGCAGCAGCGCGGCCGCGCCGCCCATGGAGTGGGCGACCACATCGGCACCGGCCAGGCCGAGCGCGTCGATGAAACCGCGCAGGTCGTCGCGGAAGCCCTCGAACGAGTAGCTGCCGGGCCAGTCGCTGAGGCCGTGGCCCCGCAGGTCGAGCGCGTGGACCCGGTGCGTGGCGGCGAGCCCTTCGGCGACCTGGGTCCAGTCGGCGCCGGACCCGCCCCGGCCGTGGACGAGGACCACCGGCGGCGCGCCGACTTCTCCCCACGCGCGGTGGGCGAGCCGGATGCCGGACGCGGTCCGTACGCTCTGGACGCCGGGCTCCAGGAACGCCGCGACCGTACGGGCGAAGTCGCCCGGCGCGTCGACCCACGGGAAGTGCCCGGCGCCCGGCAGCACGGCGGTCTCGCCGTGCGGGAAGAGCGCGGCGAGCCGGGAGGCGAGCGCGGGCGTGGGGCCGCCGTCGTACTCCCCGGCCAGGACCAGCACGGGCGCCTCGACGGCCGCGAGCGCCCTGGTGGTGACGGCCGGGTCGAAGACCCCGTCCTGGTAGAAGACGGCGGCCGCTTCCCGGTTGCCCTGTCTGATCTGGGAGTCGGCAGCGGCGGCGTGCGCCCGGGCGGCGCCGTCCCAACGCCCGTACATGAACGGCTCGATGGCGGAACGGAGATCGCGGAAGTCGCGCCCGCCCCAGATCTCCTCGAAGGCCGCCCTCCCCTCCGGGTACCAGCTCTCGCCCTCGCGCAGCGCCACCGCGCCGCGCCAGTCGTCCTCGGTGACGGGGAGGCCGACGGCCCGGGTGCCGGGGGCGACCAGGACGAGCGAGCCGACGCGGTGCGGGTGGGCGGCCGCGTAGAGCGTGGCGAGGTTGCCGGAGGCCGAGTGGGCGAGGAGGTCGACGGCGGCCAGGCCGAGGTGTTCGCGCAGCGCCTCCACATCGTCCACCAGCCGGTCACACCGGTACGAGGACACCTCCTCCGGCACCGCGGAGTCGCCCGTGCCCCGCTGGTCCAGCAGGACCAGTTGGCGGTGGGCGTCGAGGCCGCCCAGGTCGCCCAGGTAGGCCGAGGCCCACGCGGGGCCGCCCGGCAGACAGATCAGCGGCTTCCCCGTCCCCACCAGGTGGTAGGCGAGCTCGGTCCCGTCGTACGCGGTGAACTTCGGCATGATCGTGATCCTCACAGTCCACGGTGACCCCGCCAAGGGGATTTCGCCGACAGCGCGAACGGCGACCTCAGCAGCGACATGAACGACAACGCGAACGGCAGCGCGAACGGCACGGTGAAGCACGTTGTCCACAGGCCTTGACGGTGCGGTTCGGTGGCTGGATTACTGAACCCGAACAGATCTACCGAATGATCGGTCGTCCGTTTTTGCACACGGTGATCACGGGCGAGGACGGGAGCGGTCCATGGAACCCCTGCTGGACGCGGCGGAACGGCTGAGCCGGACGGAGCTGGAGGCGCTCCAGCTGGACCGGCTGAGAGCTTCGCTGCGCCATGCGTACGACCACGTGGGCTTCTACCGGGAGGCGTTCGACAAGGCGGGGATACGGCCCGAGGACTGCCGTTCGCTCGCGGACCTCGCCCGTTTCCCGTTCACCACCAAGGCGGATCTGCGCGACCACTACCCGTTCGGGATGTTCGCGGTCCCCGAGTCCGAGGTCCGCCGCATCCACGCCTCCAGCGGGACCACCGGCCGCCCGACGGTGGTCGGATACACCGAGCGCGACCTGGACACCTGGGCGGACGTAGTGGCCCGCTCCATCCGGGCGGGGGGCGGCCGCCCGGGGCACAAGGTGCATGTGGCGTACGGATACGGGCTGTTCACGGGCGGCCTGGGCGCTCACTACGGGGCGGAGCGACTGGGCTGCACGGTGATCCCCGCGTCCGGCGGCATGACGGCCCGCCAGGTCCAGCTGATCCAGGACTTCCGGCCCGAGATCATCATGGTGACCCCGTCGTACATGCTGACCCTCCTCGACGAGTTCGAGCGGCAGGGCGTCGACCCGCGCACCACCTCGCTGAAGGTGGGGATATTCGGCGCCGAGCCGTGGACGGAGGAGATGCGCCGCGAGATCGAGGAGCGCTTCGCCATCGACGCGGTCGACATCTACGGGCTCTCGGAGGTCATGGGCCCCGGTGTGGCGCAGGAGTGCGTGGAGACCAAGGACGGGCTGCACATCTGGGAGGACCACTTCTACCCGGAGGTCGTCGACCCGCTCACCGGCGATGTGCTGCCCGAGGGGGAACGGGGCGAGCTGGTCTTCACCTCGCTCACCAAGGAGGCCATGCCCGTGATCCGTTACCGGACGCGGGACCTGACCCGGCTGCTGCCGGGCTCGGCGCGGGTCTTCCGGCGGATGGAGAAGGTGACCGGCCGCAGCGACGACCTGGTGATCCTGCGTGGGGTGAACCTCTTCCCGACCCAGATCGAGGAGATCGTGCTGCGCACGCCCGGTCTCGCCCCGCACTTCCAGCTGCGGCTCACCAAGGAGGGCAGGCTGGACGCGCTGACGGTACGGGTGGAGGCGCGGGCGGACACCGCGCCCGAGCGGCGTGACGCGGCCGCGCGGTCGATCGTCTCGGCGGTGAAGGACGGCATCGGGGTCTCGGTGGCGGTGGAGGTCGTCGACCCCGAGACCATCGAGCGGTCGGTGGGCAAGTTCAAGCGGATCGTGGATCTGCGCCAGGGCCCCGCGGGGACGGCGTGAGTGTTGACAGGTGTGTGCCCGAGCTGACTGAGTGGCTGGCGGCACTTCGTGTGCCATGAGCAACCACCTGTGTCACCCACTGAGTTGGGAGGAACGTTGGCTCTCCGCGCCCGCACGGCCGGCACCGCCAGCACCGGCCAAGGCCCCACCGGCACCGGCACCGCCACCCGCACCACCCGCACCCGGATCGAACGTCTCGCGCTGGCCGGCATCGCGCTGATCACCGCTTCGGCGTCGCTGTCCCCGACGGCCTCGGCCGCGTCCGGCGACCGCGAGCACCACCCCTCCGGTGGCGGCCTCTCCGCCGTCATCCGGTACACCGAGTACGGCATTCCGCACATCGTCGCCAAGGACTACGCCGACCTCGGCTTCGGCACCGGCTACGCCCAGGCGGCCGACCAGGTGTGCACCCTCGCCGACGGGTTCGTCACGCTGCGCGGGGAGCGGTCGAAGTGGTTCGGCCCCGACGCGGCTCCCGACGGCTCGCTCTCCGCCGCCAGCAAGAACCTCTCCAGCGACCTGTACTTCACTTCCGTACGCGACTCCGGCACGGTCGAGAAACTGCTGGCCACCCCGGCACCCGCCGGGCCGAGCCGTGAGTCCAAGGAGCTGATGCGCGGCTGGGCGGCGGGCTACAACGCCTGGCTGAAGCAGCACCGCGTCACCGACCCGGCGTGCCGGGGCGCGGCCTGGGTGCGCCCGGTCACCGTCGTGGACGTGGCCGCGCGCGGCTTCGCGATATCCGTGCTCGGCGGGCAGGGGCGGGCCACCGACGGCATCACCGCCGCGCAGCCGCCGACCACCGCGGCCACCCCCACGGCGCCTGATCCCGCCGACAGCGCGCAGGCAGCCCAGCGGCTGTTCGCGGCCGACCAGGCCGACATGGGCTCCAACGCCGTCGCCTTCAGCGGGGCCGCCACGGCCAACGGGCGCGGGCTGCTGCTCGGCAACCCGCACTACCCCTGGCACGGCGGCCGCCGCTTCTGGCAGATGCAGCAGACCATCCCCGGCGAGCTGAACGTCTCCGGCGCGGCCCTGCTCGGCACCGCGACCATGAGCATCGGCTTCAACGACAAGGTGGCCTGGAGCCACACCGTCGCCACCGGTGTCACGCTCAACCTCCACCAGCTGACCCTCGACCCGGCCGATCCGACCGCGTACCTGGTGGACGGCGCCTCGGAGCGCATGACGCGGCGCACCGTGACGGTGTCGGTGAAGGGCGGCACTCCGGTGACGCGCACCCAGTGGTGGACGCGGTACGGGCCGGTGGTCACCGCGCTCAGCCCGGCGGTGCCGATGCCCTGGACCAAGGCCACGGCCTTCGCGCTCAACGACCCCAACGCCCTCAATCTGCGTGCCGCCGACACCGGTCTGGGCTTCTCCAAGGCGGGGAGCACCGACGACGTCCTGAAGTCGCTGCGCCGCACGCAGGGCCTGCCCTGGGTCAACACCGTGGCCGCCGACGCGCACGGGCACTCGCTGTTCACCCAGTCGCAGGTGCTCCCCCGGATCACCGACGAGCTGGCCGCGCGCTGCTCGACACCGCTGGGCAAGGCCCTCTACCCGGCCGCGGGCGTCGCGGTGCTCGACGGCTCGCGCGGCGAGTGCGCCCTCGGCTCCGACCCGGACGCGGTCCAGACCGGGGTCTTCGGGCCCGCGCGGATGCCGGTGCTCAAGGACGCCTCGTACGCCGAGAACTCCAACGACAGCGCCTGGCTGACCAACGCCGAGCACCCCCTGACCGGTTACGAGCGGATCTTCGGCACCATCGGCACCCCACGCTCGCTGCGCACGCGCGGAGCCGTCGGTGACGTCTCGGCGATGGCCGCGAAGGGACGGCTGACCGTCGCCGACCTCCAGCGCCAGGAGTTCGCCGACCGGGCGCCCGCCGGGAACCTGGCGGCGGCCGACACGGCCAGGGCCTGCGCCGCGCTGCCGGGCGGCACCGCGACGGACAGCACCGGCAAGGCGGTCGACGTCTCCGCGGCGTGCGCAGTGCTGACCGGCTGGGACCGTACGGTGGACGCCGGGAGCCGGGGCGCGCTGCTCTTCGACCGCTACTGGCGCAAGCTGACGGCGTCGGTACCGGCGGCCGAGCTGTGGAAGGTGCCGTTCTCGCCCGCCGACCCGGTGCACACGCCGAACACCCTCAACACCGCGTCGCCCGGCGTGGCACGGGCCCTCGCCGACGCGGTCGGTGAACTGCGCGCGGCGGGCATCCCGCTCGGCTCGCGGCTCGGCGACCACCAGTACGTGGTACGCGGCGGCAAGCGCCTGCCCGTCTCCGGCGGCACCGAGGCGCTCGGCATCTGGAACAAGGTCGAGGGCGTGTGGGACCCGGCCCGCGGCTACACCGAGGTGTCGACCGGATCCAGCCACATCCAGGCGGTCGGCTGGGACGGCGGCAAGTGCCCCGTCGCCCGCACCCTTCTGACGTACTCCCAGTCGGAGAACGTCCTCTCCCCGCACTACAGCGACCAGACCAAGCTCTATTCACAGCAGCGCTGGGTCACCTCCCGCTTCTGCGAGCGCGACATCCTCTCCTCGCCCGCCCTGCGGGTCGTCCGGGTGCGCGAGCACCGCTGATGTCCACGCGGCCCGCCGTTCGGGCGGGCCGCGCCGGGGGGCTCACGCCTGGATGTGGCCGAGCTTGTCGGGGTTGAGCACGACGTAGATCCCGTGGACCCGGCCGTCGCGTACGTCGAGCGAGGTGAGCTGGGAGTGGTCGTCGAGCGAGGTGAACAGCGCGGGCGCGCCGTTGGCGTCGACCACGCGGGTGGCGCCGACCGGGTAGCGGTTGAGCAGGCCGGTGATGAAGGCGAGGACCTTCGCGCGGCCGATGACCGGGCGCAGGGCGGCGCGCACCCTGCCGCCGCCGTCGTTCCAGGCGACGACGTCCTCGCTGAGCAGCTCGGTGAGGCCGCCGAGGTCGCCCTGCTGTGCGGCTTCCAGGAACCGTGTGAAGAGTTTCACGTGGTCCTCGGCGACGGGCGTGAAGCGCTCGCGCCCGTCCGCGAGATGCTGTCCGGCCCGGCGGAACAGCTGGCGGCAGTGGGCGGCGCTCGCTCCGAGGATGTCGGCGATCTCGTCGTACGGCAGCTCGAACGCCTCGCGCAGCACGAACACGGCCCGCTCCGGCGGGGTCAGCCGCTCCATGAGGTGCACGGTGGCGAAGGCCACCGTGTCACGGAGCTCGGCGGTGTCCATCGGCCCCAGCGCGTCGGTGGCCACCGGCTCGGGCAGCCAGGGCCCGGTGTAGGCCTCGCGGGTCACCCGCGCCGAGCGCAGCTGGTCGAGAGCGAGCCGCGAGACCATCTTGATCAGGAAAGCGCGCGGCACCCTGATCTCGCCCCGGTCGGTGCCCAGCCAGCGCACACAGGCGTCCTGGACCACGTCCTCGGCGTCCCACATGGACCCGAGGAAGCGGTAGGCGAGCCCGAGCAGCAGCGGCCGGTACCGTTCGAACTCGGCCGCGCCGCCCCCTTCCGCCGCCGAGTCCTGCTGCTCGTCGGGCGCTGCCATACCGGTTCCTCTCCCCTGTTTCCGCTGTTCACAGCCTTCGGTGTCACTTCGCCGCGGCCACCGCGCCATTCAACTCCACCGCGAGACCGGTGCGCCACGAGGTGTGGCGAGGGCGCCAGTCGAGGCTGAGCCGGGCGCGCGCGTTGTCCGCGCCGCGGAGCCGTGTCATGTACGCCGTTCCCCAGCCGCCGACGGCGAGGCGGGCAATGAACACGGGCAGCCGCTTCGGCGCCGGGGCGCCCAGGATCCGGGCCACCTCCGGTACCCACTCGCTCATCCGGGCGGGGTCGTTGTCGACGATGTTCAGGGTGCCGGTGGTGTTCTTGTCGAGGGCCGCGACCACGGCGGTGGCGGCGTCGTGGACGTGGGTGAAGGAGAAGGTGGCCGAACCGCCGCCCACCAGCGGCAGCTTGCCGTCCATGATCTGGCGGACGAACTGGCCGTCGGCGTCGAACGCGGTGCCGGGGCCGTACAGATGGCCGAAGCGCAGCACGAGTCCGCCCGCGTCGCGGGTGCGCCGCTCCAGCTCCCGCAGGGCATCGAGGGAGCGCCGGAACGGCTTGGGCGGGGTGGGCCACAGCGGGGTGTCCTCGTTGGCGAGCCCGGCGCCGTCCGGGTCGTAGCCGAAGGCGACGCTCTGGCTTATCACCCGGCGCGCGCCCGCGCTGTGGGCCGCCTCGATCAGATTGCGGGTTCCCTCGGTGCGCAGCCGGTCGGTGAGGGCGAACTGCTTGGACATGCCGCGGGGGTTGAGCCGGGGCGGGATGGCGGTGAGCAGATGCACGACCGCGTCCGGGGCCGCTTCGCCCACGGCCCGGTCCAGGGCCGCCGCGTCGAGGGCGTCGGCCACGACGGTCCTCGCGCCCGTCCCCTCCAGGAACGCGGAGCGCCCGGTCGAGCGGGAGAGGCCGATCACGTCATGGCCCACCGAGGTCAGCAGCGGAACCAGGGCCCGCCCGATGACTCCGGTGGCTCCGGCGACAAGTACACGCATGGGGTTTCTCCTGAGGTCCTGAGGTCGGTCCTCCGGGCCGCTGGTGCGCGGTCCGGAGGAGGTTCGGCATCGGGACGGGCGAGGCCCCTCGCGCGTGACAGTCGCCGGATGTGACCTGGGGCACACCTCGCCCCGCGGGGTCACATCGCCCGCTCGCACCCCGCCCAGTACGGCTCGCGCAGCCGTCGCTTGTAGAGCTTGCCGTTGGGGTCGCGCGGCATGACCGCGATGAAGTCGACGGACTTGGGGCGCTTGTAGCCCGCGAGCCGCTCCTCGCAGTGGGCGAGGATCTCGATGGCGAGCGTGTCCCCCGGCTCGTGTCCGGGCGCCACTTCGACGACGGCCTTGACCTCCTCGCCCCAGTCCGCGTGCGGGATGCCGAACGCGGCGGCGTCGGCGACGGCCGGGTGGCTGAGGAGCGCGGCTTCGATCTCGGCCGGGTAGATGTTCACCCCGCCCGAGATGATCATGTCGATCTTGCGGTCGCGCAGGAAGAGGTAGCCGTCCTCGTCGAGGTAGCCGAGGTCGCCCACGGTGAAGAAGTCGCCGATGCGGTTCTTCCGCGTCTTGGTCTCGTCCTTGTGGTAGCTGAAGCCGCCCGTGGACATCTTCATGTAGACGGTGCCCAGCTGGCCCGGGGGCAGCCGGACGCCCTCGTCGTCGAAGACCGCGAGTTCGCTGATGGGCCACGCCTTGCCGACGGTGCCCGGCTTCTTCAGCCAGTCCTCGGCCGTGGCGAACGCCCCACCGCCCTCGCTCGCCGCGTAGTACTCCTCCACGCAGCTCCCCCACCACTCGATCATCGCCCGCTTCACGTGGTCGGGGCAGGGGGCCGCGCCGTGGATGGCGTGCCGCAGCGAGCTCACGTCGTACCGCGCCCTGACCTCCTCGGGAAGCGAAAGCAGCCGGTGGAACTGGGTCGGCACCATGTGCGTGTGGGTGCAGCGGTACGCGTCGATCAGGCGCAGCATCTCCTCGGGCGTCCACTTGTCCATCAGGACCAGCGGATGCCCGAGATGCAGGGACGCGCCCGCGAACTGGAGCACGGCCGTGTGGTAGAGCGGCGAGCAGACGAGATGGACGTTGTCGTCGAACGGCTTGATGCCGAAGATGCCGAGGAAGCCGCCCAGGTAGGACTCCTCGGGGAGCTTGCCGGAGAGCGGGCGCCGGATGCCGCGCGGGCGGCCGGTGGTGCCCGAGGTGTAGTTCATGACCCAGCCGAGGGTGCGGCCCTCGGGCACGGACTCGGGCCGGCCGTCGAGGAGTTGGCCGTACGGGCGGAATCCCGCCACCTCGCCCACCGCGTACCGGTGGCTGCCCGGCAGCTTCGCCTCGTCGGCCGCCGCCGTCGCCGCCCGCGCGAACCGCTCGTGGGCGATGAGGACCTTGGCGCCGGAGTCCGCGACGATCCACGCGATCTCGGCCCCGACCAGATGGTGGTTGACGGGGACGAGGTAGAACCCGGCCTGGGAGGCGGCCAGATACGCGGTGAAGAACTCGACCCCGTTGGGCAGGACGACGGCGAACGCGTCGCCCTGTTCCAGTCCGGCCGCGCGCAGCCCGTGCACCAGCTGATTGACGGCGGCGTGCAGCCGCCCCGCCGTCCAGCGCTCGCCGTCGGGCGCGGTGAGCACCACGCGGCCGGGGTCGGCGGCGGCCTGCGCCCAGAACCCGTTGGGCGGCTGCGGGGAGTCGGTCATGACCCGCTCCTTCCGGCGATGCGGCTGATACGGTCGACGGCCTGCTCGAAGCCCCGGGTGAGGTCGTCGAAGACCTCCTGGACGCTGCGCTCGGAGTTCATCCGGCCGACGATCTGGCCGACCGGCGTGCCGAGCAGCGGAGCGACCTCGTACTTCTGGATCCGCGACAGCGCCTCGGCGACCAGCAGCCCCTGCAACGGCATCGGCAGCGTGCCCGGTCCGCTCGGGTCGTCCCAGGCGTCGGTCCACTCGGTGCGCAGCTGGCGGGCGGGCTTGCCGGTGAGGGCGCGCGAGCGGACGGTGTCGCCGGAGCCCGCCGCGAGGAGTTTGCGGGTGAGCGCGCGCGAGTGCAGATCGGCCTCGGTGGTGGTGAGCCAGAGGGAGCCGAGCCAGACGCCCTGGGCGCCGAGGGCAAGCCCGGCGGCCACCTGGGCGCCGCTGCCGATGCCTCCGGCGGCGAGCACGGGCAGCGGCGCGACCGCGTCTACGACTTCGGGCACGAGCACCATGGAGGCGATCTCGCCGGTGTGGCCGCCGGCTTCGTATCCCTGGGCGACGACGATGTCGATGCCCGCGTCGGCGTGGTGGCGGGCGTGCTTGGCGCTGCCGGCGAGGGCTGCGACCAGGACGCCGTTGGCGTGGGCGCGTTCGACGACGTCGGCGGGCGGGGAGCCGAGCGCGTTGGCGAGCAGCTTGATCGGGTAAGTGAAGGCGACGTCGAGCTGGTTGCGGGCGACCTGCTCCATCCACCCGGTGATCCGCCAGCCGGACGCCTCGCCCTCGGCGAGCTCGGGGACGCCGTGCTTGGCAAGCGTCTCGCGCACGAACTGCCGGTGCCCCTCCGGGATCATCGCCTCGACGTCGGCCTCGGTGACGCCCTCCACCTTCCGGGCGGGCATGACGACGTCGAGGCCGTAGGGCAGCCCGTCGGTGTGCTCCTGCATCCAGTCGAGGTCGCGCGCGAGGTCGTCGGGGGCGGTGTAGCGGACCGCACCGAGCACGCCGAACCCGCCGGCCCGGGTGATGGCGGCGGCCACCGCCGGGAACGGCGTGAAGCCGAAGATGGCGTGCTCCACTCCCAGTCTTCTGCTCAGCTCCGTCTGCATGGGGCGCAGGATGCCGCAGCCCAGCCGACGAGGGAAGAGATTTTCTGATGCTACGTCAGATTCTTTAGGTGGCCGGCGCATCCGGGCCGGTTGGGGTGGCGGCCGTGATCCGGAGCGACGACACGGGTGCCGCCGCCAGGCCATCGGGCCTTACCGCCCCAGAACCGCCATCGCCGCATTGTGGCCCGGGATCCCGCTGACCCCGCCGCCCCGGACCGCGCCCGCCCCGCACAGCAGGACGTTCGGGTGCGCGGTCTCCACGCCCCAGCGGCCGGCGGACTCCTGCGCGTACGGGAACGCGAGCGGGCGGTGGAAGATGTTGCCGCCGGGCAGCCGCAGTTCGCGCTCCAGGTCGAGCGGGGTCTTCGCCTCGATGCAGGGCCGCCCGTCGGCGTCGGTGGCCAGGCAGTCCCCCAGCGGCTCGGCCAGATGCGCGTCCAGTTGGGCCAGCGTCGCCTCCAGCAGCACCTCGCGCGTCTTGTCGTGGTCGCCGCCGAACAGCCGGGCCGGGGTGTGCAGCCCGAACAGGGTCAGCGTCTGGTAGCCGCGCCGCGCCAGGTCCGGGCCGAGGATCGAGGGGTCCGTGAGCGAGTGGCAGTAGATCTCGGAGGGCGGCGCCGAGGGCAGCTCGCCCGCCGCCGCCTGGGCGTACGCGGCGGCCAACTCCCCGTATCCCTCACCGATGTGGAAGGTCCCGGCGAACGCCTCGCGCGGGTCGACCGATGTGTCCTTGAGCTGGGGCAGTCGGGTGAGCAGCATGTTGACCTTGAGCTGGGCGCCCTCGGCGCGCCCCGGGGCCGGGGCGCCGGTGAGCGCGGCCAGGGCCTCGGGTGACGCGTTGACCAGCACGTGCCGGGCCACGACCGTGCCCTCGGCCGATTCCGGCCCCGCCTCCGCCCCCGTGCGGAAGTCGACCTCCGCCTCGCGGCCGTCGGTGCGCAGCGCGGTCGCCTCGTGCCCGGTGACGATCTCCGCACCGGCCGCCCGTGCGGCGCCCGCGAGCGCGTCGGTGAAGGCGCCCATCCCGCCCACCGGCACGTCCCAGTCGCCGGTGCCGCCGCCGATCACGTGGTAGAGGAAGCAGCGGTTCTGGGCGAGGGCGGGGTCGTGGGCGTCGGCGAAGGTGCCGATCAGGGCGTCGGTGAGGACGACGCCGCGTACCAGGTCGTCGCGGAACCGCTCCTCCACGGCGACGCCGAGCGGCTCCTCGAAGAGCACCCGCCACGCCGTGTCGTCCCCGAGGCGCTCGCGCAGGGCGGCGCGGGTCGGCAGCGGCTCGGTGAGGGTGGGGAAGATCCGCTCGGCGGCCCGCCGGGTCATCCCGTAGAACGCCTCCCAGGCCGCGTACTCGGCGTCGGAGCCGGTCAGGCGGCGGAACGAGGCCCGGGTGCGCTCCTCGCCGCCGCCCACCAGCAGCCCGGTGGGGCGTCCGTCGCGTACCGCCGGCGTGTAGGAGGAGACGGTCCGTTTACGGACGGCGAAGCGCAGCCCCAGGTCGTCCACGATCTTCTGCGGCAGCAGGGAGACGAGGTAGGAGTAGCGCGAGAGGCGGGCGTCGACGCCCGCGAAGGGGCGGGTCGAGACGGCCGCGCCGCCGGTGTGGCCGAGGCGCTCCAGGACCAGCACCGACTGGCCGGCGCGGGCGAGGTAGGCGGCGGCCACCAGACCGTTGTGGCCTCCGCCGACGATCACGGTGTCGTACACCTGGTGTGCGGGCATGGCCCTTCCTAGCACGCACCGAACACCGGCGGCCAGGGTGGCGCGGGGGCTTGCCGCCCGCACCGAACACTCGCGGCCAGGTTGACGCGGGTGACGCGCCACCCGCGCTGAAGACCGGCGGCCAGGGCGGCGCTTGGCGACCGGGACCGAACACCGGCTGTCAGGGCGACGCGGGCGACCCGCACCGAACACCGACTGTCAGGACGACGCCGACGGTCCACCACCCCCTACCGCCCCCGCCCCGGCACCCCGCTCTCCTGCCGCAGCGTCGCGACCCTCCGGCGCAGGGCCGCCGCCTCGGTGTCACGGCCGAGCTGCTCCAGACAGTGGGCCTCCTCGTTCCGGCTGGCCAGGGCGTCGGGGTGGGTGGCGCCGAGCACCCGCTCGCGGGCGTCCGCGACCTGGCGGTAGACCGTCAGGGCCGCCGTCCACCGGCCGAGCCAGCCGAGGCCGACGGCGATCTCGCGCCGGCTGACCAGGGTGTCGGGGTGGTCGGCGCCGAGCACGCGCTCCCGCAGCGCGCACACGTCGCGGGCCTCGGTCAGGGCCTCCTCCCAGCGGGCGAGCCGCCCGAGGTTGACGCCGAGGCCGTGGCGGGCGCGCAGGGTCTCGGGGCTCGCGGCGCCGTCGATACGGGTGCGGTCGTCGACGAGCACCCGGTACAGCTCCAGCGCCTCGGCGCTGCGGCCGAGACGGCCGAGGGCGATGCCGATCTCGTACCGGGCGGCCAGCGTGTCGGGGTGGTCGGCCCCGAGCGCGGTCGCGCGCGCCGAGGCGACCTCGCGGTAGACCTGCAACGCCTCCACCCAGCGCCCCAACTGCCCCAGTACGTATGCGACTTCGTAGCGGGAGACCAAGGTGTCGGGGTGCCCCGCGCCGAGTACGCGCGCGCGGTCCGCGGCGACGTCGCACGCCATGCGGTACGCGTCCTCCAGACGGCCGAGGCGGCCCAGGTTGAAGGCCAGGTTGTGGCGGCAGCGCAGGGTGGCCGGATCGTCGGGTCCCATGACGCGCTTCCGGGCGGCGAGCACCGAGGCGTACACCTCATGGGCCTCGGAGTGGCGCCCGAGGCGGCCCAGGACGTACGCCGTCTCCTGGCGGGCGTCGAGCGCGCCCGGGTCGTCGGGTCCGAGCGTGCGGGCCCGGGCCTGGGCGACCAGGTCGAACTCGCGCAGCGCGTCGGCCTCGCGCCCGGTCCGGCTCAGCGCGAAGGCCACCTCGTACTGGCTGACCAGGGTGTCGGGGTGGTCGGGTCCCAGCGCCTCGGCGCGCGCGGCGGCGACCGCGCGGTGCACCTCGCCCGCCTCCGCCCAGCGGCCGGCGCGGCCCAGGTCCAGGCCTTCGCGGTGGCGCTCGTCGAGCGCGGCGAGGAGCTCGGGCCGGGGTGGCGGCGGCCGGTCGGGGGCGGGCGGGACAGGCGGAAGGGCGGTCGTCCACGCGCCGGTCAGGCTGGCGTCGGGGTCGGGCGGGGCGGGGTCGGGCGGAGTGGAGCCCGTAGCCTTGCGGCCGGTGGTCATCCCGCGCGCCCAGGACGGCAGTCCGCGCGGCCGCACGGGCGGCGGCGCCACCGTGGAGGGGGTGGCCGGGGCCGGGACGAGCCCGCGCCCGGCGGCGAGGCGCCGCACCAGCTCCCGCGCGTCCTGGGGCCGCGACCCGGGCTCCTTGGCGAGCAGGTCGAGCACGATCTCCTCGAAGAACTCGGGGAGTTCGGGGCGCCTGACGCGCGGAGGGCCGGGCACGGTGTCGCGGTGGCCGACGAGGATCGCCCAGGCGTCGTCGAGGTCGAACGGCGGTGCCCCGGTGGCCAGTTCGTACAGCACGCACCCCAGCGAGTACAGATCGCTGCGGTGGTCGACGGGGGCGCCGCCGATCTGCTCGGGCGACATGTAGTGCGGGGTGCCCATGGCGATACCGGTGCCGGTGAGCCGGGAGGTGAAACCGATGTCGGCGCCGAGGCGGGCGATCCCGAAGTCCAGGATCTTCACCGTGCCGTCCGGCAGCCACATGATGTTGGCGGGCTTCAAGTCCCGGTGGACGATCCCCTGTTGATGGGTGTAGGCGAGAGCCGAGGACACCTGCTCGGCGATGTCCACGACGTCCGCCACCGGCAGCGGGTGGCCCTTGTGGTCCTGGAGGAGCTCGCTCAGATTGCGGCCGTCGAGCAGCTCCATGACGAGATAGAGCCCACCCTCGAACTCCCCGAAGTCATGGACGACCGTGACGCCCCGGTGCTGGAGCGCCGCCGCGACCCGCGCCTCGCGCCGGAACCGCTCGCGCAGCACGCGCGCGAACGACTGCTCGTGCTGCGGCCCGAGCGGCTTGAGGCACTTCACGGCGACCCGCCGCCCCAGCGATTCGTCGCGGGCCGCCCACACCTCGCCCATGCCGCCGCGCCCGATCACCTCCAGCAGCCGGTACCGGCCGTGGATCAGCGTGGTGTCCGCCATCGCGCGATGTCGCCCCCGTCACGTCACTCCGCTGCGCCCTCCCCGGCTCCCTCCAGTATGGCCGCCTGTCTGCGGAGTGTGTACGGCGACGGGCGCGTTCCGGGCCCCATCCGGGCGACCGCGCGCAGGATGTGCTTGGGCGGCAGCTGCCAGCGCACGGTCGGCGGAATGCACCGCAGCAGCCGCCCGGCGGCGACGAGCCGCCGGGTGACCTGGTACGGCGCGGGCGCGGGCCGCCCGTACAACTCGTGGGCGTACGGGGGCAGCGCGTCGTAGGCGAGCCGGGCCACGCGCCGCCAGAGCACCGCGCGCGCCGGTGCCAGCAGCGGGTGCACGGGCGGCCGCCGCAGAAAGGCGTCGACCTCGCGCGCGTCGGCACCGGCGGCGAGCTCTGGCCGTACGGCCTCGAAGTACGCGGCGAGCCGGCCGGTGGACGCCGGGACGCGCTCGGGGTCGAGCCCGATGAGCCGCGCGGCCTCGCGCTGCTCGTCGACGTACCGGTCGGCCTGCGCGTCGCTGAGGGGGAACCCGGACCGGCGCGCGACGTGCAGATAACTGTCGACTTCCGCGCAGTGCACCCACAGCAGCAGCGCCGGCTCGTCTATCCGGAACCGCTCCCCGGTCACCGGATCGTCGGCCTTCAGAAACCCGTGAATGCGCCGAACCCGCGCACCGGCGCGCTCGGCCTCGACCTTCGTGCCGTACGAGATGGTCGCGACGAAACGGGCGGTGCGCAGCAGCCGCCCCCAGGTGTCCTTGCGGAAGTCGCTGTTCTGCATGACCCCGCGCACGGCACGCGGGTGCAGCGCCTGAAGGTAGAGCGCCCGCACCCCGGCGATCCACATGACCGGGTCACCGTGCATCTGCCAGGTCACGGAGCCGGGCCCGAAGTACCCGGGGTCGGGTGTGGCGGGGCCGGGCGTGCCGGGATCGGGCGTGCCGGGATCGGGCGTGCCGGGTCCGGGACTGCTTTCGGGCATGCGACGCCACCTCCTGTAGGGCCAGGCTAACGGCGCACCCTCGGCATCCCCAGACCGATCCAGGAGATGATTTCGCGCTGGATCTCGTTGTTGCCGCCGCCGAAGGTGAAGATCACGGCCGAGCGGTAGCCGCGTTCCAGTTCGCCGTGGAGGACCGCGCCCGCCGAGCCCTCCTTCATGGGGCCCGCGGCGCCGACGACCTCCATGAGCCAGGCGTACGCGTCGCGGCGAGCCTCCGAGCCGTACACCTTGACGGCGGAGGCGTCCTGGGGGGTGAGGGTGCCCTCCTGGACGGCGTTCACCATCTGCCAGTTGAGGAGCTTCATCGCGTCGAGGCGGGTGTGGGTGCGGGCCAGGCGGCCGCGTACCCAGCCGAGGTCGATGACGCGGCGGCCGTCGGCGAGCTTGGTGCCGGCAGCCCAGCGCTGGACGTCGTGCAGGGCGCGGATCGCCATGGTGCCGTGCGCGGCGAGCGTGACGCGTTCGTGGTTGAGCTGGTTGGTGATCAGCCGCCAGCCGTTGTTCTCCTCGCCCACCCGTCGGGAGACCGGGACGCGGACGTTCTCGTAGTAGCTGGCGGTCGTGTCGTGCGAGGCGAGCGTGTTGATGACCGTGCAGGAGTAGCCGGGGTCGGAGGTCGGCACGAGGAGCATGGAGATGCCCTTGTGCGGGGGCGCGTCGGGGTCGGTGCGCACGGCCAGCCAGACCCAGTCGGCCGTGTCGCCGTTCGTGGTCCAGATCTTCTGGCCGTTGACCGTGTAGTGGCCGGTGGCCTCGTCGCCGTCGCGCACCGCCCTCGTCTTGAGCGCGGCCAGGTCCGTGCCCGCGTCGGGCTCGCTGTAGCCGATCGCGAAGTCGATCTCGCCGGAGAGGATCCTCGGCAGGAAGTACGCCTTCTGCTCGTCCGTGCCGAACCGCATCAGGGTCGGGCCGACCGTGTTCAGCGCCATCAGGGGCAGCGGCACCCCGGCCTGGGCGGCCTCGTCGAAGAAGATGAACTGCTCCGTCGGGCTCAGCCCGCGCCCGCCGTACTCCTCGGGCCAGCCCACCCCCAGCCAGCCGTCCGCCCCGAGGCGGCGCACGGTGTCGCGGTAGAAGCGCTTCTGGGCGGCGGGGTCGGTGCTGGGGCCACCTCCCGGGCTCTCAGGGCTCTGGGCGCGGGCGTATGCGTTGTCGGGCACCAGTTCGGCGAAATAGGCGCGCAGCTCGGCGCGGAGCCGCTGCTGCTCGGGCGTGTATTCGAGGTGCACGGGGCCCTCCAGGCGGGTCACGGTCCGTCGCTGAGCGTCGCTCCGCGTCGTGCGAGCGGGCACACAGTAGAACGTGTTCCAGGAATCTGGAAGGGCGACGCCGTGGCGGGCGCGGTCTCACATGCCTTGCGGGAGCGGGACCCGTCCCCCTCGGCGGGTCACCCGTTCGTCTCCATACGGTCGCCGCGCGCCCGGGGCGCGGCCAGCATGACGAAGGCGTACCGACCGCCCCTTCCGGAGGCCCCCCATGACCACCGCCCGCGATCTGATGACCGTCGACGTCCGCTGCATCCCGGCGAGCGAAACCCTCGACCGGGCCGCGCAGTTGATGCGGGACCACAACATCGGCGCGCTGCCGGTGAAGGACAGCGACGGCACGCTGACCGGCATCGTCACCGACCGTGACATCGTGGTCAAGGTCCTCGCCGCCGGAAAGGAGGCGGCCGAGGTGAGCGCGGGCGACCTCGCCGAGGGCATGCCGCGTACCGTCTCCGCCGACGCGGACGCGGCCGAGGCGGTACGGGTGATGAGCGACGCGCGCGTCCGCCGACTCGTCGTCGTGGACGACGGCGAGCCGGTCGGTGTGATCACCGAGGCGGATCTGGCCCGGCACCTCCCTGCGGACCAGTTCGCCTCGTTCGCGAGCAGCGTGTACGCGAGGGGCTGAGCCCGGAAGGGCCGAGCCTCCGCGAGGGGGTCAGGGCAGCAGCTTGTCGATCGCCGCGGGGCCGTCCTGCGCCAGACGGCGCTCCGCCCACTCCAGGGTCTTGGGCGTGATGTCGCGCCCCGACGCCAGTACCAGGTCCTCGGCGGTGACGTCACCGCTTGAACCGGTGTGCAGCAGTGCGTCCGGGGTGATCCCCTCCCGCTTCGGCGCGGGCTCGGACTGAGCGTTCATGCCGCCTCCTCATTAGTCCGGCGTGGCTCCATTCTGGTACCCGGTCCCGCAGTACGCATCCGCCCCAGAAATCTCGCCCGTACGGCCCGGTCGCGGCCGGGTCCCGGCCTGGCCCCGGCCCGATCCCAGCCTGGTCCCTGTCCGGCCCCGGCCCGGCAGCGGGGCCTGCGGTGGGCCCTGCGGCGGCCCGCGTGGTCGCCTCCGCGAAAGTCACCCGTACGAGACGCCGGAGCCGGGAACCAGTCGCCGCGCTCGCCGCGTTCTCACCACAGCAACGCTCCGCAGAGCAGCGCAGGGCAGCCCACCACAGAGCAGCGCAGGACGGTGCAGGACGGCCCGGTGCAGGACGGCACGGCGTGGCGCGGTGGCGGGCTGCGGTGGGCCGTGGTGGGCAGTGGACAGGGGGGTCGATGAGCGAGCTGGTTCCCGGGGGTAACCGGCCCCTCCCGGACGGCGTTCTGACGATCGGCGTCCCGGGGCCCTTCGACCTGTCGGTGCTGATCACCGACGACACCGGCAAGGTCGACGGCGACGCCGACTTCGTCTTCTACAACCAGCCGTCCGCGCCCGGCACCCGACTCGACGACGACGTCATCACGGTCGACCCGAGCCGGCTGCGGGCCGGGGCGAGCCGGCTCACGGTGGTCGTCAGTCCCGCGGATCCGGGCGTTCCGCTCGGCCGGCTTCCGGTGCCGAGCCTGCGCCTGAGCGGTCCCGGCGGCGAGGTCCTGGCCCGGTTCACGCCGCCGAAGCCGGAACGGGAGACGGTGCTGCTGCTGGCCGAGATCTACCGCCGGGGCACCGGCTGGAAGGTCCGCGCGCTGGGGCAGGGGTACGCGGACGGCCTCGCGGGAGTGGCCCGTGACTTCGGGGTGGACGTGGCCGACGAGGACCCGCCGCCGCACGCGCCCACCGTCCAGCTGCCCACTGCGGCGATACCGGTCCCCGCCGCCCGGCGGCCGGAAGCGGGACAGGGCGACGGCTTCGGCGGACTGGTCAACGCCGAGCGGGCCCGGGCCGGGGCCCCGCCGGTGACGATCGACGGACGGCTGACCTCGGCCGCCGAGTCGCACGCCGCGACCATGGCCGCGCAGGGCCGCCTCAGCGTGGAGAGCCCGGACGGCGTCTCGGTCTTCCAGCGGGTGACCACGCGGGGGTACGCGTATCTGGGCATCGCCGAGCACCTGGTGTCGGGGCCGCGCACACCGGCCGAGTTCCTGGCGTACTGCCTGGAGGACGCCCACACCCGGCGTCCGCTGCGGGACGCCGCGTTCACCGAGGCGGGCGTCGGCCGCGCCAGCGACGACCGTACGGGCGAGGTGTACTGGACGGCGCTGTGGGCCAGACCGTTCAGCGGGGACGGGCTGCACCGGACGGTGTCCGAGGTGGTCGCGCTCACCAACGGCCGCCGCGCAAGGGCCGGGCTGCGCCCGCTGGCGGACGACACCCGTCTGGCCACGGCGGCCCAGGCGTACAGCGCGGACATGGCCGCCCGCGGCTTCTACTCCCACACCTCGCCGGAGGGCCTGGAGCCGTGGGACCGGGCCCGGGCGGCCGGGGCCGCGCACCGGGGCATCGGCGAGAACATCGCGTGCGGGCAGCGCACGGCGGCCGAGGTGGTGGAGGGCTGGATGAACAGCCCGGGCCACCGCGCCAACATCCTCAAGCCCGACTTCACCCACATAGGCGTCGGCTTCGCGGGCGGCGGCCGCGCGGGCACGTACTGGACGCAACTGTTCGGCCTCGCGTGACGGGCGCGCCGAGGCGGGCCGGGCCGTGTCCGGCGTACGGCGGCGCCGGGTTCCTGCCCGGCTGACAGGCGGGCAGGAGGTCCTGCCGTGCCCGCTACCGTGTCCGGCCGACGGCGGCGCCAGGTTCCTGCTCGGCGCGCCCGGCAGCGCGAGCGCGTGGTTCGGCCCAGCGGCCCGTGGCGAGCCACCGCGTCACGGGTCTCGCCCATGACGCAGGCGCGGACGGCTTCGCACATTCCCCCACGCCCCCGGGCGCGCGTTCCACACACGCGCTTCGCACGCCCCTCCCCCGCCCGTCTCGAACACCCCGTCACATGTCGAACACGAGGCGCGAAACCAGCCAGGTTTCCCGCGTGAGGGCCGCCACACCCTCACCACCCCAGCAACAAAATCTTCACGAGATCGTCAAATTCGATGAAGGATCTGCACTTTCAGCAAGCCGGGCGGGCGCGGACAGCAAGATCATCTTTGTTCAACATTGCACTTCGAATCTGGACATGTCCGCATTGAGCCCAACCACTTGGGTGACGCTTTGCCGTTCCGTTGCCGGGCTGTAGGCATTGGTCAAGACGGTTCCGACGGACACGTCCCGGCCGTGACCACGCCGGACACAGATCCGTCGACGACCCGTCAAGCGCATTGCGAGGACGGCGACTTCACACGTTCGCGCCCTCGACGCCGCTGGACCACTACGGAGCAATACCGAACCACAGGGGGTTACCCATGTCCCGACTCACCCGCCGCAGCGCGCTGGGCCTCACCGCGAGCGCGGTGGCCGGCCTCGGCCTGGCCGGTACCGCGTACGCGGCGACCGCGAGCGGAGCCGCGAACGGTGTCGTCCCCGCCTCGGGCGACGGCCACACCGGTCACATGGGCGGCATGGACGGCATGGACCACACGGGGCATGACGCGCCCGCCCCGTTCGACGAGGTCTACCAGGGCCGCCGCATACAGGGAGCGCCCGCGCAGGGCGGCGCCCACGGCGGCCACCACGGGGGATACGCGGTGCAGATAGACGGCAAAGAGCTGCACGTGATGCGGAACGCCGACGGCACCTGGATCAGCGTGGTCAACCACTACGAGACGTTCGCGACGCCGCGCGCCGTGGCCCGCGCGGCCGTGGTGGAGCTGCAGGGCGCCACGCTCGTCCCGCTCGCCTGACCCGCTTCCGGCACATCACCCGCACCCGCACAGCACCACAATCTGGAGCATTTCCATGACCGTACGCAAGAACCAGGCGACGCTCACCGCGGACGAGAAGCGGCGCTTCGTCAACGCGATCCTGACGCTGAAGCGCAATGGAAAGTACGACGCGTTCGTCACCACGCACAACGAGTTCATCATGAGCGACACCGACGACAGCGACCGCGTCGGCCACCGTTCGCCGTCGTTCCTGCCGTGGCACCGCAGATTCCTCTTGGAGTTCGAGCAGGCCCTGCAGTCGGTGGACTCCACCGTCGCGCTGCCCTACTGGGACTGGACGGCCGACCGCACCACGGCCTCCTCCCTCTGGGCCTCGGACTTCCTGGGCGGCACCGGCCGCAGCCGTGACGGCCAGGTGATGGACGGCCCGTTCGCCTCCAGCGGCGGCAAGTGGGCCATCAACGTCCGGGTGGACGGCCGCAATTACCTGCGCCGCGCGCTCGGCGCGAGCGTGCCGCAGCTGCCCACCAAGGCCGAGGTCGACAGCGTCCTCGCCATGTCCACGTACGACATGGCCCCCTGGAACAGCGCCTCGGACGGCTTCCGCAACCACCTGGAGGGGTGGCGCGGGGTCAACCTGCACAACCGGGTGCACGTGTGGGTCGGCGGCCAGATGGCCACCGGCGTCTCCCCCAATGACCCGGTGTTCTGGCTGCACCACGCGTTCATAGACAAGCTCTGGGCGCAGTGGCAGGAGCGCCACCCCGCCTCGCCGTACCTCCCGGCCGCCGGGACGGCGAACGTGGTGGACCTGCGCGACACCATGCGCCCGTGGAACAACGTGACGCCGGCGGACATGCTGGACCACAAGAAGTTCTATACGTTCGACGCCGCGTAGTGCGCGCTGGTGCGGCCCCGGCGGGCGTGTGCCCGCCGGGGCCGCACCGTCGGGGCCGCACCGGCGTTGGCGGGTGCGCGTGCCTCGTAAGCTCGGCTCCATGGACGTTCACGAATCAGTGCTCGAACTCGTCGGTGGCACCCCGCTGGTACGGCTGCGGACGCCGGGGGGCGAGAAGTCGGCCGCGCTCTACGCGAAGCTCGAATACCTCAGCGCGGGCGGCAGCGTGAAGGACCGCATCGGTCTGCACATGATCGAGCAGGCGGAGCGGGACGGGCTGCTGCGCCCCGGCGGCACCGTCGTCGAGGCGACCTCCGGCAACACCGGGGCCGGGCTCGCGATGGTGGCGGCGGCCAAGGGGTACCGGGCCGTCCTCGTCGTCCCCGACAAGACGAGCACCGAGAAGATCGCCACGCTGCGGGCGTTCGGCGCGGAGGTGGTCGTCCGCCGCAGCGGACTGCCCGCCGAGGACCCGGAGAACGTCTTCAACACGGCGGCGCGGATCGCCGCGGAGAGGCCGGACAGCTGGCTCGCCGGCCAGTACGACAATCCGGCCAACCCCGGTGCGCACTACGCCACGACCGGCCCCGAGATCTGGCGCCAGACGGAGGGGCGGGTCACGCATCTGGTGGCGTGCGTCGGCACCGGCGGGACGATCAGCGGTACGGGCCGCTACCTCAAGGAGGTCAGCGGGGGCGCCGTGCGGGTGACCGGGGCCGATCCGGCGGCGTCGGTGTACTCGGGCGGTGACGGTCGCCCGTACTTCGTCGAGGCGACCGGGCACGTCCGCCACCCCGAGACGGTCGAGGACGTCTGGCCCACCTCGTACCACCAGGACGTGGTCGACGAGCTCCTCCCGGTGAGCGACCGCGACGCACTGTTGACGGTTCGTCAACTCGCCCATGAACAGGGCCTGATGGTCGGCGCTTCGGCGGGTCTCGCGGTGGCGGCGGCCCAGCGGGTGGCCGCGGGGCTGGACCCCGAGTCGCTGGTCGTGGTGATCCTGCCGGACTCGGGGCGCCAGTACCTCTCGAAGTACTTCAACGACGCGTGGCTGCTGCGGCTGGGGTTCCTGGACGGGGAGGAGGGCGCGGTGCGGGTCGGAGACGCGGTGCCGGCGGCGGTATGGGGTGAGCCGCTGCCGTATGTGAACCGGCTCAGTACGGCCGCCGAGGCGCTGGGCGTCCTTCGGTCCCTGCGCGACCTCGGCCGTCCGTCGGTCGTCCCGGCCGGTCCGTGCCCGGTGGGCCCGGACCGCGCGCCGACCGTCCCGGAGCTGGCGGGCTCCCTCTCGCTCGACGCACTGTCCGCCGCGGTGGAGGACGGCACGTTGAAGCCGGACACACCGGTACGTGACCACCTCGGCGCGCCGCTCCCCCACTTCGGGGTGGGCGAGCGGGCCGACGCGGTGCTCGCGGAGCTGGAGGAGCGCGGGGAGGAGCTGGCGGTGGTGGTGCGGGATGGGCACGGGGTGGGGTTGGTGGGGAGGGCGACGCTGCGGTCCCTGCTGCGAGGTGGCCCCACCCGGCCCCTCCCGCTGTGACATGTGCGGCTCCGCCGCGTGGCCTCCGGGGGTGGGAGGAGGGTGGAGGTGGTTCTCCCGGGGGCTACGCCCCCGGACCCCGTTTGCGGGGCCTGCGGCCCCTGCACCCCGCTACGGGGGTCCGCCCCGGACCCCGGCGGGGGCTTCGCCCCCTGCACCCCCGTGGGGCGCCGCCCCGCCTCCCTCGCCGGGCACGCCGCCCCGCACCCCAACCCGGGCACGGGGGCGGGTGGGTTCGCGGGGGCCCACCCCGGCACCCCCTCGCGGCCCACCAACCCTCAGGCAAACACAGCGCTGACGCGCAGCCCCCGCGCCGGATACGGCACAGTCCGTAAAGGATCAAGAGCGTTCCGGAGAGGGCAAGGTCACAGCCCTTCCCCCTGCTGCACCTTTGAGCGCTGCCCTAGCATCCTGAGCATGACGGTCCTGCCTGACGACGGGCTTTCGCTGGCCGCCGAGTTCCCTGATGCAACCCATGAGCAGTGGCAGCGCCTCGTGGAAGGCGTGCTGCGCAAATCGGGTAAAGATGTCTCGGGCACGGCTGCCGAGGAGGCACTGTCCACCCCGGTCGAGGCCGGGCTCACCACCCGGCCCCTGTACACCGCGCGAGACTCCGCGCCCGATGCCGGTTATCCGGGCTTTTCCCCCTTTGTCCGAGGAAGTCGGGCCGAGGGCAACGCCTCGGACGGCTGGGGCGTACGACAGCGCCACGCCGGAACCGACCCCGCCCGGGTCAACGAGGCCGTACTGGCCGACTTGGAGAACGGGGTCACCTCGCTCTGGCTGGCGGTGGGCCGCGGCGGCGTCCCGGTCTCCGGACTGGGCCGCGCCCTCGACGGCGTCTACCTCGACCTCGCACCCGTCGTCCTGGACGCGGGCGCCGACTTCGAGCCCGCCGCACGGGAGTTGCTCCGCCTCTACGACGAGCGCGGCGTCCCCGCCGACTCCGCGCGCGGCAACCTGGGCGCCGACCCGCTCGGCCACGAGGCCCGTACCGGCGAGGCGCTGGACGTGGCTCCCGCTGCCGGGCTCGCCCGGCTCTGCGACGAGCGGTTCCCGCGGCTGCGCGCGCTCACCGTGGACGCGCTGCCGTACCACGAGGCCGGTGGCTCGGCCGCCGAAGAGCTCGGGGCGTCGCTGGCCACCGGTGTCGCGTATCTGCGCGCCCTCACCGAGGCGGGCCTCTCCGTCGAGGCGGCCTGCGGCCAGCTGGAGTTCCGTTACGCGGCGAGCGCCGACCAGTTCCTGACCATCGCCAAGCTGCGCGCCGCGCGGCGGCTGTGGGCGCGGGTCGCCGAGGCGAGCGGGGCCCCCGCCGCCGGAGCGCAGCGCCAGCACGCGGTGACGTCTCCGGTGATGATGACGCGCCGCGACCCGTGGGTGAACATGCTGCGCACCACGGTGGCGTGTCTGGGCGCGGGCGTCGGCGGCGCGGACTCCGTCACCGTCCTGCCCTTCGACCACTCGCTCGGTCTGCCGGACGGCTTCGCGCGCCGCATCGCGCGCAACACCTCCTCCATCCTCCTGGAGGAGTCGCACCTGGCCCGGGTGATCGACCCGGCGGGCGGCTCCTGGTACGTGGAGCGGCTCACCACCGAACTCGCCGAGGCCGCCTGGGAGTTCTTCCAGACGATCGAGCGCGCGGGCGGCCAGGCCGCCGCGCTGCGCTCCGGGCTGATCCGCGAGCGGCTCGCCGCGACCTGGGCCGAGCGCAGCCGCAAGCTGGCCAAGCGGCGCGAACCGGTCACCGGCGTCAGCGAGTTCCCGTATCTCGCCGAACGCCCCGTCGAGCGCGAGGCGGCCCCCGCCGAGCCCACCGGCGGGCTGCCCAAGGTGCGCCGCGACGAGGCGTTCGAGGAGCTGCGCGCCCGCTCGGACGCCGAGCTGGCCGCGACCGGATCCCGCCCGCGGGTCTTCCTCGCCGCGCTCGGCCCGGCCGCCGCGCACACCGGCCGGGCGACCTTCGCCTCCAACCTGTTCCAGGCGGGCGGCATCGAGCCCGTGCACGACCCGGTGTCGGTGGACGCGGCCACGGCGGCCGAGGCGTTCGCCGCCAGCGGCGCCACCGTCGCGTGCCTGTGCTCCAGCGACGCGCTCTACGCCGAGCAGGCCGAGGCGGTCGCCGCCGCCCTCAGGTCGGCCGGCGCGACGCATGTCTACCTCGCCGGCCGCGGCGAGTTCGCCGGTGTGGACGAGTACGTCTTCGCCGGCTGCGACGCGGTGGCCGTGCTCTCCTCCGCCCTCGACCGCATGGGAGTGGCGTCATGACGATCCCCGACTTCTCGGAGCTGCCGCTGGCTGAGGGCGCCGGCGCCGACGGCTCCGTAGACCAGTGGCGCACGGCCGTGAAGGAGTCCACCGGGAAGGCCGACGGCGATCTGCTGTGGGAGACCCCGGAGGGCATCGCGGTCAAGCCGCTCTACACCGCGCGCGACCTGGAGGGCCTGGACTTCCTCGGTACGTACCCGGGCGCGGCGCCCTATCTGCGCGGCCCCTACCCGACGATGTACGTCAACCAGCCCTGGACGATCCGGCAGTACGCCGGGTTCTCCACGGCCGAGGAGTCCAACGCCTTCTACCGGCGCAACCTCGCGGCCGGACAGAAGGGTCTGTCGGTCGCCTTCGACCTGCCGACCCACCGCGGCTACGACAGCGACCACCCCCGGGTGACGGGCGACGTCGGCATGGCGGGTGTGGCCATCGACTCGATCTACGACATGCGCCAGCTCTTCGACGGCATCCCGCTGGACAGGATGTCGGTGTCGATGACGATGAACGGCGCGGTGCTGCCGGTCCTCGCGCTCTACATCGTGGCGGCCGAGGAGCAGGGCGTACCGCCCGAGAAGCTGGCCGGGACCATCCAGAACGACATCCTCAAGGAGTTCATGGTCCGCAACACCTACATCTACCCGCCCAAGCCCTCGATGCGGATCATCTCCGACATCTTCGCGTACACCTCGCAGAAGATGCCGCGCTACAACTCGATCTCCATCTCCGGCTACCACATCCAGGAAGCGGGTGCGACGGCTGACCTGGAGCTGGCGTACACGCTCGCGGACGGTGTGGAGTACCTGCGGGCCGGGATCGACGTGGGCCTGGACGTCGACGCGTTCGCGCCCAGGTTGTCCTTCTTCTGGGCGATCGGCATGAACTTCTTCATGGAGATCGCGAAGTTGCGGGCGGCGCGGCTGCTGTGGGCGCGCCTGGTCAAGCAGTTCGACCCGAAGAACGCCAAGTCCCTCTCGCTGCGCACCCATTCGCAGACCTCGGGCTGGTCGCTGACCGCGCAGGACGTGTTCAACAATGTCACGCGCACCATGGTCGAGGCCATGGCCGCGACCCAGGGCCACACCCAGTCGCTGCACACCAACGCCCTCGATGAGGCGCTGGCGCTGCCCACCGACTTCTCCGCCCGCATCGCCCGCAACACACAGCTGCTGCTCCAGCAGGAGTCCGGCACCTGCCGGGTCATCGACCCGTGGGGCGGCAGCGCGTACGTCGAGAAGCTCACGTACGACCTGGCCCGCCGCGCCTGGCAGCACATCCAGGAGGTCGAGGCGGCCGGCGGAATGGCGCAGGCCATCGACGCGGGCATCCCGAAGCTGCGCGTCGAGGAGGCGGCCGCCCGTACCCAGGCGCGCATCGACTCCGGGCGCCAGCCGGTGATCGGCGTCAACAAGTACCGCGTCGAGACCGACGAGCAGATCGATGTCCTCAAGGTCGACAACTCCTCGGTGCGCGCCCAGCAGATCGCCAAGCTGCGGCGGCTGCGCGAGGAGCGCGACGAGGCGGTCTGCCAGGACGCGCTGCGCGCCCTGACCAACGCGGCGGCCACCGGCACCGGCAACCTCCTCGAACTGGCCGTGAACGCGGCCCGCGCCAAGTCGACGGTCGGTGAGATCTCGGACGCCCTGGAGAAGGTGTACGGACGGCACGCCGCCCAGACCCGTACGATCTCCGGCGTGTACCGCAACGAGGCAGGAGAGTCGCCTTCCGTGGAGCGCACGCGCGCGCTGGTGGACCGCTTCGACGAGGCGGAGGGCCGCCGTCCGCGCATCCTCGTCGCCAAGATGGGCCAGGACGGCCACGACCGCGGCCAGAAGGTGATCGCCACCGCCTTCGCCGACCTCGGCTTCGACGTCGATGTCGGCCCGCTCTTCCAGACGCCGGGCGAGGTGGCCCGGCAGGCGGTCGAGGCGGACGTGCACATCGTCGGTGTGTCGTCGCTCGCCGCCGGTCACCTCACCCTCGTACCGGCGCTCCGCGAGGAGCTGGCGGCCGAGGGCCGGGAGGACATCATGGTCGTCGTCGGCGGTGTCATCCCGCCGCAGGACGTCCCGACCCTGCTGGAGATGGGCGCCACGGCGGTCTTCCCGCCGGGGACGGTCATCCCCGACGCGGCGTACGACCTGGTGACGCGGCTCGGCGCGGCGCTGGGCCACGACGAGCTGTAGCCGCCCGTGCGCATCGATCTCGACAGCTATGTCAAGGGTGTGCTCGACGGGAAGCGGTCGTTCGTCGCCCGGGCGATCACCCTCGTCGAGTCCACCCGGCCCGACCACCGCGCGCTGGCGCAGCAGCTCCTCACCGAGCTGCTGCCGCACGCCGGGAACGCCCGGCGGATCGGCATCAGCGGGGTGCCCGGGGTGGGCAAGTCCACCTTCATCGACGCGTTCGGCACGATGCTGACGGGGCTCGGCCACCGGGTGGCGGTGCTCGCCGTCGACCCGTCCTCCACCCGTACCGGCGGCTCCATCCTCGGCGACAAGACGCGGATGGAGCGTCTCGCGGTGGACCCGGCGGCGTTCGTACGGCCCTCGCCGAGCGCCGGCACCCTGGGCGGTGTCGCCAAGGCGACGCGCGAGTCCATGGTGGTGATGGAGGCGGCGGGTTACGACGTCGTCCTGGTGGAGACCGTCGGCGTCGGCCAGTCCGAGACGACGGTCGCCGACATGGTCGACTCGTTCCTGCTGCTCACCCTGGCGCGCACGGGCGACCAGCTCCAGGGCATCAAGAAGGGTGTCCTGGAGCTGGCGGACGTGATCGCGGTGAACAAGGCGGACGGGCCGCACGAGCGCGACGCCAAGTCGGCGGCGCGCGAACTGGCGGGCGCCCTGCGCCTGATGCACCCCGCGGACGCGGCCTGGACTCCGCCGGTGCTGTGCTGCAGCGCCCGCGAGTCAAGCGGCCTGGACACCGTCTGGGAGCGGATCGACCAGCACCGCACGCTCCTCGACTCCACCGGGCGCCTCGCCGCCAAACGCCGTGACCAGCAGGTCGACTGGACCTGGACGATGGTTCAGGACGAGCTCCTGGACCGGCTGCGCGCCCACCCCGCGGTACGCGACCTCGCCCCCGCCCTTGAGCGGCGCGTCCGCGACGGCGAACTGACGCCGACCCTGGCGGCGGAGCGCATCCTGGGAGCGTTCCAGGGAGAGGGCGCCGCCGAATAGGGCTCGCCCTGCGCGAGCGCCGTGAAAGGCCCGGACCGATCGTGGTCCGGGCCTTCCGCGCTGCTCAGGCGGGCGCACCCACGAGTTCGGCGCGCTCGGCGGACTCCAGCCGCTCGATCAGCACCGCGCGGGCCCGTGCCACCCGGGAGCGGACCGTGCCGATCGGACAGTTGCTCACCTGGGCCGCGTCCGCGTAGGGCAGCCCGAGGAGCTGGGTGAGGACGAAGGCCTCCCGGCGCTCGTCCGGGAGCGCCGCCAGCAGATCGGCGAGGGCGACCCCGTCGTCGAAGCCGGGCAGGCCCCGGGGCTGGGCCCGCTCGGCGGCCGACTGCCAGTCGTCGGTGTCGCACACCCTCGGCCGGGCGGCGGCGTACCGCAGGTTGTCGATCACCGCGCGGCGGGCGATCGACAGCAGCCAGGTGCGGGCGGAGGAGCGGCCCTCGAAGCGGTGCAGGCTGCCGAGGGCCCGCAGGAAGGTGTCCTGGGTCAGGTCGTCGGCGGCCTGTGGATCGGCGCCGAGGTAGGTGACGTAACGACGTACGTCGCGGTGGAGCGCGCGGACGAAGTGCTCGACGGCTTCGGGGTCTCCGGCGCGGGCGGCGAGCGCCCAGGCCGTTATCGCCTGGTCCGTCGACTCGTCGCGCGAGCGGGGCAGGGCAGGAGTGATCACCTGATGTCCTTCTCGGGAATCCGGGATCCGGACCGGCCGGCCAGGCGGCGGGGTCCGGTGAAGGGGTACGGCGGCACAAAGGCGTGCGGCCGATGCCCGGGCGCCGGAGAGGTACTCCGGGGGCGCCGCGGGAAACCGGCTGTCGTCAGACGACAGCGGTCCCCGCGGGCGGGCCCCGTGAGGTGATCGCGTGGACGAGGAAGAGCTGCCGGGGCGAGCGGACCGTACGGTCCCGGCGTGCGCGCGGGCGCGCGGGCCGAGGCGGCGCGGCGGTGAGCCGGGTCAGCCGCAGCGGTGCGAAGAGCCAGCCGGCGAAGGCCCGCAGGATCCGGAAGGCCGCGCGCTCACCGTGCGCGAGCCACAGGCCGCACAGCAGCGCGGCCAGGAGGTGGGCGGCGAGCATGCCGGTGGAGGACATCCCCTGGGGCATACCGGCCATGTCGTGGCCCAGAGAACCCATGTAGCTCAGGGAACCCATGTGGCCCAGGGAACCCATGTGGCTCAGGGAACCCATGTGATCCAGGGAACCCATGTGGCTCATATGCCCCATTGAGTCCATTTTCCCCATGGCCATCTCGCTCATCGGCATGTCCATGGGCGGCCCGGCGGGGCGCGCGGTGGACTGGGCCCACGAGAACAGCTCGTGCAGCACCGCCTGCGCGCCCACGGCGACGGCCACGACCGGTCCGAACCGGCGCTCGCGCCCCGCCAGGGCCCACGCCGTGGCGCCGGTGGCGGTGAAGCCGCACCCCAGGGCCCACCAGGGCACCGGGGCATCCGACATGAGGGCGTGCCCGAGCGCGGTGAGCAGCACACAGAGGGCCGCGAACATCGCGGCCCGCAGCGTGCGGCAAGAGTCTCCGGCAGTCATGGCGCGCCCATCCTCGCATCCGCCCCAGGCGTTTCACCGGCGGGTTCGCACATTGATCCGCCGGTTCCGCCCGGAAAACGCACGTGATCCAGGCCACACCAACTCGCCGGAACCCGACGCTCGTTCGCGCCGACTACTGGGGCGGAGCCGGGCGTGTCAGCCCGGCCGGTGACCGTGCGGGATGAAGCGGCCCATCGCCCGTCGGGCGGCGGGGACCAGGCCGTGGGGGGTGTCGGCGGGCGCCACCCCCACCGTCACCCCGACCCCGGCCCCCACCGCGGCGCGCGGAGAAGGCGCGGCAGAGCCGAACCACTCGCAGGGCGCGCCCGGATGGAGTTGACGGTCGTCGCCGTGCGCCTTCAGGGCGACGCTGATCAGGCTGAGCAGCAGCTCGACATCGGCGTCGCAGTCCAGGAGCACGGTGAGCCAGGCGGATCCGGGCGTCAGCCGGATCGCGCTGCTGCGCCGGAGTTCCGGCAGCAGCCGCTCGATGGCCATATGGGTGAGATGCAGATCAGCGGCGTAGTCGGAGTGGAAGTGCACCACTTCGTACTCCGTCGTGCGGAAGGCTTGCCCAACGGCGCACCGGGGCGGGCCACTTACCAGATTCGGCCATGTCTCCAACTGAGCCATGGCGCGATGGGCCGCGGTCATAACCCCATCCTCGCGCACGATTCACCCGTAGGACACCCCCATCACGCTTCTCTCCCGGCCGCTTGACCAATCCGTGCCCGAAGGACGCGTGGGGCGGGATCAGTCCAGGGTGACGGGGCCCTCGCCGGTCCTGGCCTGCGAGGTGCCCTGGTCGGCCGAGGTGTCCTGCTCAGGCCGCGCCGGCTTCCCGGACGCGCCGAGGTAGCTCTGCAGCTCCAGCAGACCACTCCCCTTCGCGGAGCCGTCGCGGCGGTCCTGCCCCTGGCTGGATCCGCTCAGGTTCTGCCGTACGGAGTCGAGGATCGTCAGGCCCTGGCCGACCAGGCCCGCCGCGATCTCGCCGAGGCCGTCGGCCCCGTTGAGCACATTGACGTTGGCGCCCGCGAGACCGCCCGCGGCCTCCTTGACGATCTGCGGCAGCTGGTCGATCAGCATCCGGTCGAGCGCGACCCGGTCGTACGAGGCGGCCGCCTCGGCCTGGATCTTCATCCGCTCGGCATCGGCCACGGCCAGCACCCTGATCCGCTCGGCCTCCGCCTCGGCGGGCTTGACGATCTCGGCCACCAGCTGTTGCTGGCGCAGCTTGGCCTGCCGCAGCGCCAGTTCGGTCTGGGCCGCGAGGACCTCCTGCTGGGCGTGGGCCTGGGCGAGCGGGCCGGCCTGGGCGGCCTTGGCCTCGGCGCGGTCGACCTCGGCCGAGTACTCGGCCTTGACGACGGCGGTCTGGCGGGCGTATTCGGCCTGGTTGCGCGCCGCCACCTGCTCGGCCTCCACCGAGGCCTGGGTGGCCTGCGCCTGGGCGATCTGGGCCTGGCGCTGGATGGCCGCCTTGTGCGGGGCGGACATCGCCTCGATGTAACCGGTCTCGCCGTCATCGATGGACTGGATCTGGAGCGAGTCGACGATCAGGCCGATCTTCGCCATCTCCGACTTCGAGGTGTCCAGGACCTCGGCGGCCAGCTTCTGGCGCTCGGTCACGATCTCCTCGACGGTCATCGAGCCGATGATCGCGCGCAGATGACCGGCGAAGATCCGGCCGGTGAGCACCGACATCTGGTCCTGGTCGGAGAGGAAGCGCTGACCGGCGTTGACGATGCTCTCGGTGTCGTTGCCGACCTTGAAGGCGATGACGGCCCGGACGGTGAGCGCGATGCCCTGCTTGGTCACACAGGTCTCGGTGACCTCGGCCTCGCACATGGCGAGGGTGAGGAACCGGGTCTTGCGGAAGATGGGGAGCACGAACTTGCCGTGCCCGGTCACCACCCGGAACGGCGCTCCTCCCAGGCCTCGTCTGCCGCCCGAGATGAGCATCGCCTCGTCCGGGGCGGGCACGCGGTAACCGAACATGTGGGTCTCCCTTGTCTGTTGCTTGCTGTGCTGATGGGCGGCCCCGAGGGGCCGGGGCGGGTTTCAGCCGGTCGCCGACGGCCGGGGCAGCCCGGGCCGAGACACCGGGCGGATTTCAGCCGGAGCCGAGGCCCAGCTCGTCCAGCGGGTCGGCCCACTCGATGACGTCGACCTGCCGCGTGCCACGGGACTCCACGACGAGGACCCTCGCGCCGCGCGGCAGGGGCTCCTCGGACCAGGCGAGGAACGTTTCCGAGCCACCCCGGACCCGTACCAGGACCTCGCCGGGGCCGCCGGAGCCGCGGGTGCCGATCAGTACCTCGCCGGTGCAGCCGATCACGGCATCGTCCTGCTCCATCGCCCGACCGCCCCCCTATGTCGCCGCGGAACCGGCCCTCCACGGTCCGGGGCCGCCCACACGTTCCGGACGCGCGACCGATCCGGACTTCCGACGATAGCTCCCCGCCTCCGTACAGCCCATCCTCGGGTGCCTGACGGAGTCTGACGTTCGGATGCCAGAGCGCCTACACAACCCGCAAGTAATCTGCGAAATCTGACACAACCCTGAAACCAGAGTGTCTTGTTCGGCCAGAGCGGCACCAGGAGACTTGGGGACAAGATCTACTGCGTCGCGCCGGGCCCCACCCCGGAAGGGCGCCGAAGACCATGTGACACCCCGAGGCCGAGCTTCATGAACGAGGTGGGGCTGTTCCCCGGGACTGCCGGTCAGGCGGCGGCGAGCCGATCCACTCGCCGGACCGCGTGACGGGCCGGCGGCGCCTGCGGGTGTGCCCGTACGCCGCCCGCACGATCACTGCCAGGACGCCGCGGGGGCGTCCTCTGCATGTCTCGCTGGGAGAGTTCTTGATGATCACACGCAGAAATGCGATGAAAGCCGGCGTCGCGCTCACCGGTGCCGTGGGGGGCGCGGGACTGCTGATTCCGGCCCTGGGCAGCGAGGCGCAGGCTCAGGCGACCGACATCGACCCGACCACCATCCCCAAGTTCGCCCAGGAGATGCCGGTCCCGGACACCCTGAAGCCGGACCGCATATCGGGTACGACGGCGTACTACAGCTTTGAGATGAAAGAGGTCCAGGCCGAGATCCTCCCCGGCAAGCAGACGACCGTCCGCACCTTCGACGGCCACTGGCCGGCCCCGTGGATCAAGGCCTGTTCGGGCCACCGCGTGGTGGTGACGCAGAAGAACAACCTTCCGACGCCGACCTCGATCCACCTGCACGGCGGCCATGTCCCGGAGTCCAGCGACGGCACGCCGATGGACCTCATCCAGCCGGGCGGCGAGAAGACCTACACGTACCCGAACAACCAGCCCAACGCGAACCTGTGGTTCCACGACCACGCGCACCACATCGAGTCGGAGAACGTCTACCGCGGTCTTACGGGCTTCTACACGCTGATGGACCTGCCGGAGAAGGCCCTCGGGCTGCCGTCGGGCGCGTACGACGTCCCGATCGGCATCCGCGACGCCCGCTTCGACGACAGCGGGCAGCTCCTCTACCAGATGAACGACTTCCGGGGCCGGACCGTCATCCTCGCCAACGGCAAGGCGTGGCCGTACTTCGAGGTCGCGGCGCGCAAGTACCGCTTCCGCCTGTACAACACGGCCAACATGCGGTTCTTCACGCTGAAGCTGTCGGACGGCTCGACCGTCCAGCAGATCGGTACGGACGGCGGTCTGCTGGAGGCCCCGCTGACCACCGACACGATCTCGCTGACCTCCGGCGAGCGCGCCGACGTCGTCATCGACTTCTCCAAGTACCCGGTGGGCACCACCCTGGAGATCGTCAACACGGAGAACGTGCCCGTGGGTGTGCCTCCCACGCCGGTGCTCCAGTTCCGGGTGACCCGCAAGGCCGCGGACTACAGCAGGGTCCCGGCGAAGCTGCGGACGCTGCCCGCGCTGCCGACACCGACCGTCGACCGCAACGTCGTGCTGCGGGTGGACGAGAACATCCCGGACGGCATGGGGTACATCGACGAGAAGGTGTACGACAGCAACCGCGTCGACAACACCATCAAGTACGGCGACACCGAGGTGTGGACGGTCAGCAACGTCAACCAGCGGGTGCCGCACAACTTCCACATCCACCTGGTCCAGTTCCGGGTGCTGGAGCGCAACGGCGTACCGGTGACGTCCGGGCCCGAGTTCGGGCTCAAGGACACGGTCCGGCTGATGCCGGGCGAGAAGGTGAAGGTGCAGGCCACCTTCACCGGCTACCGCGGCAAGTACGTCTACCACTGCCACATGTTCGACCACGCGTCGATGGGCATGATGGCGACGATGCAGGTCGTCTGAGGCCCGCCCCAGGTACGGCCGTGTCACGACCCCGCCCCCTGCTGGCTCCTGCGCCCCCGCCAGGCAGCCCGGAGGGTACCCATGGCAGCGGGCCGCGGCGCGGTCAGGGCGGCGGGCGGACCGGTTCACCGGATCCGCCCGCCGTCCGCCCAACTTCCCTTGTCACCGCTTGGGTTGGCGGTACCGGCCGTAGTGCGGACGGCGGCCGTTCTGGGCGTCGGCGTAGAGCCGGAAGAAGCGGTCGCCGTAGACGGGGCTGTAGGTGATCCGGTTGTACCGGGGGTCGGACTCCGGCACGTTCATGCCGCCGCCGTTGTAGCCACCGACGTTCCCGATGATGTCGCCGGTCCCGGCGTCCCAGTCGACGTCGGAGAACCACGGACCGCCGGAGACCCCGCCCCACATCCCGGCGCACTCGACCCGCATCTGCCGGAACCCGGACAGCCGCCCCGACCGCGCGGCGCAGCGCACCGGCAGGTCCGCCGGATTGCGCCCCACCCGGGGATAGCCGAGCATCGTCACGTCCTGGCGGTATCCGGGCGTACGGACCAGGTGGTTGGCTCCCACGACGTCCTGCGCGTCCCTGCCGTCGGGCGACGGCGCCAGCCGGCCGAAGGAGTAGTCCAGGTCGGAGACGGCTCCCTTGCTGTTGCGGACGTACTGGTCGTCCACGTACCAGTCGGTGACCCGGTAGAACCCGTACGGCTGGTCCCCCAGCGCGCTGCGCGAGCGGTACTGCGGTACGAACACCGCCCGCCCGCGCGCACAGTGACCGGCCGTCAGGATCAGGCTGCGCCCGTCGCTCTCCACCACACTCGCCGAGCACTTGTGCGCACGCATCTCGCCGGTGGTCGGGTCCGGGCTCGCGGAGGTGAACAGCACGCCGACCGAGGCGATCCCGGGGAAGTGCTCGGCGCTCGGCATACCGGGCACGGCGGCCGGGGGCCCGGGCGTGCCGCCGGGGGCGTCGTCCGGGCCGGGGCGCGCGGGGTCGGTGGCGGAGGCGATGCGGCCCGGGGTCCAGAAGCCGAGGACATCGGCGTCCGACCAGTCGTCGCCGTCCGGAGCGGCCTCTCCTCTCGTACGGGACGCTGTCGCATCGGGTGAGTCGCCGGACGGGGGCGCCGCCTCGGCGGGCGTCGTCCCGCCGGTGAGCAGGAGGGTCCCCGAGGCGGCGAGGGCGAGCCCCAGACGCAGCCGCAGCGGTGACCGTGGCCGTGACCGGGACGGAATCATGGGCGACATGGACGACATGGACGACATCCTGCCCGAATTACCCCCGTATGCCCCCGAGGCTCAACGGTGTGCCCAGTCGCGGGCGCAGCGGCGCTCGAACGCCCTCCACTCCGTCTCCAGCCGCCACTGGAGGGCGGCCTTGGGGCTGGCGGCGAGAAACGTCCGGCACGCCGCACCGGGCCTGCCGTCGGGGTTGGGGGTGTCGTTCCGGCAGGGTGCGGCGAAGGTGTCGTACCGGTCCTGTTCCTGCCACAGGTTCGCCCCCTCGACGAAGGCGTGGTCCAGGGAGGCGCGCGCGGAGGTCCGTAGCTCCTCGATGCCCAACCTCTGCTCGGCGACGGCCAGTTGGAAGACGTCGGTGAGGCTGCTGCGGCTGACGCCCGGGTCGTCGGTGGCCAGGGCGAGGGGCACACCGGCGTCGAGATAGCTGTGCAGGGGGTGCCGGTCACCGCGGACCCGGAGGATCTGGGCGTGGCTGATCAAGGGGGCCTCGACCAGGACGTGCCGCCCGCGCATCCGGGCCGCGAGGGCCTGGTGGCCGCGCTCGTGGACGAGGTCGACACCGTGTCCGATGCGGTCGGCGCCCGCGATGTCGACGGCCTGGGCGATGTGGAAGGTGAGATCGCGGCGGCCGACCCCCTTCAGGCCCTCGACCAGTTCACCGGCGTGCAGGCTGACGTGGACGGACGGGGCCCGGGACTTGAGGAAGCCGATCATCCTCATGTGCAGCGCGTAGTCGCGCAGGGCGACCGGGGCGTCCTCGGGCTGGACCATGTTGACGCCGACGACCCGGCCGAGCCGGCGGCGGGCGAGTTCGAAGCCGAGGATCTGCTGGGCGAGGACATGGCGGGCGGGCTGGGCGCGGCCGACCTGGTAGTCGAAGCGGATGACGACGGAGCACGCTCGCGGCGCGGGCGCGCGGTCGCAGCCGAGGATTTCGCGGTAGTCGCGGAAGCTCTGGTCGTACGCGGCAGCCGCCTCCCGGACGATCGCCCGGAACCGGGAGTCCCGGGTCAGGGCGTCATGGAACTCCGCCAGGCCGGACGCGCCGGGGTCGGCCGGATGCACCCGGTCGACCAGCCGCTGGAGCGGCTCGGCCGCCACCGTCACCAGCGTCTCCACATAGGCGGTCCGCTCCCGCGTGGCGTCCCGGGCCACTTCGGCGAGCATGTCCGCGTCGTGGCCCGCCTCGGCCTCGGCGAACTTCCCGAAGGTGGCGAAGAAGTGGTCGTGGCCGGGTTGCGGGTCGCCGTCGGGCGGCAGGACGAAGCCGCGCATCGACCAGGCCCGGACGACCTGGCGGCGGAACGGTCCGGGCCGCGTGGCGTCCTGGGCGGGCCGCTGCCCGGCGGCGCACGGCTGGGGTCCGGGGGTGACGACGTACGTGGCGGCGTCGACGCACCTGCGGTCGCGGGCGGCGTACGCGATGAGCGATTCGGCGCGGACGGCTCCACCGAGGTGGTGGTGCAGGTCGCCGCCCTTGGGCAGGTCGCGGAGCAGGCGGGCGAGGTCGGCGGGATGTCGGACGGCGTGCTCCAACTGCCGCTGGGCCAGGCGGTGTTCGTCCTCGGCCGGTTCCTTCCGGCTCTGCCCGGCGCCACGGGTGACGCGGAGGTCACCGGGTCCGGCAGTGACGTGCCCGGGGTCGGCACTGATCTGGCCGGGGGTGCCGCTGCCCTGGCCGGACCCGGACCCGGCCGCGGCCACCGGCAGCGCGCCGACGGCCAGCCCGAGCGCGGTCGTCCCGGCCAGTGCCGATACCGACCACCACCGGCGGCGGCGGCGAAATCTCTTCTCCATGCCCTGTCCCTCTCCTCCCCCCCCTGCCCCCATACTCACGGTCGGCACACCGCAACCACCCGACGCGCGCGCGGCGGGCACCCGTGTGGCCGACACGCGGCAGTCGTCCCGCGCCGGGGCCCGGCAGTGGCTACGGTGATCCGCGTTCCCCCCGCCGAACGCCGAAGGGAGTACTCCCGTATGCGCGGTACGTCCTGGCTCCGGGCGCTCGTCGCGTCGCTGCTCCTGCTCGCCGCGGCTCCGGCCACGGCCGGTGCGGCGAGCCCCCGCCCGGCGCCCGTCGTCCTCTTCCCCGCCTTCCACCTCACCAAGCTCACGGTGAACGTCAGCGGCCAGACCACCGTGCCCGGCTGCCCCCGCTCCGGCAGCTTCGAGGACTGGTACCTCAACGACCGTCCGAGCACCGTTTTCAGCCAGGTCTGCCAGGACCGGCTGCTGACCCTGCGCTACGGCGCGGACGGCACCGGGCCGGTGCCGTCGCGCCTCTCGGAGCAGCCCGGCGTGACCGTACGGGTCAAGGAGTACGGAAGCACCCGCAGCGCCCCCTTCTACGAGCCGCTCTACCGCTCCCTCGACGCGGCCGGCCTGCGGCGGGACCGGGGCATCCGGGTCGCCGGGTACGACTCCCGGCTCACCCCGGACCTGGGCGGTTTCCTCTCCCGTACGCGCGAGCTCGTCGAGAGCACCTACCGGGCCAACGGCAACCGCCCGGTCCACCTGATCGGCCACTCCAACGGGCCGCTTTACGCCCAGTACCTGCTCACCCACACCTCACAGGCCTGGCGCGACACCTACATCCACGGCTTCACCCCGATCGCGGGCAACTTCCCCGGCCAGGGCCTGCTCTACCCCACGCTGTTCACCGGGCTCAACATCCAGGACTTCGCCTACCCCACCACCAGGGCGAACGCGCAGAGCAGCGCCCGTATGTATCTGAGCGCCCCGTCGACGTACATGAGCGCGTCCGACCCCCGGGTGATGGGCGACCGCGAGACAGTAGTCAACGACCGCTCCACCGGCCGTAGTTACACCCCCCGCGACTACCGCCGACTGCTGAGGGACGCCGGGCTTCCCCCTCAGGCCCGCGCCCTGGCCGACCACTACATCGGCTTCGTGGGGTTCAGCGACCGACGGGACTTCCCCGACGTCGACGTGTACGCGGAGAAGGGCTCGGGCCTGTCCACCACCGTCGGGGCACGGCTGCCGGACCTGACCGTGGGACAGCCGGCGAGCGGGGCCGAGTTCCTCCACCGGGACGGCGACGGCAACCAGGAGGACCTCACCAACGACGCGGTCCTGGCCTGGCGCGCGATGCCCTGCCACCACTTCACCCTCACCGACAACCCGGGCGTCGACCACTTCTCGCTCCCCGCCGACGACAAGGTCCTGACCCGCCTCACCGCGGATCTGCGCCGCCCCCGCACGCACTGCACCCGGAGGTACTCATGAAGATGCTGATCAACGTGGCCGAGACGGTCGTGGCGGACGCGCTGCGCGGGATGGCGGCCGCGCATCCGGAGTTGACCGTCGACGTGGAGAACCGGGTGATCGTGCGCCGGGACGCGCCGTTCGCCGGGAAGGTCGCTCTGGTGTCCGGCGGGGGGTCGGGGCACGAGCCGCTGCACGGTGGGTTCGTGGGGCGCGGGATGCTCGCCGCCGCGTGTCCCGGCGAGGTGTTCACCTCGCCGGTGCCGGACCAGATGGCGCGGGCCGCGGCCGCCGTGGACAGCGGGGCCGGGGTGTTGTTCGTCGTCAAGAACTACACCGGTGACGTCCTCAACTTCGACATGGCCGTGGAGCTCGCCGAGGACGAGGGCGTGCAGATCGCCAAAGTGCTCGTCGACGACGACGTCGCCGTGACCGACAGCCTGTACACCGCCGGGCGGCGCGGCACCGGGGCCACCCTCTTCGTGGAGAAGATCGCGGGCGCGGCGGCCGAGGAGGGCGCGCCCCTGGAGCGGGTCGAGGCCATCGCCCGCCGGGTGAACGCGAGTTCGCGCAGCTTCGGCGTCGCGCTCAGCGCCTGCACCACACCCGCCAAGGGCAGCCCGACCTTCGAGCTGCCGCCCGGCGAGCTGGAGCTCGGCGTCGGCATCCACGGCGAGCCCGGGCGCGAGCGGCGGCCCATGATGACCTCCCGGGAGATCGCGGACTTCGCCGTGGACGCCGTGCTGGAGGACCTGAAGCCGTCGAGTCCGGTCCTGCTCCTGGTCAACGGCATGGGGGCGACTCCGCTGCTGGAGCTGTACGGGTTCAACGCCGAGGTGCACCGGGTGCTGGCCGAGCGGCGCGTCCCGGTGGCCCGCACGCTGGTGGGCAACTATGTGACCTCCCTCGACATGGCGGGCTGCTCGGTGACGCTGTGTCAGGCCGACGAGGAGTTGCTGCGGCTGTGGGACGCGCCGGTGAACACGCCCGCGCTGCGGTGGGGCTGCTGAACCCCCGCCGATCCCGCTCCCCGGCCCGGCCCCGTCCCCGTCCCCGGCCCGCCTCACGTCCGTACATCTGAAGGAGTGCTCGTGCTCGACGCCGTTTTCTTCCGCCGCTGGATGACCGCGACCGCCTCGGCCGTGGACCGGGAGGCGGACCGGCTGACCGAACTGGACTCGGCCATCGGCGACGCCGACCACGGCGCCAACCTCCAGCGCGGTTTCACCGCCGTCACCGCCGTCCTGGAGAAGGAGTCGCCGGACACCCCCGGGGCCGTACTCGCCCTCGCCGGGCGGCAGTTGATCTCGACGGTGGGCGGCGCCTCCGGACCGCTGTACGGGACGCTGCTGCGCCGCACCGGCAAGGCGCTCGGCGACCGGGCCGAGGTGAGCCGGGAGGAGCTCGCCGCGGCGCTGGGCGAGGGCGTGGCGGCGGTGGCGCAGCTGGGCGGGGCCGCCGCCGGGGACAAGACGATGCTGGACGCGCTGTTCCCGGCCGTCGAGGCGCTCGCGGAGTCCTTCGCGGCGGCGGGCACGGCGGCGGAGGCCGGGGCGCTGGCGACCGTGCCGCTCCAGGCCCGCAAGGGCAGGGCCAGCTATCTGGGCGAGCGCTCCATCGGGCATCAGGACCCGGGTGCGACCTCGGCCGCGCTGCTCGTGGCGGCGCTCCAGGAGGCCGCCGCGTGAGCGCGGGCCAGGGCGAGGCCGACGGACTCGTCGGGGTCGTGCTCGTCTCCCACAGCGCGCAGGTCGCCACCGCCGTCGCCGCGCTCGCGACCGGCCTCGCGGGCGGCGGCGCGACCGCTCCCGTCGCGGCCGCGGGCGGCACCCCCGACGGCGGCCTCGGCACCAGCTCCGAGCTCATCGCGCGGGCGGCGGACGCCGTCGACCGGGGCGCGGGCGTGGCGGTCCTGGTGGACCTGGGGAGCGCGGTGCTCACCGTGAAGGCGATGCTGGCCGAGGGCGACGAGCTCCCGGCGGGGACGCGGCTCGTCGACGCCCCCTTCGTCGAGGGTGCGGTGGCGGCCGTGGTGACCGCGTCGGCCGGGGCGCCGCTGGACGCGGTGGAGGCGGCGGCCACGGAGGCGTACGACTACCGGAAGGTGTGATCCGCGGAGCGGAGGGTGTGATCCGCGGCACGTGGGCGAGGGCCCGGCGGGACGTTTCCGCCGGGCCCTCGGTCGTACGGCCGCCGGGCCCGGCGTGTCCCACCGTCGACCTTTATGCAACTTGTTGCATAAGCGCGCCCCGTGCTCTACAACTGGAGCGACGACACCGCCATACCTGGAGACGCCCCGATGAGCGACTACCCCCACCTGCTGAGCCCCCTCGACCTCGGCTTCACCACCCTTCCCAACCGGGTGCTGATGGGTTCCATGCACATCGGGCTCGAAGAGGCCGAGAACGGGTTCGAGCGGATGGCGGCGTTCTACGCCGAGCGGGCGCGCGGCGGGGTCGGTCTCATGGTCACCGGCGGCATCTCCCCGAACGACGCGGGACGCCCGTACGAGGGCGGCGCCAAGCTCACCACCGAGGCGGAGGCCGCCCAGCACCGCACGGTCACCGACGCGGTGCACGCGGCGGGCGGGCGGATCGCGATGCAGATCCTGCACTTCGGCCGGTACGCCTACCACCAGGACCTGGTGGCGCCGAGCGCGCTCCAGGCCCCCATCAGCCCCTTCGTGCCGCACGCCCTGACCGACGACGAGGTCGAGCAGACGGTCGAGGACTTCGTCCGCGCGGCCGCGCTGGCCAAGTCCGCCGGGTACGACGGCGTCGAGATCATGGGCTCCGAGGGCTACCTGATCAACGAGTTCATCGCGGGCGCCGTGAACCGGCGGACCGACCGCTGGGGCGGCTCGTACGAGAACCGGATGCGCTTCCCCGTCGAGATCGTCCGCCGCACCCGCGAGCGGGTCGGCGACGACTTCATCATCGTCTACCGGCTCTCCATGCTGGACCTGGTGCCCGGCGGCTCCACCCTGGAGGAGGTCGTCACGCTCGCGAAGGCCATCGAGGCGGCCGGCGCCACCCTCATCAACACCGGCATCGGCTGGCACGAGGCCCGCATCCCCACCATCGCGACCTCGGTGCCGCGCGGCGCGTACACCTGGGTGACCAAGAAGCTGATGGGGTCCGTCTCCATCCCGCTGATCACCAGCAACCGCATCAACACCCCTGAAGTGGCCGAGCAGTTGCTCGCCGAGGGCCGGGCGGACATGGTGTCGATGGCGCGGCCGTTCCTCGCCGACCCCGAGTTCGTCGCGAAGGCGCGGGCCGGGCGGGCCGAGACCATCAACACCTGCATCGGCTGCAACCAGGCCTGCCTGGACCACACCTTCAGCGGGAAGATCACCTCCTGCCTGGTCAACCCGCGCGCCTGCCACGAGACCGAGCTGGTCCTCTCCCCCACCAAGCGCCGCAAGAGCCTCGCCGTGGTCGGCGCGGGCCCGGCCGGACTCGCCTTCGCGGTCTCGGCGGCCGAGCGCGGCCACGCGGTCACCCTCTTCGACGCGGCCGCGGAGATCGGCGGCCAGCTGAACATCGCCAAGCGCGTCCCCGGCAAGGAGGAGTTCGACGAGACGCTGCGCTACTACCGTACGCAGCTCGAACTCCGCGGTGTGGACGTCCGGTTGAACACCACCGCTACCGCCGGGCAGCTCATCGCGGACGGCTACGACGAGGTCGTCGTCGCCACCGGCGTGATGCCCCGCACCCCCGAGATCCCCGGATCCGACCACCCCAGCGTCGTCACCTACCTGGACGTGCTGCGCGACGGCGCGCCGGTCGGCGAGCGCGTGGCGATCGTCGGCGCGGGCGGCATCGGCTTCGACGTCGCCGAGTACCTCACCGACGGCGGCGACGCGGCGAGCCTGGACCCCGAGACGTACTTCCGGCAGTGGGGCGTCGACACCTCGTACGGCGAGCGCGGCGGGCTGCGCGCGCCCGAGCGGCCCAAGCCCCCGCGCGCGGTGCACCTGCTCCAGCGCAAGACCTCCAAGGTCGGCGCGGGCCTCGGCAAGACCACGGGCTGGATCCACCGCACCGAGCTCAAGCACCGGGGCGTGACGATGGTGCCGGGCGTCAGCTACGACCGGATCGACGACGCCGGGCTGCACATCACCGTCGACGGCACCTCCACCGTGCTGCCGGTCGACACCGTCGTGCTCTGCGCCGGGCAGGAGCCGCGCCGCGACCTGTACGAGGAGCTGACGGCGGCGGGCGTCACCGTGCACCTGATCGGCGGCGCGGACGTCGCGGCCGAGCTGGACGCCAAGCGCGCCATCGACCAGGGCACCAGGCTGGCGGCGGCCCTCTGACGGCCGCGGTCGGCGCGGCCGGTCCCGCAGAACCTACGATGCGCTCATGTCCCTCCCGCACGCGATCCTGACCGCTCTGCTCGAAAAGCCCTCGTCGGGGCTTGAGCTGACCCGCCGGTTCGACAAGTCGTTCGGCTTCTTCTGGTCCGCGACGCACCAGCAGATCTACCGCGAGCTGGGCAAGCTGGAGCAGTCCGGGTTCATCCGCGCGCTGCCGTCCGAGACCCCGGCGCGCGGCCAGAAGAAGGAGTACGAGGTGCTGCCCGCGGGCCGCGCGGAGCTCGCCGCGTGGGCGGCCGCCGGGCAGGACCCGCGCCCCATGCGGGACCCCCTGCTGCTGAGGATGCGGGCGGCGGCGGTGGTCGGCACGGACGGGCTCACCGCCGAGCTGCGCCGCCATCTCGACCTGCACCAGCGGCAGTTGGAGATGTACGAGGGGTTCGAGCGGCGGGACTTCCCGCCGGAGCGGGACAGCGAGCAGGACCGGCTGCGCCACCTCGTGCTGCGCGGCGGCATCGAGCTGGAGACGTTCTGGATCCGCTGGCTTACGCAGGCGCTGGATAATGTGGACGGGGAGGAGTGAGCCCGGCCCCGGGTGAGGGACGAGCGCGGCCCCCACTGGCGTTGTATTATGCAACTAGCCAGTGAGAGGACCAGCCGTGCCCAGCCGAGACCAGTCGGTCACCACCATTCAGCGGGAGCTGACCGCGTTCGCCCGGCGCGCCCGGGCAGCCGCCGCGCGCATGCACCCCGAGTTGTCACTGGTCTCCTTCACGCTGCTGTCCCACCTGGAGGACCAGCAGGGGTGCCGCGCGACCGATCTCGCCGCGTACTACATGCTCGACAAGTCGACGATCAGCCGGCAGATCGCGGCCCTGGAGAAGCTGGGCTTCATCGAGCGCCGCACCGACCCGGCCGACCACCGCATCCAGTTGCTCCACCTCACCGACGCGGGCACCGAGAAGCTCGCCGAGGCCGCGGTGCTGCGGCGGCACGCCTTCCACGAACGGCTCGCGGACTGGGACGAGGCCGACCTCGACCGGTTCGCCACGTATCTGCTGCGCTACAACAGCACGGCTCCGGACGGGAGCTGACCCCCTCGGGACCCTCGGGAGCCCTCGGGGCCCCTCAGGGGTCCTCGGGAGCACTCGGGAGCTAGGGCGCGCCCCCGCCCGGCGTGACCAGGCCCGACTCGTACGCGAGCACCACCGCCTGGGCCCGGCTGGCCAGGTCCAGTTTGCTCATGGCGCGGTTCAGATGGGTCTTGACCGTCGCCTCGCTGATGAAGAGGTGGTCGGAGATCTCCAGGTTCGACAGGCCGCGCGCGGTGAGCTTGAGCACCTCGGTCTCGCGGGCGGTGAGCGCTGACAGGTCCGACGACAGGCGCGGGGAGCACTCGGCGGGCCGCGCGAAGGACTCCACCAGGCGCCGGGTGACGCTCGGCGCGAAGAGGGTGTCGCCGCCGCCGACCGCCGCGACCGCGTTGAGCAGCCGCTCCGGCCCCGAGTCCTTGAGCAGGAACCCCGAGGCGCCGGCCCGCAGCGCGGAGTACACGTATTCGTCGAGGTCGAACGTGGTGAGGATCAGGATGCGCGGCGGCGGGTCCTCGGCGTCCGCGAGGATCCGCTCGGTGGCGGTGATGCCGCTCATCCCCGGCATCCGGATGTCCATCAGGATCACATCGGGGCGGGTCAGCGCCGCCTGGGCGACGGCCTCCTCGCCGTCGCTCGCCTCGCCGACCACGTCGACGCCGGCCGCCCGCAGCAGCGCGACCAGACCGGCCCGTACGAGGAACTGATCGTCGACCACCAGTGCCCTGGTCATGGCAGCGCGTCTTCCCCCTGTGTCAACGGTCCCGGTCAGGCGGTCGGCTGGGCCGAGGTCGGCAGGAGCAGCCGGACCTCGAAGCCTCCCCCGCTCCTCGGGCCGGTACGGATCGTGCCGCCGTAGAGCTTGGCCCGCTCCCGCATTCCGATCAACCCGTGTCCACCACCTGATCGATTTCTGACCGGATTCTCTCCCGTACTCTCGTTCACGACGGCGAGGGCGACATGGTTCCGCTCGTAAGAGACTTCCACGGTCGTCCGTGCGCCGGGCGCGTGTTTCAGGACATTGGTGAGCGCTTCCTGCATCACCCGGTACGCGCACAGGTCGACGCCGGGCGCGAGCGGCCGCGCCTGTCCCTCCACCCGCAGCTCGACCGGCAGACCGCCCGCCCGCAGCCGTTCCACCATGTCCGACAGGCGCCCGAGGCCCGGCATCGGGGCCGACGGCTCGCCGTCGAGGTCCTCGGCGCGCAGGACGTGCAGCATGCGCCGCAGCTCCTCCAGCGCCTCCTGGCTGGTGGCGGAGATGGTGCCGAGCGCCCCGCGCGCGGTGGGCGGATCGGATTCGAAGACGAAGCGCGCCAGGCCCGACTGGACCGATATCACCGACATGTGGTGGGCGATGATGTCGTGCAACTCCCGTGCGATGCGGCCGCGTTCCTCGGCGACCTCGCGCCTGGCCCGGGCCTCCTGCTCCTTGGCCAGCTGTTCGGCGAGCTTGGCGGAGCGGCGCGCCACCCGGCCGAACCGCCAGATCACGGCCGGGACGGCGAGAGCCTGCACGGCCACGGACGGCATGGAGTCGCTGCCGGCGCGGATCCCCGCGAACACCCAGACCGCGCCGAGGACCGCCGCGCAGGTGACGGAGGTCCGGGCGCGCCGGGTGGCGGCCACCGTGTAGCACGCGTTCATCCCTCCGTAGCTGCCCACGACCGGCCAGTTTCCCAGCGCGATGTAGAGCGTCCACGTCGTGATGACGAAGAGGCAGACTGCCACCGGCGCCTTGGAACGGAACGCGCACGCCATGTTGATGACCACCGCGAGCACGTATCCGGCCAGGTCGAGCGGGGGTTGCCCCTGGCTGGACGCCTCCCGTCCCAGCAGCACGGCGACACACGTCTGTGCCAGCGCGATGAACACATCGGCGGCAACGGGGCGGATCCGCATTACCGCAGCTTAATTGCAGGTCAGACGCGCGGCGTCAACCAGTTGCGGTGCACGGACTACCGCAGGAGTTGTAGACGGATCCACTCCTTCCGCAGCGGTCCGAAACCCGTTTGCCCCCGCCGGCCACCGGTGTTGGAGTGTGCGCATGGACAACGACGAAGTGCTGGCCCTGTTCGACCGGCAGATGCGCGAGACCTCGCCGCCCGACGGCCCCGGCGCCCGGGTCGAGCGCACGGGCCGGGTCGTGCGCCAGGTCGGCCCCGAACCGGCCTGGAACGGTATCCTCTGGTCGGACCTCGACGAGGAGTCCGCCGACCGTGAGATCGCCGAGCAGGTACGGCACTTCGCCTCGCGGGACCGCGAGTTCGAGTGGAAGCTGTACGCGCACGACACCCCGGGCGACCTCGGCGAGCGGCTGCTCGCGGCCGGGTTCACGGCCGAGCCCGCCGAGGCCCTGATGGTCGCGGAGACCAAGGACCAACTGGGCGAGGTGGCGCTCCCCGAGGGCGTCGAGCTGGTGCCGGTGACCGACTCGGCCGGGGTCGCGCTGATGGCGGCCGTGCACGAGCAGGCGTTCGGCGACGACGCCTCCAGGATCGCCCGGCGCATGGAACTCCAGCTCGCCGAGGCTCCCGAGACCCTGGTCGCGGTGGTGGCGATGGCGGACGGTGTGCCGGTGTGCGCGGCCCGCATGGAGCTGATCCCGGGCACGGAGTTCGCCGGGCTGTGGGGCGGTGGCACCGCCGAGGCCTGGCGTGGCAAGGGCATCTACCGGGCGCTGGTCTCCTACCGCGCCCGGATCGCCGCCGAGCGCGGCTACCGCTTCCTCCAGGTCGACGCGTCCGACCGGAGCGCCCCGATCCTGCGCCGCCTGGGCTTCGCGCGGCTGAGCACGACCACGCCGTACGTCCACCAGCCATAGCCCGGGCGGCCGTTGGCGGTCAGCGGGCGTAGACGGCGACGAAGTCGCGGGTGGCCTGGTTGTAGTAGCGCTCCGGCGGGTTCTCGAAGTCCAGGATGTTGGTGGGCACCGGGTCGTCCGGGGTGCGGCTGCCGTCGTAGCTCATGAAGGACGGCCAGGCGCGGTTCATGTCGAGGGGCATCGCGCGGACCGCGCCCGCGCGCTCCATCAGCTCGGCGAGCGTACGGGCCGACAGGGCCTGGCCGACGACCATGATCACATCGCCCTCGGCGGTGACGCCGACGCCGGAGCGCGCCACGTACATCCTGCTCTGGTCGGTGGCGCCCCACTTGGCGTCGTTGTCGATGTCGGGGACGACCCTGCCGCCGTCGACCATGAGGTCGAGGCACTGGCGCACCCCGACGACGTCCGGGTCATCCGCAGTTCGCGCCCCCAGACGCCGACGCGGATCGAGCCGTCGCGGTAGAAGACCTCGGAGGCGGCGCCGTCGCGGAGCTCTCCCGCCGTCTTCCCGGCGAGGTGGAAGCCGCCCCGGGAGCCGCCGTCGGTGATCTTGAAGCCGCCGTTCCACGTCGCCACCAGGCCGGTGCGCCGCCCCTTGGGGATGCTCGGCGGGACGGCGAAGGAGCCGCCCGGCTCGCGCAGTCCGGGGTGCAGCTCGAAGCGGGCGTCCTTGGCGCTGATCCAGGCGACGGCCGCCTCGTACGAGGTGTGGGCGGCGTCGGGGCGTACATAGGCGCCCTGCACGATCGGGCGGCCGTGGGCCGAGACCAGTGCCCGCCAGACGCCCTCGCCCGGCAGCGCCGGGGTGACCAGCGGCCGCATCGGGGCCCGCAGCGGCAGCCCGCTGTGCGCCGCGACCGGCGGGGCGACGGCGGCCGCGCGCATCCGGGCCAGCGACTCGCTCGGCAGCGACCCGCCGACCCTCGGCGGGTCCATCTCGTACTGGAGGTTCTCCAGCTCGTCGACGACGAAGCCCAGCTCGTGCTCGCGGGCCCAGCCCGCCAGGCGCGCGGCCGTGCTGTCGTCACCCGGATAGGCGAGGGCGTCGCCCACCGACCAGCCCACGGTCCCGGCGCCGAGCAGGCACACCGCGAGCGTCGACCGGAAGGCGAGGCCGCGCCGGCGCCGCTGGGGAGGCGTCAGATCGCTGCGGTGCCTCCACGGCAGCAGGCGGCGACGGGCCATGGCGCTCCCTCTCCGAGGTGTGGTTCCGAACCGACGGACGACCGACCGACGGACACGGACGGACACAAACGGACACGCATCCGAAATGACCAGATATGCGGCTTTCTTCTGCTATAACCCGATCGCCCTCGGCCCAATCAGTCAGCACACTGGTCGCCATGGCCGAGAAACGCAGCGCGGGGCTCCTTCTCCACCGGACCGCACCGACCGGCGTCGAAGTGCTGATCGGGCACATGGGCGGCCCCTTCTGGGCCCGCCGGGACGAGGCCGCCTGGTCGATCCCCAAGGGCGAGTACGGCCCGGACGAGACACCGGAGGCGGCTGCGCTGCGCGAGTTCGAGGAGGAGCTGGGCCTGCCCGCCCCCGAGGGCACCCCGGTGCCGCTCGGCGAGTCGCGGCAGGCCAACGGGAAGGTGGTGACGGTCTGGGCCCTCGAAGCCGACCTCGACCTCGCGGGCGTGGTGCCCGGCACCTTCACCATGGAGTGGCCCCGGGGCTCCGGCGTGCACCAGGAGTTCCCCGAGCTCGACCGCGTCGCCTGGCTCCCGCCCGAGCAGGCGGCGGTCAAGCTGGTGGCGGGGCAGCGGGTCTTCCTCGACCGGCTGGCCGCGCACCTGAAGGACGCCGGGCGCACCTGACGCGGTCAGGCCGCGCGCCGGCCGCGCCGACGGTGGCTCGCGATGATCTCGGCATAGTGGCGTCCGCTGCCCTTGATTGTCCGCTTCTGGGTCGCGTAGTCGACGCGCACCAGGCCGAACCGCTTGTCGTAGCCGTACGCCCACTCGAAGTTGTCCAGGAGCGACCAGGCGTAGTACCCGGCGAGCGGGGCGCCCCTGCGGGCGGCGCGGGCACAGGCCGCCAGGTGTTCGCGCAGGTACTGGAGGCGCTCGGGGTCGTGGACGGTGCCGTCGGCCCGGACGACGTCGGGGTAGGCGGAGCCGTTCTCGGTGACGTGGATCCGGCGGGCCCCGTACTCCTCGGTCAGACGCATCAGCAGCGTCTCGATGCCGCTCGCGTCGATCTCCCAGTCCATGCCGGTGCGCGGCAGCCGGGGGGGCCTGGCGGGCGAACGGGTACGAGCCGTGCGGGTCGTCGGCGACGCGCACGCCGAAGTAGTAGTTGAGGCCCAGCCAGTCGAGCGGCTCGGCGATGGCGGCGAGGTCGCCGGGGTGCTCGGGCAGGTCGACCCCGTACACCTGCCTCATGTCGGCGGGGAAGCCCCGGCCGTGCACCGGGTCGAGCCACGGTACCCACCGCCCACCGCCCACCGCCCACCGGAAGGGCGCGCTCAGGCCGACTCCCGTACCACCGCACCGGTGAGAGCGTCGCTCACGCCGACTCCCGTACCACCAGCTCCGGTTCGAAGACAACAGAGGTCACCGGGCGCTCCGGGGTCTCGATGTGCTCCTGGAGCAGCCGGGCCATCTCCGCCGCCATGGCCTCCACGGGCTGGCGCACGGTGGTGAGGCCGAGGCGCCCGGAGGTGGCCGCCGCGCTGTCGTCGAAGCCCACCACGGCGACGTCGTCGGGGATCCGCCTGCCGTGCTCCCCCAGCACCTGGCAGGCACCCCGCGCCATCACGTCGTTGCCGACGAACACCCCGTCCAGGTCCGGGTGTTCGGCGAGCAGCCGCGCCATCGCCTCCTCGCCGCTGCGCTGGGTGAAGCGCCCCTCGACGATGGGTACGTACGGATGACCCCGGCGCGCCATCGCGTCCCGGAACCCGGTGAGCCGGTCCTGGCCCGCCGGTACGTCCAGCGGCCCGGTGATCGTGGCGATCCGCCGGCAGCCCCGGGCCAGCAGGTGCTCGGCCGCCAGCCGTCCCCCGTCCGCGTGGGCGAGGTCGACATGGCTGAGCGGCACCGGCCGGGCCGGGCGGGCGAAGAGCACGGCGGGCAGCCCGGCCTCCGCGACCAGCGCGGGCAACGGGTCCTCGCCGTGCGCCGACACGATCAGCGCGCCGTCGGCGCTGCCCTGGCGCAGATAGCCGACGATCTGCTCCCGCTCGGCGGGCGTCTCCGCGAACATCAGCACCGGATGCGTGGAGCGGGGCCGCAGAAAGCCGACGACCCCGGCGACCACGCGGCCGAAGAACGGGTCGGCGAGCACCCGCGCGGCGAACGCGTCCGGCCCGTCGTCCTGGGCGTCGCCGTCCACCCCCGACACCACCAGGGCGATCGTCTCGGCGCGCCGGGTGACGAGCGAGCGGGCGGCGCGGTTGGGCGCGTACCCGGTGGCGGCGACGGCCCGCCGCACGGCCTCCTGGATGCCGGGGTCGACATTGCGGACGCCGTTGACGACCCGGGACACCGTCGCCCGTGACACACCCGCGACCCGCGCCACGTCCTCCAGCGTGGGCGCGCCGGCCGACACCGGCAGATCTCCGCTCATGACGGCACTGTACGCGGGGGCGATCGGACCCGGCGGTGGCCGCTGCCGGGGTGCGCGGCGCTGACCGCCCCAACGATCAGCCCCCAACAAGCCCCAACAACCAGTCCGCGTACAACTCTTGACGCCTTCGTACCGCCGGAGAACCATCTGGGTGCAGTTGGAGAGCGCTCTCCCGTAGCCCGCTTCACCCCCACGACTCAGGATCGAGGCGCGATGCACGCTCCCCCCACCGGTTCGCCGGTGTCCTCCAGACCGTCCCCCAGCCCCTTCGCCCATCCCCGGCGGACGGCCGCGGCCGTGGCCGCGGTCCTGGTGGCCGCACTGCTCCTGTTCGTCCCCGCCCCCGCCGCCCACGCCGACCCTCCGCCGCTCTCCCCGGGCCGGCCCGTCACCGCGTCCAGCCAGGAGAACGGCGGCACCCCGGCCGCCTCGGCCGTCGACGGGAACGACGGAACCCGCTGGTCGAGCGCGTTCTCCGATCCGCAGTGGATCCAGGTCGACCTCGGCGCCCCGGCGGCGCTCGGCAAGGTGGTCCTCAAGTGGGAAGCGGCGTACGCCAAGGCGTACCGCGTCGAGCTCTCCACCGACGGCACCGCCTGGACCACGGCGTACTCCACGGCCAACGGCCCGGGCGGCACCGAGACCCTGCCCGTCTCGGGCACGGCCCGCTATGTACGGATGTACGGCACGGCCCGCGCCACCGGATACGGGTACTCCCTCTGGGAGTTCCAGGTGTTCGGCAGCGCCGGCTCCACCCTGCCCGGCGGCGGCGACCTGGGCCCCAACGTCCTGGTCTTCGACCCGTCGACCCCCGACATCCAGGGCAGGCTCGACCAGGTGTTCCGGCAGCAGGAGTCGGCGCAGTTCGGCACCGGCCGCTACGCCCTTCTGTTCAAGCCCGGAACGTACAACGGCATCAATGCGAACCTCGGCTTCTACACCTCGATAGCGGGGCTCGGGCTCAACCCGGACGACACGACCTTCAACGGCGATGTCACGGTGGACGCGGGCTGGTTCAACGGCAACGCCACCCAGAACTTCTGGCGCTCCGCCGAGAACCTGGCGCTCAACCCCGTCAGCGGCACCGACCGCTGGGCGGTCGCCCAGGCCGCGCCGTTCCGGCGGATGCACGTCAAGGGCGGCCTGAACCTGGCGCCCAACGGCTACGGCTGGGCCAGCGGCGGGTACATCGCGGACAGCAGGATCGACGGCACGGTCGGCCCGTACTCACAGCAGCAGTGGTACACCCGTGACAGTTCGGTGGGCGGCTGGACCAACGGCGTGTGGAACATGACGTTCTCCGGCGTGCGGGGCGCGCCCGCGCAGAGCTTCCCCAATCCCCCGTACACCACGCTCGACACCACACCGGTCTCGCGCGAGAAGCCGTTCCTCTACCTCGACGGCAACGACTACAAGGTGTTCGTGCCCGCGAAGCGCACCAACGCGCGCGACGTGTCCTGGGGCTCCGGCGCACCGCAGGGCAGCTCGCTCCCGCTCAGCCAGTTCTACGTGGTGAAGCCCGGCGCGACCGCCGCGACCATCAACCAGGCGCTGGCCCAGGGCCTCAACCTCCTGTTCACGCCCGGGATCTACCACGTGGACAGGCCGATCGAGGTCAACCGGCCCGACACGGTGGTCCTGGGTCTCGGGCTCGCCACGGTCGTGCCGGACAACGGCGTCACCGCGATGCGGGTCGCCGACGTGGACGGCGTGCGGCTCGCCGGTCTCCTCATCGACGCGGGGCCGGTCGACTCGCCCGTCCTGCTCCAGGTCGGACCGCCCGGGGCGAGCGCCGACCACGCGGCGGACCCGACGACCGTCCAGGACGTGTTCGTCCGGATCGGCGGGGCGGGCGCGGGCCGAGCGACCTCCAGCATGGAGATCAACAGCAACCACACCATCGTGGACCACACCTGGCTGTGGCGCGCCGACCACGGCAGCGGCGTCGGCTGGGACACCAACCGGGCCGACTACGGTCTGACGGTCAACGGCCATGACGTCCTGGCCACGGGCCTGTTCGTCGAGCACTTCAACAAGTACGACGTGCGGTGGAACGGCGAACGCGGCCGGACGATCTTCTTCCAGAACGAGAAGTCGTACGACGCGCCCAACCAGGCCGCCGTCCAGAACGGCAGCGTGCGCGGGTTCGCCGCGTACAAGGTGGCCGACTCGGTGACCACCCACGAGGGCTGGGGACTGGGCAGCTACTGCTACTACAACGTGGATCCGACGATCGTCCAGGACCACGGCTTCGAGGTGCCGGACCGGCCGGGCGTGCGGCTGCATGACCTGCTGGTGGTCTCACTCGGCGGCAAGGGGCAGTACGCGCACGTCGTCAACGGCACCGGGACGCCGACGTCGGGTACGTCGACGACGCCGTCGACGGTGGTGTCGTATCCCTGAGGTCTCGTGTTCGTGTGACAGACGACCGCGCCGGAGACCCGTTTGGGTCTCCGGCGCGGTCGCCACGGGGTGAGTGGTTCAGTGCCGGGCCGTGCGACGCCGGCGCGCGGCCCAGACGATGCCGCCGCCCGCGACGAGCACCGCACCGCCCATGCCGGCGATGAGCGGGGTGGAGCTCGACGAGCCGGTCTCCGCCAGGTTGGGGCTGCTCGGCTGGGGCGCGGGGGCCGCGGCCGTGGACGTGCTGGGCGCAGGGGCGGGCTTGCTGGGCTTGGCCGAGGGGGTCGGGCTCGGCTTCGGCGGCTTGGACGGGTTGCTCGACGGCTTGGTCGGCGGCGGCGTGTCGCAGACGGGGGAGGTCTTGGTCTCCTCGCGCGAGTACTGGTCGCCGTCACCCGCCTTCACGACGAGCCGGAGCGTGAGCTCCTTGTCGTGGGCGGGGAGCTTGAGGGTCTGGTGGAACTCGCTCTTGAACTGCTCGGTGGGAAGCACGTCCTTGCCGTCGGCCGTCTTGATGGTCACCGTGTTGGTGGCCTCGCCGGAGTACCTGGTCAGGTCCACCGTGACGGTCGAGCAGGTCACCTTCCACACGGGGGTGTGGGCCTGCGCGGGCACCGCGGCCAGGCCGACGCCGACGAGGCCCGCAGCGGCTGCCCCTATCAGCGCTCCACGACGACGCCCCGTTCCTCTGATTACGGTCACAGAATCCTCCACTGTTCCGCACCGCCGGAATGACGGTGCGCGCACAGTACCGCTCCCGTCCCACGGCCGAGCAACGGTCCCCCACATTCACTCCCGTAAGTCTCGCTCCGAGCAACGCTTACCACGGCTAACACAGGAAACTCGCCTACCCCACCGGGCCCACTGGGATCGCCCACGCGGTAACTCGCCACCATAAGCGGGACTTTCAGGCGCTCATAGCGTCACCATTGGGTCATATTGCGCCTTTTCCAGGAAAGTTGAATTTGCTTCAACGAATCCGGAAAAGGTATCCCGGTCACGCCAGGACGGCACCCACCAGGCAGCCTGCCGAGAGAGCCGCCGATTCCATTTCAGGAATCCATCGCACGAATGAAGGGTTTCAGGCCGGGCGGCTCCGCGCGCCCGTGAATGGCGCCTTGTGGACTGCCCGGGGGCAAGCAGACGATCGCCCTCGTTCCTGTGCGGCAGCCGCCCCGGCGGCTGCCGCACATGTCTTCGAGGAGGTTCCTGTGGTGAACGACCGGATGTCCCTCAGCCCGGATGCGGCACGGCAACTCGCGAACGCCACCAAGACCACGCCGCAGATGCGCGGCATCACCCCGCGCTATCTGTTGCGTGCGCTGCCCTGGGTGGACGTCGAGTCCGGGGTGTACCGCGTCAACCGGCGCCGCACCTTCGTCCTGGGCGACGACCGGATCACCACGTACACGGACAACGACGGCGCCAACCGCGTCGTTCCCGGCGACCTGCGGGAGATGCCGTATCTGCGCGACGCCGAGGACGCGCTCCTGACCGGGCTGGCCGGCGCCTTCACCGAGGTGTCCTTCGAGTCCGGGCAGGTCCTGGTGCAGAGCGGCGACCCGGCCGACCGGCTGTGGGTGATCGTGAGCGGCCGCGCCGAGAAGCGCATGACCGGCCGGTACGGCGAGGAGGCGCTGCTCGAAGTCATCGGCGACGGCCAGTTCTTCGACCTGGACAGCTGGACCCGGTCCGAGCCGATGCCGTACCGCGTGCAGGCGCTCACGCCCGGCGTGGCCCTGGTCGCGGAGCGCAGCGCGCTCGCCGCCCTGGCCGACCGGGACGCCGGGCTCCGGGCCGCCATGGACGACTACTCCGCCGGGAACCACATGGTGCCGGGTGCCGAGGTGCCGGTGGACCTGGCCTCCGGTCATGTCGGCGAGCCGGATCTGCCGGGCACCTTCGTCGACTACGAGGACGCGCCGCGCGAGTACCACATGACGCTCGCGCAGACCGTGCTGCGCGTCCACACCCGCGTCGCGGACCTCTACAACGGGCCGATCGACCAGACCCGCGCACAGTCCAACCTCACCATCCAGGCGCTGCGCGAGCGGCAGGAGGCGGCGCTCCTGAACCACCCGGAGTTCGGTCTGTTCAACAACGTCCCGGCCGGGCAGCGCGTCCAGGCCCGCACCGGCTCGCCCACCCCCGACGACCTCGATGAGCTGCTCGCCAAGGTCTGGAAGCAGCCCGGGTACTTCCTCGCGCACCCCCGGGCGATCGCCGCGTTCGGCCGCGAATGTACGCGGCGGGGCGTGCCCCCGGTCACCGACACCCGGTTCGGCAGTCCGCTGCTCACCTGGCGCGGAGTGCCGCTGCTGCCGTCCGACAAGTGCCGCTTCACGGGAGGCGTGGGCTCCGGCACCACCGAGATCCTGCTGATGCGGATGGGCGAGGCGGAGCAGGGCGTGGTCGGGCTGCGCCCGTCGAGCGTCCAGGACGAGGTCGAACCGGGTCTGGCGATGCGGAACATGGGCACCGACCAGAAGGGGATCACCTCGTACCTGATGACCGCGTACTTCAACACGGCCGTCCTGGTGGAGGACGCCATCGCCGTGCTCCAGAACGTCGAGGTGTCCAACTACCATGACTATTCCTGACCTCACACGGCGAGTGCCGGGTGCGCCGTCGGTGCCGGTCACGGGGCTGCCCGCGATGCCCCGGCAGGCCGTGGCCGTCCCGGAGCAGCAGGCCGTTCCCGACGGGTCGGCCGTCCCTCAGCAGGCGGCCATCGCACCCGAGCAACCCCAGCAGCCCCAGCAGCCCGCTCGGCCCGGGCTCCCCCGGCGGCCCTCGGCGCCGGGTGCCTACTCGGCCGAGACGGCCCGGCAGGACTTCCCGATCCTGCACCGCACGGTCAACGGCCGTCCGCTGGTCTGGCTGGACAACGGGGCGACGACGCAGAAGCCCCGCCAGGTCATCGAGGCGCTCGGCGCGTACTACAGCGCGGCCAACTCCAACATCCACCGGGGCGCCCACACCATGGCCCGCGAGGCCACCGAGGCGTACGAGGCCGGGCGCGCGGCGGTCGCCGGGTTCCTGGGGGCGCCGGACCCCGAGAGCATCGTGTTCGTGCGCGGCACCACGGAGGCGATCAACCTGGTCGCCCAGAGCTGGGGGCGGGACAACCTCGGCCCAGGGGACGACATCCTCGTACCGGTCCTCGAACACCACTCCAACATCGTCCCCTGGCAGATGATCGCCAAGGAGACCCGGGCCCGGGTGGTGCCGGTTCCGCTGACGCCGGAGGGGGAGATCGACCAGTTCGCGTACGCGGACCTGCTCTCCTCGCGGACCCAGCTGGTGGCGCTCAGCCACGCCTCCAACGTCCTGGGCACGGTCCCGCCGGTGAAGGAGATGACCGCGCTCGCCCATCGGTACGGGGCGAAGGTGCTGGTGGACGGGGCACAGGCGGTCGCCCACTTCCCGGTCGACGTGCAGGATCTGGACGCGGACTTCTACGCGTTCTCCGGGCACAAGCTGTTCGCCCCGACCGGCATCGGCGCCCTGTACGCCAAGCCGGAGGTCCTGGCGGGCATGCGGCCCTGGCAGGGCGGCGGCAACATGATCGACTCGGTGGACTTCGGCCTCACCACCTTCGCCCCCGTCCCGCACCGGATGGAGGCCGGCACCGGCAACATCGGTGGCGTGATCGGGCTGCTGGCCGCGCTGGACTGGCTGGGCTCCTTCGACCGCGACGCCATCACGGCGTACGAGGAGGGGCTGATGGCCTACGCCCAGCAGGCCATGGCCACGGTGCCCGGGCTTGAGCTGGTAGGGGCCGCGCCCGACCGGATCGCGGTGCTGACGTTCACGCTGGCGGGCCACGACCCGGCGAGCGTCGCCGACTGGCTGGACCGCGACGGCATCGCCATCCGCGCGGGCCACCACTGCGCGCAGCCCGCACTCGCCCACTACGGCCTGGAATCGGCGGCCCGCGCCTCGCTGGCGCTCTACAACACGTCGGAGGAGGTGGATCAGCTGGTGGGGTCGTTGCGTCAACTGCAACTGGCATCCGGCTGACGGCTGACGGCTGACAGCTGACAGCTGACAGCTGACGGCTGACGGCTGACGGCTGACGGCTGACGGCTGACGGCTGACGGCTGACGGCTGACGGCTGACGGCTGACGGCTGACGGGGCAGAGATATCAGCTAACAGGTGAGAGATAACAGGTGGCGGACGACAGATTTCAATGTCTGTCGTCCGTCACGCGAACCGCCCGCCACGGCGGCCGATGCGTCTGAGGCAGGACGGTCGGCAGCGGCGGCAGTGACGCGCCCAGTGAACCGAGGCGGCGGCGCAGCAGCTGGTTCTCCACGTACAGGTCGGCCAGGACGCGCACCTTGGAGCGCACGGCCCACGGTTCCACCGGCTTCACCAGGAAGTCCGCGACGCCGAGGCGGTAGGCGCGGGCCGCGAGGTCGTCGTCCCGGCCGATGCCGGTGACCAGGATGACCGGCAGACTCCGGGTGTGGTCCAGGCGCTTGAGGTAGTCGACCACTTCGAGGCCGTCCATCTGGGGCATCAGCACATCGAGCAGGATCACCGCTATGCCGCCGCGCAGCACGGTCTTCAGCGCCTCGTCTCCACTGCGGGCGCACACTATCGGGCGGCCCACGGGACGCAGCACACTCTCCATGGCGAAGAGGTTGTCCTCACGGTCGTCCACCACAAGGATCTTCCACGAACTGTCCACGTCCCAACCACACTCCCCTGCAGCCGGACCTTCACAGTAGTGCGCGCCGGGGCCGAGCGCAGGAGGCCCCCGGTACCTGCCAACGGCATCTGCGCCCGCGGCCGAGGGGGCCGGTGCCGGGGCCGCCGACTTCTACGGGCGTCCGCCAGCGCAAACAGAAGGCACACCGACATCCCTGCGTGTCCCGGAGCTCGACGCGTTCGAATAATTCGGCCGGTTGTGACTCCCCCTTTTGGCTCTTCTGCATGCCTCGGCGGGACGGCGGGCCGGGTCGGGGTCCCCTAGCGTGGGGGCATGGCAGAGGCGCGGAGGGCAGCGAAGCGGAGCGGAGCGAAGGCGGCGTCGGCAGCGCCCGACGACGCCGAGTTCCCCGCCCGCCGGGCGCCGGGCTGCCGCAGCCTCGACGCGCTGGACGCCAAGGTGATCCGCTGCCGGGCCTGCCCTCGCCTCGTGGCCTGGCGCGAGGAGGTGGCCGCCACCAAGCGGGCGGCGTTCCGGGACTGGGAGTACTGGGGGCGGCCGGTGCCCGGGTTCGGTCCGCCGGACGCGGCGCTCGCGGTCGTCGGCCTCGCCCCGGCCGCGCACGGCGGCAACCGGACCGGCCGCATGTTCACGGGAGACGCCTCCGGCGACTTCCTCTTCGCCGCGCTGCACGCGGTGGGCCTGGCCTCCCAGGCCGAGGCCACGCACGCCGGGGACGGGCTCGAACTGCGGGGCGTACGGCTGGCCGCGCCCGTGCACTGCGCGCCGCCGGACAACAAGCCGACCCCGCAGGAGCGCGACAACTGCCGCCCGTGGCTGTCGGCCGAACTGGAGCTGCTGAGCCCGGGGTTGCGTACGGTCGTCGTGCTCGGCGCGTTCGGCTGGCAGGCGCTGCTTCCGGTGCTGAGCGCGGCGGGCTGGCAAGTGCCGCGCCCCCGGCCGAAGTTCGGGCACGGCGTCCACGTGACCCTGGCCGCCTCGGACGACGACCGCCCGCCGCTGAACCTGCTCGGCTGCTACCACCCGAGCCAGCGCAACACCTCCACGGGACGGCTCACGCTCCCCATGCTCGTCGAGGTGTTCCGCGATGCGGCGCGCCTGTCGGGGCTCTGAGCACACGCGTCGCGCTTCTGAAACCGACCCGGGCTCCCAACGCAAGCCGAACCGCCCACTCTGGTTGAATTTCGACCGAAAGACCGGCCTCCAGTACCCCCATTCCGGCCTCTCACCTGCCCAAATCGCACCCCGCGCGGCCCGGGTGTGTGATGGAAGGGTTGGTCACGAGGGGTGGGAGCGACGAAAGGAGCCGGTATGGACACCGGACGGATACGTCGAGCGGCCGCCGCGACCCTGCTGTCGTGCGGTCTCGCCATGGGCGGTTTCGCCGCCACGGCAGCAGCGGCCCCGGCGCACGACCCGGGCGACGGCCACGATCGCGGCCAGGGCAACGGCTGGTCGTGGGACGCCCACATCAGCGGCTGGATCCGGGACGACCACGGCGGCGGATGGCGCTGGGACGACCACCGCGACGGCCGGAACGACCGGAACCGGGACGACCACCACAGCGATCACTCCCGGGACCACCACAGCGATCACTCCCGGGACCACCACGACGGCGGCCGGGTCTGGGGCACGGTCACCTCACGCATCGAGCTGAACGTCCGCGACAACCCGAGCCTGAACGCCGGCGTCGTCGTCGCCCTGAGCCCGGGCAGCCGGGAACGCATCGAGTGCAGGACCCACGGCTCGAACGTGAACGGCACCTCCACCTGGTACTGGCTGAGCAACGCCCGCGGCTGGGTCAGCGCTGCGTACATGCAGGCCAGCGGCGACGTGCCGAACTGCTAGAGGCACGGGCGCCACGATGTGCCCGCCCGCGTCGCGGTCACGTGAACAGTGCGCGCTCCCGGGAATAGCGACACCGGGATGGTCCTTGGAGCTGCTGAGAGAGCGAGGAGTCAGCAGATGCCCAAGGCGTACGCGTACACCCGGAACGGCGGTCCCGCGACCGAGACGTCCATCGAGCGGGACCGCCCTCGCCCGGGCCCCGGTCAGCTGCTGATCGTGGTCCGGGCGGCCGGGGCGGACGAGGACGGCCACGCGCGCGGCGAGGCAGTCATCGAGGTGGCGGCATGAGCGCGTCGCACCCCCTCGACAACCCCGCCCGTGCCTCCCTCACCGGGCCGCACGCCCACTTCGCCGAGCGGCTGGGGCGGGTGCTGCGGTATCCCCCCGAGGTGACGCCGTGGCTGGCGCTCTCGGACGAGCCCGGGCCCGAGGACTGGGCCGATGTCGCCGCGCTCGCGGGGCCCGGCAACGAGGTGCCCCTGCTCGGGATGAGCCATCTGCCGCCCGCGGGCTGGGAGTTGACGTTCGAGGCGGACGGTGTGCAGCTCGTGGACGACGGGGTGACCGCCCGGCCGTTCGCCGAGGCGGTCACGCTGACCACCGCCGATGTACCCGAGATGATGGCGCTGGTGGAGCGGACCCGGCCGGGGCCGTTCACGCCGCGCACCATCGAGCTTGGCACGTATCTGGGCGTGCGCAGGAACGGCGTCCTGGTGGCGATGGCGGGCGAGCGACTGCATCCGCCGGGCTGGACGGAGATCAGCGCGGTCTGCACCGACGACGCCTTCCGTGGCCAGGGACTGGGCACCCGGCTGATCCTGGCGGTGGTGGCGAACATCCGGGACCGGGGCGAGCGGCCCTTCCTGCACACGGGCGCACTCAACACCGGCGCCATCCGCCTCTACGAGTCCCTGGGTTTCCGGCTCCGCCGTACCACCCGGTTCATGTCGGCGCGGGTGCCGGACGACGAACTGGCAAGCGCCACAACATCACTTCACTCGATCGAGTGATGAAACGGTCGTGTGAATTGTTTCTGCACTTCTGGCGCTCCGGCTAGCGTCTAACGTTCCCCCTGACGGCCCAAGCCCCCGGCCGTTCACATCAACGCTGTCCTTGGGGGAGAGACTGTGCGCCGCAACGAATACGTCGACGACGGCCCGCGAGAGCTCGTGCCGGCCTCCCGCTCGCACCGCGAGCGGCCGCTCCTGCGGGTCCACACACGGGCCGGAGTGACCATCGCCGAGCTGCACGGCGAGATCGACATCCAAGCCGTCCAGGCGCTGCGGCCGCGCCTGGACACCCTCACCGGGGACGGGGTGGGAGCGCTGGCCGTGGACCTGAGCGCCGTCCGGTTCCTGGACTGCTCGGGCCTCGCCCTGCTGGTGCGGGCCCACCGCCGGGTGACCGAGCGGGGCGGGTCCTGGGCGCTCGTCTGCGACCATCCGCTGACCCTGCGGATCCTGCGGATCACCGCCCTCACGGCCGTCCTGGGGCCTGCTCCCACGCTGGAGCAGGCCCTGGACTCCGTCAGGCTCCCGAACGGGCCCGCGTCAGCCGGAGAGTGACCAGCTCGAACGGGCGCAGCGCCAACTGGACTGCGCCGTCGGCCAGTTCGGGCCCGGTGGACTCGGCGAGGGGGCGCTCCAGCAGGTCCGTCGCCACCACCGTGTCCGCCGCGAAGCCCGGGGTGAGCCGGGCCAGCGCCCGGCCGCCCCGCGACTCGTAGAGCCGTACGACCACGTCACCGCTGGCGTCGTCCGCGAGCTTCACCGCGCTGACGACGACCGCGTCGTTGTCGACCGAGACCAGCGGCGCCACCTCCGCGTCGCCCGCGACCCGCCGCTCCGGCAGGTTGACGCGGTAGCCCTCGCGCACCGCGTCACCGATGGTGGCTCCGGGCACGAGCGCGTGCCGGAAGCGGTGCAGCCCCTGGTCGGTCTCGGGGTCGGGGAAGCGCGGGGCGCGCAGCAGCGAGACGCGGACCGTGGTGGTCGTGCCGGGGCCCTCGGCGGCGTCGCGCACGGTCCGGGTCACGTCGTGCCCGTACGTGGAGTCGTTGACGAGAGCGACGCCCCAGCCCGGCTCCTCCAGATGGACGAAGCGGTGGTTGCATGCCTCGAACTTGGCCGCCTCCCAGCTGGTGTTGGTGTGGGTCGGCCGGTGGACATGGCCGAACTGGGTCTCCGACGCGTACCGCTCGGCGTGGATGTCCAGGGGGAACGCGGCCTTGAGGAACTTCTCCGTCTCGTGCCAGTCGACCTCGGTGTCGATGTCGAGCCGCTTGGCGCCGGGGGCGAGGCTGAGCAGCTGGGTGACCCGGGAGTCGCCGAAGCTGCGGACGATCCGGACGGCGGCCACGCCCGCGTCCTCCACCGCCACGAGCTGGTCGAGGTCCGTCAGATCGGTCACGGTGTTGCGGTAGAACGCGTCCACGTCCCACGCGTCCCACATGTTCGGGAAGTCGGGGTGGATCTGGAGCAGGTTCGCGGCCCTGCCGGGGGCGACCGTCTCGCGCCCGGCGCCGATGTCGTACGCGGACACCACGAGCCCCCGGGCGTCGATCTCCACCGACAGCAGCCCGTTGTCCAGGACGAAGCCGCCGCCCTCGCGCGGGGCCGCGCGGCTGACGCCCGGACGGAAGGCCGGTGCGGCGGCGCCCGCCGCGACGCCGTCGCGCGCGTGGGGCGCGGAGTTGAAGACCAGGGTGGCGCCCGGGGCGCCCTCGCCCGCGAGCGCCCGCTGCGAGCCGTCGATGATCGCGTTCAGCTCCCGCGCGACCGCCGCGTAGGTCCTCTCCGCCTCCCGGTGCACCCAGGCGATGGAGGAGCCGGGCAGGATGTCGTGGAACTGATGCAGCAGCACGGCCTTCCAGATCCGGTCCAACTCGTCGTACGGATACGGGAATCCGGCCCGCACGGACGCCGTCGCGGCCCACAGCTCGGCCTCGCGCAGCAGGTGCTCGCTGCGCCGGTTGCCCTGCTTGGTCTTCGCCTGGCTGGTCAGCGTGGCACGGTGCAGCTCCAGATAGAGCTCGCCCACCCACACCGGCGCGTTCGGGTACTCCGCCTGCGCCTTGGCGAAGAACTCCGCCGGGCTCTCCCACTCGACGGTCGCCGAGCCCTCCAGGCTCCGCAGCCGGGCCGCCTTGGCGACCATCTCCCGGGTGGTACCGCCGCCCCCGTCGCCCCAGCCGGTCGGGGCCAGCGAGTGCCGGGCGTGGCCCTTGTCCTTGAAGTTGCGGGCCGCGTGGGCGATCTCGCTGCCCTTCATCGAGCAGTTGTAGGTGTCGACGGGCGGGAAGTGGGTGAAGATCCGGGTGCCGTCGATGCCCTCCCACTGGAAGGTGTGGTGGGGGAACTTGTTGGTCTGGCTCCAGGAGATCTTCTGGGTGAGCAGCCACTTGGCGCCCGCCGCCTTGATGATCTGCGGCAGCCCGGCGGCGAAGCCGAACGTGTCCGGCAGCCAGGCCTCGTCGTTCTCGACGCCGAACTCGTCGAGGAAGAACCGCTTGCCGTGCACGAACTGACGGGCCATCGCCTCCGAGCCCGGCATGTTGGTGTCCGACTCCACCCACATGCCGCCCGCGGGCACGAACCGCCCGTCGGAGACGGCCTTCTTCACGCGCGCGTAGACCTCGGGCCGGTGCTCCTTGATCCAGGCGAACTGCTGGGCCTGCGACATGGTGAAGACGAAGTCCGGCTCGTCCTCCAGGAGCGCCGTCATGTTCGACGTCGTACGGGCCACCTTGCGCACGGTCTCGCGCAGCGGCCACAGCCAAGCCGAGTCGATGTGCGCGTGCCCCACCGCGCTGATGCGGTGGGCGGTCGGCCCGGCGGGCACCGCCAGGACGTCCGCGAGCCGGGCCCGGGCCTCCCTCGCGCTGCCGTTCACGTCCTGCAGGTCCACCGCGTCCAGCGCGTGTCCCACCGCCCGCAGGATGTCCCAGCGCCGGGCCCCGTCGACCGGCAGCTCGTGCATCAGCTCGCCCAGCACCTCCAGGTCGAGGACGAGCTGCCACACCGTCTCGTCGAACACCGCGAGGTCCATCCGGGCCAGCCGGTACTGCGGTTCGGTGCCCGCCGTCTCCTTGTCGCCCAGCGTGGTCGGCACGAAGGGGTGGTAGTCGAGGATGACCGGGTTGGACGCGGCCTCGATGTGCAGCCGCACCTCCTCGCCGCCCACGGCGGGGGCGCCGACGCGCACCCACTGGTTGCGCGGGTTGAGGCCCTTCACCGGGGTGCCGTCGGGGCGGTAGACGAGACCCTCGCACTGGAAGCCCGGCATGTTCTCGTCGAAGCCGAGGTCGAGGATCGCCTCGACGGTCTTCCCGGCCCACTCGGCCGGTACGGTCCCGGTCACCCGGAACCAGCTGGTCCCCCACGGGGCGCCCCAGGCGTCGCCGACCGCGATCGGCACGGGGATGCCGGCCAGGCCCTCGGCGACCGGGACGGGCTCGCCCGGCGCATGCCATACCGCCACTTCCAGCGGGACGGATTCGGGGTAGACGGCGGGGCGGATGCGCTCGTCGAGGACTCGCCTGAGGCGGGCTTCGACCAGGCTGCGGTCGTCATGCATGAGGGTCTGCTCCGAGGGTCGAGGGTCGCGCGGGGTGCGGATGCCAGGAAGGGAAAGGGGCTACCAGTGGTGGACGGTGGAGGCGGGGGCTGAGGCCGTGCAGAGCTCGTCGACGGCTCGTATCTCGAACCGCGCCGCCCGCTCGCCCCCTTCCGGCTTCAGTGCGGGAACGAAGAAGGCATTCCCACACGTTCCCCCGAGGAAGCGGCGGCTTCCCCCGGGCAGCACCCGGTGCAGCTCGTAGTGGCGCACCGCGCCGGGGGCCCGGCGCCAGGCGAAGCGCAGCGAGGTGCCCTCGGCGCCGGTCGAGGAACCGGTGACGCGCAGCCAGGTGGGGGCGGCCGGCGCCGTCGCGGCCCGGTCGCGCACCGCCAGGGCGCCCAGGCGCCACTGGGCGCGGCCCTCGGCGGTGAGCCGGAAGCCGAGCGAACGGGCCGTGCCGGAAAGGGCGTTGAGGCGCAGGGTCGCGGTGGTCCAGCCGGCGCCACCGGCCCGCAGTCGGCCCGCCGGGACGTAGGTGTACGGGACCGGCTCGCCCGGTCCGGCGGGCTCGCGCAGGGCGACCGCGAGCTCGACGGTGACGGCGCCCTCGTCCACCCGGTGGGTCAGCTCGACGACCGTGGACCGGGTAAGGGGCAGCCGGGTCGCGTACAGCTCGACCGAGGCGGGGGCGTCGAAGTCGCCGTCGACCAGGAGGCTGGACCCGCCACGCCAGGCGTCGGCGAAGTCGAAGGCGACGGAGGGGCGGCGCCCGGCCGTGCGGACCACCCAGCGGCGTCCCGGGAGCCGGTCCTGGAGGCCGAGGTGGTTCCACTCGGCGGCCGAGGTCACCTTGCCGCCCTCGTACCAGCGCAGGCCGTGCCCGGTGTTGAAGGAGGTGGCGAACGGCAGCCGGTCGACCGTGGAGCGGTCGGCGACCACCGTCGCCGGGGCGCGCCAGCCGTCCGTGTCGGGCTGGGAGGGGTCGAGCGAACGGCCGGTCCAGAACCGGTCGTCGGCGGCGTGGAACTGCGCCGGGGTGCGGCCCGCGGGCAGCTGGTTGCGGGTCCACTCGGGCCGGTAGAGGCCGTACGAGACGATGTGGTCCCGGTCGCGGGGCACGATGGCGTCCCAGTCCACGGAGGTGTTCCACCCATGGGCCTCGACGTCGACGCCCGCCCACAGCTCGTAGCGGTCGCGGCCGAGCCGCCGCGCCAGGTCGCCCGAGGCCACGAGCCCCTCCGGCGACCAGCGGAAGTCCACGAACATCGCGTCGGCGCTGCGGAAGAAGTCCTTGTTGTCGCCGTTGAGCTCGCCCTGCCAGCCCACCGACCCGCCGACGGTCATCGCGTCGTACCAGGTGATCCGCAGCCCCGCGGCCTCGCTGCGGGCCTTGAGGTCGCGTACGAAGGCGAGCATGTCGGCGCCCAGGGCCGCGTCTCCGCCGTCGGTCTCGGCGTTGACGAACCAGCCGTCGAAGCCGTGTGCGACGGCGACCTCGACGAGCTTCGCGGCGAGCGGGAAGCGGCCGAGCGCGTCGCGCCGCACCAGGTCGCGGGTCCAGCGCAGATCGCCGCCCCACGCGGTCGGCGGCAGGAAGACGGTGCCGAGCACGGGCACCCCGTTGCGGTGGGCCGCGTCCACGACCGGCGCGTTGGGCGCCAGGATCAGCCCCTCCCCCGCCGAACCGCCCCAGAAGACCAGCTCGTCGAGGTAGGCCCAGTGGGTGAGCGCGTAGTAGTCGGCGGTGGCCGCGCCCTGGGACGGGTTGCCGGCGGTGTGCTCGAAGGAGACGAGCGCCTGGATACGGGCCTGCCCCGCCCGCGCGGTCCGGTTCACCGGCACCGGTGTGAACCGCGCGGCGAGCGGCACGGTCGCGGTGTTGAAGGCCAGATCCTCGTCGTCCTCGACCCGCCACGCCTTCAGACTCCGCCAGGTGATCCCTGGCCCCGGCGTGCCAGAGGGCACCGAGTCCGGATACCAGTACGAGACATACGGCTGAAGGTCGGCGGGCCCGGCCTCGACGGCTCGGGCGACAGATCCCGGGACAACGACGGCGGTCCCCACCCCCGCCCCCGCGAGGACGACGGCACGGCGGGTGGGCCCGGAGAGGTGCTGGGGCATGGTGTTCTCCGTTTCGTTTCGGGTGGGAGGAGTGGCACGGGGAGCTGGGGACCAGGGGATCGGTAGAGGCGGCGCTGGGGGCTCAGGGGGGCGGCGTTTTTCGAGGTGCGGGGCGGGCAACGTCCTCAAGGGGCGTGGGGAACTGCGCGACCGGCCGCCCACGGTCCGCGGTGGAACGGTCAGCACACCTCATCCGGCACCACGACCTCCCCGATCCCGCGCAGTGCCAGATGCTCCTTGTCCAAGGCGCGGGAGGCCAGCACGGCGGTGGGCCGCACCCCGTCCGAGACGAGCCGGGCAAACGCCTCGAAGACCGGCCCCCCGGGCGCGCACACGGACCGCCGGGGCGCCGAGACGTCGTCCCCCACGTCGACGACGAGCGCGGTGGTCCGGGGTGCGGGCGCATGGACACGCCCGCGCCACTCCCGGGCCAGCCGGGCCACCACGTCACCCGCCGGCTTGACCCGCCCGGAACTGGTCAACAGCCCCAGGCTGTACTCCAGTTCGGGAAAGTCGGCCAGCGACCGGTCCACGTCGTGGGAGCACCACCAGGTGACGCCCCACAGGTCCGCGCAGTCCAGCGCGTTCACCACGGTCGCTTCGGTGAACGCGGCCGCGTGCCCGGCGGGGATCAGCGGGGCGGGCGCCCCGACCTCCTGGAGCCACACCGGCCGGCGCGGATCGTCGGCCCAGGCCTTCGACAGCTCGACGAGGTACGCGGCGTGGTGCTCGGTGGCCGTGCCGGTGCGGCCGTGCGCCTGGGCCGTACCGTTGAACACCCAGGAGTGCACGGTGGTCATGGCGCCGAGCCGGGCGGCGTGCGCGGGCGTGAAGGGCTGGTCGTCCTGGTACCAGGCCGCGTCGTACTCGGCGTGCACATGCGGCTTGCCGGGGGCGCCCTCCTCGCACGCGGCGAGCATCCGCCCCAACCACGCCTCCGCCTGCGCGGGCGTGATGCGGTCGGGGTCGGGGTGCGGCCCGGCCGCGAACTGGTTGATCTCGTTGCCGAGCGTCATCCCGATGAAGTTGGGCCGGTCCGCGAGCGCGCCCGCCAGGGTGCGCAGCAGCGCCGCCTGCCCGTCGAGCACCTCGGGGTCGGTGAAGAGGCTGCGCCGGTGCCAGGTCTGCGTCCAGGAGGGCAGGAAGTCGAAACTGGACAGATGCCCCTGGAGCCCGTCGACGTTGACGTCGAGGCCGCGTTCCCCCGCCGCGTCGGCGAGCTGGACCAGCTGCTCGACCGCGCGCGGCCGGATCAGGGTGCGGTTGGGCTGGAAGTACGGCCACACCGGGAAGACCCGGATGTGGTCGAGGCCGAGCGCCGCGATCGCGTCGAGGTCGGCGCGTACGGCGTCGAGGTCGAAGTCGAGCCAGTGGTGGAACCACCCCTGGCCGGGCGTGTAGTTGGCGCCGAAGCGCACGGCGGCAGGCATGCGGGCCTGTTCTGAAGGCATGCGGGTCCGTTCTGTGGGCGTGCCACGGGGGCAGGGGTCGGGGCCGCGGGGCTCAGCCCTTGACCGCTCCCTCGCCGACGCCGCGGAAGAAGTAACGCTGCAGGCAGGCGAAGAGCGCGATGAGCGGGGCGACGGCGATGACCGTGCCCGCCGCGACGAGCCGTTCGTCGTTGGCGAAGGTGCCGTGCAGATAGTTCAGGCCGATGGTGAGGGTGAAGCGGTCCGGGTCGCTGAGGACGATCAGCGGCCACAGGAAGTCGTCCCAGGCGCCCATGAAGGCGAAGATGGCGACCACGGCGAGGGTGCCCCGCACGGCGGGCAGGGCGATGCGCAGATAGCGCTGCCAGGCGTTGGCGCCGTCGACGTACGCCGCCTCCTCCACCTCGTACGGGAGGTTGAGGAAGGCGTTGCGCATCAGCAGGACGTTCATCGCGCCGATGGAGCCGGGCAGCAGGACCGCGACGAGCGTGTTGTTGAGGCCGAGGTCCCGCATGGTCGTGAACTGGGCGATGATGATGCCCTCGACGGGGACCAGCATGGCGAGGATGAACGTGAGGGTGGCCGCACGGCGGCCCCGGAAGCGCATCCGGGCGAGGGCGTATCCGGCGAGCGAGGCGCCGACGCAGTTGGTGACGACGTTGGCGGCGGCGACCTTCAGCGAGTTCACGGCGTAGTCCCAGACCGGGATGGTGTCCGCCACGCGCGTGTAGTTGTCGAAGGTGGGCCGTTCCGGCAGGAGCTTGGGCGGGGAGCTGAAGATGTCCTCGTGCGGGCCCTTGAGCGAGGTGGAGAGCTGCCAGAGGAACGGGCCGATGGTGAGGGCCAGCACCGCGAGCAGCAGGACGTAACGCAGGAGGAGCTGCCAGAGGGGGACGCGTCGGCCGTCGGCGTCGGTGACGCCCCTGCGCGCGGCCGGGCGGACCGTGTCGACGCGACCGGCTTCACCGGTTTCGCCGGTTTCCATGGGCGCGGTGGTCACGCGTCCTCCCTCCGGTCCGCCCGCAGCACGAGCAGCATCAGTGCGACGGTGACGACGAAGACGACCACGGAGATCGCCGAGGCGTAGCCGACCCGGCCGGTGAGGCCGGTGCCGACGCGCTGGACCAGCATCACCAAGGTGGTGTCCTCGCCCGCGGGGCCGCCGCTCGGGCCCGCCATCAGATAGACCTCGGAGAAGACCTTGAAGGCCGAGACCGAGGAGAGCGCGGCGACCAGGACCATGGTGGAGCGGACGGCGGGCACGGTGACGGTGAAGAAGCGGCGCACCGCACCGGCCCCGTCGACCGCGGCCGCCTCGTGCAGTTCGCGGGGCACGTTGGCCAGCGCCGCCAGGTAAATGATCATGTAGTAGCCGAGGCCCTTCCAGACCGTGACCGCCATCGCGCTGCCCAGCAGCAGCCACTGGTCGCTGAGGAAGCCGACCTTGCCGACGCCCACCGCCTCCAGGACCGAGTTGATCAGCCCCCGGTCGTCGAGCATCCACACCCAGATGAGGCCGACGACGACGATGGACGCCACGACCGGGGTGTAGAACGCCGCCCGGAAGAAGGCGATGCCGGGGATGTGCCGCTGGACGAGCAGCGCCAGGAGCAGCGGCAGGACCACGAGGGCCGGGACGACGCCGAGCACGTACAGCGTGCTGTTGCGCAGTCCGGTCCAGAACATGTCGTCGTGCCACAGCTCGCGGAAGTTGGCGAGGCCCACGTAGTGGCCGGGCACCAGGGTGCGGCGGTCGGTGAAGGAGTTCACGACGGTGCTGACGAACGGGTACAGGCTGAACACGCCGACGACGAGCAGTCCGGGCGCCGCGAACAGCCAGGGGCTGGTGGGCAGATGGCGCCGGATGCGGCGGCCGGTCCGGTGCGGCCGGGAGCGGGGGCTCCGGGCCGCCGGGGCGGCGGTGAGGGTGCCGGACGGGTCCGCCGTGGAGGCGGTGGGGCTGTTCACGAACGGCTCAGCTCTGCTTCAGCAGCTGGTCACAGGCCTTGACAGCGTTGTCAAGCGCTTCCTTGGGGCTCTCCTTGCCCTGGAGCGCCTTGGCCACCTCGTTGCGCAGCGCGGTCTTCATCTGCTCGCTGAACAGCACCGGCGTGTAATTGGCCGCCGACTTCAGGGACTTGGCGGCGGCGATCCGCACCCGGGTGTCGTCGGTGCCGTCCTCCTTGGTGAAGTACGGGTCGTCGAGCGAGCCCGCGGTGCTCGGGAAGATGGCGACCTTCTTGGCGAACTCCATCTGGCGGGTCGCGTCGGTCACGAAGTGCGCGAAGGCGACCGCCGCGGGCTTCTGCTTGGTCCTGGTGTTCACCATGACGCCCATGACGTACATGTTCGCCTTGCCGGTGCTGCTGATCTGGTCGGTGATCCCGATGTTCTTGTAGAGCGTCGGCGCCTGCTTCTTGAAGTTGGCGAGGTCGAGGGCGCTGCCGGGGTTCATGGACACCGACTCGGTGAGGAACTTGTGGCCGGCCGACTCGGGGGTGGCGGTCAGCGCCTGCGGGTCGAGCGCCTTGGCGTCGTACAACTCCTTGTACTTGGTGAGGAGTTCGACGCCCTTGGCGTCGTTGAACGCGAAGCCGTCGCCGCTCTCGTTCATCTGATGGGCGCCGTAGCGCCCGAAGTCCTCGATGGCGGGCACATTGGAGAAGGTCGCGATCCGGCCGTTGCTCTGCCGGGCCATCCTCAGCGCGGCGGCGAAGACCTCCTCGTACGTCCTGGGAGGCTTCTCCGCGTCCAGCCCGGCGTCCTTGAACAGCCGCTTGTTGTAGAACATCGGGCCGGTGTTGAGGTACCAGGGGAAGGCGTACGTGCCCCGCATGCCGGGTATCTGGTGGCTCTGCCAGGCGCCGGGCAGATACTCCTTGCGGTACTCGGACGCCGCCTTGTCGAGGTCGAGCGCGAGCCCGGCCTTGGCGAGTGGGGCCACCAGGTCCGGCGAGACGTTGACGACGTCGGGCAGGGTGCCGCCGGCGGCGTCGGCGCTGATCTTGTCGGCGTAGCCCTCGGCGGGCCGGTCGACCCACTTCACCTCGGTGCCCGGGTACTTCTTCTGGAAGTCCGCGATGACGCCGTTGAAGTAGTCCTTGAAGTTCGCCTGGAGGTTCCAGGTCTGGAAGGTGATCTTCCCTTCGACCTTGCCGGACGCGTCGGCGGAACCGGAGCCCGAGTCGGAGTCGCTGGAACAGGCGCTCAGCGGAAGGACGGTGGCGAGGACGGCGGCAGCGGCGAGTGCCCTGCGGGAGATGCGCACGGTGTACGGCTCCTTTGCTCGGACCAGACGTGCGGACTGCGGCGTCCGGCCTCGCCAGGGCGAGGCTGTCCCCGGAAAGACGCGGTACCGGACGCTCACATCGGCAGACTTTGCGGTGCGAATCTTCAAAAAGTCAATAGGCCGGGCCAGTTGGTGGGTATACATGCAGGTCAGCCGCGCATGCTGGGACAGTTGCAGCGATCTACTAATGCGCTTTAGAGTCATGGTGCTCAAGCGCATTAGTACGCTGGGGCATTCACCGGCCGCAGTCGGCCGGTTCCAGCGGGAAAGGGGCACGGGTGACGGACAGCCCGCCGTCCGGCAAGGACACGCAGGCGGCCCGGCGCACGGTGGCGCGCCGCCCGACGATGAAGGACATCGCCCAGCGGGCCGGGGTCTCGGAGAGCGCGGTGTCGTTCGCGCTCAACGACCGCCCCGGCGTCTCCGAGGTCACCCGGGACCGGGTCCGCCGGGTCGCCGAGCAACTGGGCTGGCGGCCGAGCACGGCGGCCCGGGCGCTCTCCGGCGAGGGCGCGGCCACGGTCGGCCTGGTGGTGGCGCGCCCGGCCGCGACCCTCGGCGTGGACTCGTTCTTCCTCCAGCTGATCTCCGGCATCCAGGAGGTCCTGGCGGAGCGTCAACTCGGCCTGCTCTTCCAGGTGGTGGAGGACGTGGACGCCGAGTGCGCGGTGTACCGGCGGTGGTGGGCCGAGCACCGCGTGGACGGCGTCCTGGTGGTGGACCCGCGCACCGACGACCCGCGCCCGGAGCTGCTGGACGAGCTCGGGCTACCGGGGGTCGTCATCGGCGGGCTGCCGGACGCGCACCCCAACCTGTCGCAGGTGCGCGCCGACGACACCGGGGCGATGGCGGCGGTCGTCGGCAGGCTGTACGAGCTGGGGCACCGCAGAGTCGTGCACATCGCGGGCCTCGGCTCGCTGGCCCACACCGACCGCCGCATCTGCTCGCTGCGCGCCGAGGCCGAACGGCGCGGTCTGACCGGGGTGCGCTCGGTGACCACGGACTACTCGGACACCGAGGGCGCGGCCGTGACCCGTCGGGTCCTCGGCGGGCGGGCGGCGCCGACCGCGCTGGTCTACGACAACGACGTGATGGCGGCGGCCGGCGCGGCCGTGGTGGCGGGGCTCGGCCTCTCGGTGCCGGGCGACGTCTCGATCGTGTCGTGGGAGGACTCGGTGCTGTGCAGGATGGTGCACCCGTGGCTGACCGCGCTCTCCCGGGACACCATCGCGTTCGGGCGGCTGGCCGCGCGGGAGCTGACCGCACTGCTCGACGGCGGCGCCGCCCGGTCGGTCCCGATGCCGCTGCCCCGGCTGATCGAGCGCGAGAGCACCGCTCCCCCGCCGCCGCTCACTCGGGCCTGAGCAGCAGGAGGGCCACGTCGTCGCTGCGGCCCTGGGTCTCCTGGACATGGCGTACGAGGCTGTCGGCGACCTCCTCCAGGGGGCGCCCGCCCACCTCGGCGAGCCGGTCGGCGACGGCGGTCACCGACACGTCGAGGTCGACGCCCGCGATCTCGACGAGGCCGTCGGTGTACAGCGCGAGGACCGACCCGGGCGGCAGCGGCACCTCTGTGGTCGGGTAGACGGCGTCCGCCTCGATGCCGAGCAGCGGACCACCGGCCAGATCGAGCAGGCGCACTCGGCCGTCCGGGTCCCTGAGCAGCGGCTGGGGGTGTCCGGCGCGGGCCAGCAGGGCACGGCCGCGCGCGGTGTCCAGATGCAGGTAGATGCAGCTGGCGAAGCGCTCGGTGGCGAGGTCGACCAGCAGCCGGTTGGTGGACTCCATGACCCGGCCGGGGGTCTGGCCGACGGCGGTGTAGGCGCGTACGGCGGTGCGCACCTGGCCCATCAGGCCCGCCGCGGTGACGTTGTGGCCCTGGACGTCCCCGATCACCGCGGCGGCCGCGGTGCCGACGGGCAGCAGGTCGTAGAAGTCGCCGCCGATGTCCATGCCCTGGGTGCCGGGCAGATAGCGCGCGGCCACTTCCAGCCCGGGCAGTTCCGGCAGGGTGTGCGGCAGCAGGGCCTCCTGGAGGCCGTGGGCGAGCCGGTGCTTGGCGTCGTACAGGCGCGCCCGCTCCAGGGCCTGCGCGATGAGCCCGCCCACACTGGTCAGCACCGCGCGCTCCTCGGCCGTGAAGGTGCGCTCCTCGGCGTAGCCCAGCACACAGGTGCCGACGGCGCGGCCGGAGGCGATCAGCGGCAGATAGGCCCAGGCGGCCATGCCGTCGGGGGTGGCGTACCGGATCGGGTAGAGGCGCTCCAGCTGCGCGCGCGACTCGAAGAACGCCGGTACGCCGGTGCGCAGGGCGCGCACGCCCGGCGTCTGGGCGGTCAGCGGCATCCCGTCGAACCGGTCCACCACGAAGGGGTCCTCGTACCCGCGCTGTCCCAGGACGTGGAGCCGCCCGCCGGAGGAGCCGAGCATGACCAGGGTCTGGCTGCCCACGGCCGGCATGATCTCGTCGGCCACCAGGTCGATCACGTCCCGTACGCCCACCGCCTCGGTCAGGGCGCTGGCCAGGCTCAGGACGTGCGAGATGGTCACCAGGCGCCCCGGCCCCTCCCCCGCGTCGCGCGGCGGGGGGCCTCCGGGGTGCGTGGAGGCGCGGGCCCGGGTGATGCGCACGCTGAGGCCGGTGGTGCTGGGGTAGAGCCGGAAGGAGAGCCAGTCGCCCGGTGGGCGCAGCGCCACGAACGAGGTGATCTGCTGGCTGAGCAGGGCCGCCCGGTAGCGGTCCTCGTACATCGGGTCGTTCAGCCACGGCAGGGTCACCCACGGCGGGGTGCCGAGCAGGCGCTTGAGCGGGATGCCGAGCAGGTCGGCCGCCGACTGGTTGGCGTACTCGACCCGCCCGTCGAGATCGAGGGCGCACAGCCCGTACGGCAGGCGCGCGGCCATCCGGGCCGCCTCGGCTGCGTGGACCTCCCCGAGGGGCGGCTCCACCGGGCGCACACCGGGCTCCGGCAGCACGGGCCTGCCCTGGCCCGCGGCCCACTCCATGTACTCGGCGAGCCGGTCGCAGGCCGCGGTGAGCCGCTCGCGCTCGTGCCGGGAGAGTTCCGGCGGGTGCGAGCCGGGCCAGGTCACGTAGACAGCCCCGTAGACCGTGTCGGCGGTGGCCACGGGGAGCGCGGCCAGGGCGAACGGGTAGGGCAGGACGACCGCGATCCGGGGGTAGCGGCCCGCCATCTCCTCCTCACCGCCGACCCAGACCAGGCGCCGCTCGCGGGCCGCGTCGGCGACCGGGATCGGGGCGGCCAGCCCGACCCGCTCCCAGGGCGCGGCGAAGACCCTGGGCAGCCCCGCGATCGCGGTCATGACCAGGACGTTGTCCCCGCGATCGAGCACGTAGACGGCGCCGGAGTGCGCCTGGACGTCGTCCAGCAGCCCGGTCAGCACCCGGGAGAGGACCGCCTGGTGCGGGGGCCCGCGGCGGGGCGGGGGGCCGGGCGCATCCCGGTCGGGCACGGCGGACCACCTCCTCCACGGCCGCGCGTGGACACCTCTGGAAGATCCAGGCTGCCCGCCCGCGGCCGTCCCCGCACGGCGAGAGGGCCGCTCGGCCGGGTGGGGGAGCCCGGCGGGAGCCGACCGGGGGACAGCGCCGCGGGGGTGACGGCGATTCGCGTGGAAGATCCGTTCGCCTCCGTTATAAATCGGACGAAATAACTGACGGATCATCCGATCGGAAGAGGGGACTCCGAGTGCGACACATGCCCCGGTGGGGGGCACAACGGCCGTTATGTGAAAGGCAGTTGAACTTGGGCCGGGCCAACTACTTCCGGCCTGCTGCCTCGTTCACTCATCAGTGAGAGTCACTTCATGTGGGCAGCGTGTGACGTATCAGCGCAAGTCATGTCCACACCATCTAATTTTCGACGCACCTTCCCACCCATGAAGGAAGCCTCATGCGCCGAACCACCCTCGCCGCCGCGCTGTCAGCCGTCGTCGCACTGACCGCCGCGGTCGCCATGCCGACTGCCGAGGCCGCCCCGCACGGCGCCCTCCGGCCCGCCCTCGACGCCAAGCCGTTCCCGCCGCCGCTGCCGACCACCGCGCCCCCGGTGTCCCGGACCCTGAGCCCCGGTGTCACCCTCACCACGTACACCTTCGGCACGAAGAACGCGGACGACTTCTGGACCGTGCACGTGTACCTGCCCGCCCTGCCGGACGGCCCGGCCAACAGGGCCGCGACCGAGCTGGGCCCCAAGGGCACGGCGGACCGGGTCGCCCAGGCCCTGCGCGAGAAGGGCTTCACGCCGCGGGTCGAAGAGGTCCGCTCGCCCGCGTACGCCGACCTCGCGGCGGGCACGCTGGGCTGGACGGTCCGGGTGGGCGGCTTCGCCGAGCGGCCCGACGCGGCCGCGGAGCTGGCCAGGGTGAAGGCCGCCGGGTTCACCGGCGACACGCGCTACACCGCGCAGGACGGCACCGACTTCCACGCCCCGGAGAAGGTCAACGTCATAAGAGTCGACTTCCGGGAGTTCCAGGGCAAGGTGGACACCGAGTTCGGGCCCACGCTGCACGGCACGGAACCGGCGACCGACCTCGTCGCCCGCGCGCACGCGATCGCGGGCATCAACGGCCAGTGGTTCTACAACGACGCCCCCGGCGGGTTCTACGTCAAGGACGGCAAGGTGCTCGCCTCGGCGACCCAGGGCCGGGGCGCGATCCTGATCACCGACGGCGGGCGGCGCGTCCGCGTCGACGCCATCAAGGCGCACATCTCGCTGCGGACGCCGGGCGGCGCCATCGAGGAGATCGACGGCGTCAACCGCTTCCCCGGCGACGTCTGGAACTGCGGCGGAGTCGGCGGCGACACCCCGACCCAGAAGCCGCAGCACGACTTCGAGTGCACCGACCCCAGCGAGCTGGTGCGGTTCACCCCCGAGTGGGGCACGCCGCCGACCGGCGCGGGCGCCGAGGCGGTCCTCGACGCCCGCGACCGGGTGGTCGCCGTGAACTCCTCGCGCGGGGCCGCCGCCCCGCAGGGCGGGTCCACCCTCCAGGCCATCGGGGACAGCGCCGGCTGGCTGCTCGGCCATGTGCACGTGGGCGACCGGCTCGACATCCACACCCGTGTCACCGACAGCTACGGCATCCCGGTCCCGCTCACCCGGGACACCACGATCATGCAGGTCGGCCCGACCCTGGTGCGCCACGGCAAGGTGTCGGTGAACGCGCTGGCGGACGGGATCATCAGGTTCGGCTCCGACCAGTCCTTCACGTACGACTGGACCAACCGGGCCAATCCGCGCTCGATGATGGGCGTGGACGACCGCGGCCGGCTGATGCTGGCCGTCGTCGACGGCCGCCAGGCGGGCTACAGCGAGGGGCTGAGCATCGCGCGGACCGCGGAGCTGATGCGCCAGCTCGGCGCCCGCGAGGCGCTCAACCTCGACGGCGGCGGCTCCAGCGTGATGGCCACGGCGGCCGACGGCGTCATCAACCGCCCCTCGGACTCCTCGGGCGAGCGCTCGCTGGGCGACGCCTGGGTCATCAAGCCCTGAGCCCGTACCTCCCGTACGCGCAGGGCTGACCGGTCAGCGGGCCGGTCAGTCCTCCGGGGGCTCCTCCGGCGGCACCACCGGCCGCTCGGCCGACAGGTCCGCCTCCGTGCCGTCCGGTACGAACTCGCACCACACCGCCTTGCCGTCACCCCGGGGCTCCACGCCCCAGCGGGCCGACACCGCCTCGATGAGCATCAGCCCGCGCCCGGAGGTGGCCGCCTCGCCGGGGGTGCGGCGGCGCGGGCGAACGCTGGAGCGGTCCTTGACCCACAGCCGTACGCGCCGCACCGGCTCGGGCAGCACCTCCAGGGTGAGGACGGCGCCGCCCTCGGTGTGCAGCAGCACGTTGCCCAGGAGCTCGCCCGCGGCCAGTTCCACGTCGTCGACGAGCTCCCCGAAGCCCCAGTCCTCCAGGGCCCGGCGCAGCGCCACCCGGGACTCGGCGAGGCCCTCGGGGTCGGCCTGGTGGATGTACTGGTGGATGCGGGGGGCCTGCGGGGTGCCTGGGTCGGGGGCGCGGCGCAGCACGAGCAGAGCCACGTCGTCCCCGGTGCCCCAGCGCTCCCAGAGGGTGGCGGAGAGGTGGTCCGCGAGCGCGTCGGCTCCGGCGGGGCCCGTTCTTACGGCCCCCGCCAGGGCGTCCATCCCGGCCGAGATGTCCAGGCCGGGCTCCTCGACGAGCCCGTCGGTGCACATCACCATCGTCTCGCCGGGCACCAGGTCGAGCCGGGTCTCGGGGAACTCCTCGTCCTCGAACTCGGTGGCGAGCCCGAGCGGCAGTCCGCCGCGCAGGTTGGGGCGGCCCACCCGGCCGTCGGTGTGCCGGATGAAGGGCCCCAGGTGGCCCGCGCGGACGGCCCGTACACCACCGGAGGCGAGGTCCACCTGGGCGTACGTGCAGGTCGCGAAGCGCTCGGTGTCGAGCTCGGCCAGGAACCGCGAGGCGCGGGCGAGCACCGTGGCGGGCGGGTGCCCCTCCGCCGCGTAGGCGCGGATCGCGATGCGCAGCTGGCCCATGATCGCGGCGGCGTGGGTGTCGTGGCCCTGGACGTCGCCGACCACCACCCCGACCCGGCCGCGGGGCAGCGCCACCACGTCGTACCAGTCGCCGCCGACCTCCCGGCGGCCCCAGGCCGCGTGGTAGCGCACGGCGATCTCGGCGCCGGGGAACTCGGGCACGTGCCGCGGCAGCATCGAAGCCTGGAGGCCGGTGGCGAACTCGCGCTCCTGGTCGAAGAGGATGGCCCGCTGGAGCGACTGGGCGACGATGCCCGCGAGGCCCAGGCACAGGTTGCGGTCCTCGGCCGAGAAGTCGTTGCGGCCCCGGAAGAAGAGCGCGAGCCCGCCGACCGGACGGGCCTGGGCGATCAGCGGCAGGAAGGCCGCCGCGTCCACCTCCAGGCTCTGGATGTACGGGGCGAGCCGGGGGAAGGTGTGGCCGAGCTCGCCCAGCGAGGTGACGAACCGGGGCTGGCCGGTCAGCACGGCCTCGGCGAGCGGCAGCGAGTCGTCCAGGCGGTGCAGTTTCAGCTCGTCGAGCGCCTCCATCGAGTCGCCGGCCAGCGCGATCACCTTGAGCGCGCCGCCCTCGACGAGGCCGAGGACGAGACCGTCGGCGCCGAACCGTTCTCTCCCGTCGCTGCCGGTGAGGACCGCGGCGACGTCGTCGACGGTCACCGCCTTGGAGAGGGCCGCCGTGGTGCCCTGGACGATGCTGGTGATGCGTCTTCGGCCCGCCTCCATCGGGCTGATCGAGGTGAACTCGGTGAGCTCGGTGGAGGCGTTGCGGACGATCCCGAGGACGCGGTACGCGTTGCCCCGCTCGTCCCGCAGGATCCGCCCGCGCACATGGGTCCACTGCCGGTGTCCGTTGCGCCGCCGCAGCTGGAAGTAGGCGCCGTAGGAGGAGCGGCCGGTCTGCATGGCCTCGTCGATCACGGCGTTGACCCGCATGCCCTCCTCGGGAGGCACCCGGGAGACCAGCGAGTCGGGGTTCTCGTCGTACTCGTCGGGCCTCAGGTCGAAGACGGCGAGACCTGCGTCATCGAACGCAAGGGTGTTGTTCTCCAGGTCCCAGTCGAAGCTGCCCATGCGGTTGAGGGCCAGCCTCTCGCCCGGCCCGATCTGCCGTCGGTCGCGTGCAGCCACTGCGTCAGCTTATCTTCGGGGGTTTTTCCTCCGCATCACGGAGTCGCGCCCAAAGGGCCCGTCGTGGTGCGGTCGGCCCACAGTCACCCGTTCGGGCGCGCCCCGGAGGCGGCGGGGGCGGGGTTGTGCCGCAGCACCGCGTCGATCAGCCCCGAGGTCGCTTCGGGGAAGTCCATGGGGACAATGCCGAGGCCGGTGCGGCCCGGCAGCGCGGAACCGCTCAGGAAGTCGCGCACCTGCGGGTTGAGGCGGGCGGCGTTCCACTCGGGCGGCAGCCCGGCGGCCGTGCTCACATAGTTGATGAAGAGCTTGCCGGGCTGGTCGGCGGCCTTGCGGAACTGGGCCTCGATCTTGGGATATTTGCCGAAGGGTTCGGCGTTGTAGTCGTCCTGGATGTCGAAGAGCGCCGGGTCGCCGTAGCGCACGCCCGGCAGGCCGCCGTTGTCGGCGAGCAGCACCACCTTGCCCCGGGCCCCGCCCAGGGTGGGCAGCGCGGGGTCGAGGCGGAACAGCGGCCGCCAGCCCTTCTGGTCGAGGTAGAGGTCGAAGATCCGGCGGAACTCCGCGTCGCTCACCGTCGAGTACTCCTGCTTGACGCGCATCAGCACGGTCTCGCCCGGGTGGGCGGCGAGGAAGTCCCGGCAGGCGATCAGCACGTCGCCGAACATCAGGTTCTGGTAGAAGGCGGCGTGGTGGATGGCGAAGGCTTCACCGGTGGCCCGGCAGCGTACGTCCAGGAAGCGGATCCCCGCGTTCAGCTGGGCGGCGACGACGGCGCTCTGGCACTTCACCCACAGCCCGCCGAAGCGGGCGCCGGTGTCGTGCGTGCCGGGGATCGTCAGCTGCCGCAGGTCGGTCGCGCCGCCGAGACCCGCCATCCAGTCGCCAGTGCCCAGGGTGCGGGCCGCGGCGGGAGCGGCGCCCGCGTACGCGAGGAGTCCGGCGGCCGGAAGCACGGCCGCACCCTTGAGAAAGCCCCGCCGGTCCATGCCCACGCTCCCCCTGCCGCTCGGCGGCCCCCGAGGGCGCACCCGGTCATCGCTGTGGCATGGAAGCACAGCGGGCCGCAGGAGAACAGGCGTCGCGCGGTACGGATGACCGCCCGGTAGGGCCGACGCCGCCCGCGCCGGAGCCGCGGATTACCGGTTCGGCCCCGTATTCGACAGGATGGGCGCATGACCGAGATCCACACCCCCCGCCTTCTCCTGCGCCGCTGGGACGAGGACGACCTGCCCGCCCTGGCCGAGATCAACGCGGACCCGGACGTGATGCGCTGGACCGGGGACGGCTCGGTCCTCGATCTGGAGGAGACGGCCGACGACATCGAGCGCTGGGAGGAGGAGTGGGACGAGGAGGGCTTCGGGCTCTTCGCCGTCGAGCTCCTCGGCTCGGGCGAGCTGGCCGGGGTCGTCGGGCTCTCGGTCCCCACCTATCTGCCCGAGGTGCTGCCCGCCGTGGAGATCAGCTGGCGGCTGGGACGCCAGTTCTGGGGGCAGGGGTACGCCTCGGAGGCGGCGCAGGCGTCGCTGGAGTTCGCGCTCCAGGACCGCGGGCTCGACCGGGTCGTCGCCATCGCGCGGGTGGGCGACAGCGCGTCGGAGAACGTGATCCGCAAGCTGGGCATGGTCCCCGAGAAGGTCACCATCGACCCCCGGTACGGCCACCAGGTGGCGGTCCACTCCATCGACCTGAGCGAGTACGCGGGTTAGGGCCTGTCCGGTGGGTCCGGCCGGCACGCGGGGGTCTGGCACGCCCTCCCCCAAGGCCTTAAGGGCCAGGGGGGACCCCCAGCGGCGTTGTCGTCAATCGCCGACTCCCCCAAGCTCTCGGCTTCGCTCGAGCAGGGGGACCCCCATCGCGTCGACTCAATCCTCCGCCTTGCAGCTGGACGCATCAGACCCCCGCTCACCAACACCGAAAACGCACCCCTCGCCGAAGCCGACCGGACCCACCGGACAGGCCCTAGCCAGCGGCGGTACCCAGGTGGCCCGGCGCCGAGTGGACGCCGGGCTGGTACTTGGGCAGCCGGACCGTGATCTTCATGCCGGCGCCCACCGCCGTCTCGATGACCAGGCCGTGGCCGTCCCCGTACACCTGGCGCAGCCGGTCGTCCACGTTGGACAGACCGATGCCGGTGGACGGGCCGGTTTCGCCCGCGAGGATGCGCCGCAGCCGGTCGGGCTCCATGCCGACGCCGTTGTCCTCGATGACGACCAGCGCCTCGGACCCGGCGTCCTGCGCGGTGATGCTGATGTGGCTGTTGTCGGTCTTGCCCTCCAGACCGTGTTTGACGGCGTTCTCCACGAGCGGCTGGAGGCAGAGGAAGGGCAGGGCCACCGGCAGCACTTCGGGGGCGATCTGGAGGGTCACCGAGAGCCGCTCGCCGAAGCGGGCGCGGACCAGGGCCAAGTACTGGTCGATGGCGTGCAGTTCGTCGGCCAGGGTGGTGAAGTCGCCGTGCCTGCGGAACGAGTACCGGGTGAAGTCCGCGAACTCCAGGAGCAGTTCGCGCGCCCGGTCCGGGTCCGTGCGCACGAACGAGGCGATCACGGCCAGCGAGTTGAAGACGAAGTGCGGGGAGATCTGCGCCCGCAGCGCCTTGATCTCGGCCTCGATCAGCCGGGTGCGGGACCGGTCGAGGTCGGCGAGCTCCAGCTGGACCGACACCCAGCGGGCCACCTCGCCCGCCGCCCGCACCAGGACCGCCGACTCGCGCGGCGCGCAGGCGACCAGGGCGCCGTGCACCCGGTCCTCGACGGTGAGCGGGGCCACCACCGCCCAGCGCAGGGCGCACCCGACGTCGTCGCAGTGGATGCGGAACGCTTCGCCGCGGCCGGTCTCACGGATGCGGCCGAGCCGCTCCAGGATCTCCGCGCTGTGGTGCTCCCCCGCGCCGTCCCAGGTCAGCACCGAGGAACCGTCGGTCAGGCACAGCGCGTCGGTGCCGAGCAGGGTGCGCAGCCCCCGGACGGCCCGGCGCGCGGTGTCGGGGGTGAGCCCGGCCCGCAGCGGGGGCGCGGCCAGGGACGCGGTGTGCAGGGTCTGGAAGGTGGCGTGCTCGACGGGCGTGCCCAGATCGCCGAGCCCCGGCGGGCGCGCGGTGCGCCTCCCGGCCCAGAAGCCGGCCGCGACCAGCGGGAGGGCGGCCGCGAACATCCCGGCCAGGAACCCGTTCACGCCTGGGCCTGACGGGGTGCGGCGGTGCGAGCCGGTCCGCCGCGCTGCCCCGCGTAGAGCGCCTCCGGCAGATGGAAACGGGCCAGTATCGCGGCCGTGCCCGCCGGGATCCGGGCCGGCGTCGCCAGGGACACCAGGATCATCGTCAGGAAGCCGAGCGGCACCGACCAGAGCGCGGGCCAGGCGAGCAGCGCGTGCAGCGGTCCGCCGCCGGGCAGGCCCGCCATGGTGGCGGTGACCGCGAGCAGCGCCGAGCCGCCGCCCGCCACCATCCCGGCGACCGCGCCCGGCGGAGTGAGCCCGCGCCACCAGATGCCGAGTACCAGCAGCGGGCAGAACGAGGAGGCGGAGACCGCGAACGCGAGGCCCACCGCGTCGGCCACCGGAAGCCCGCCCACCAGGGCGCTGGCCGCCAGCGGTACCGCGACGGCGAGCAGGGTGGCGAGGCGGAAGTGCCGGACCCCCCGGGTCGGCAGCACGTCCTGGGTGAGGACGCCCGCGACCGCCAGGGTCAGCCCCGACGCGGTGGACAGGAAGGCCGCGAAGGCGCCGCCCGCGAGCAGCGCGCCGAGCAGGTTCCCGCCGACCCCGCCGATGACGCGGTGCGGCAGGACGAGCACGGCCGCGTCGGCCTGTCCGGTGAGGGCGAGTTCGGGCGCGTACAGCCTGCCCAGGGCGCCGTATACGGGCGGCAGCAGATAGAAGGCGCCGATCAGGCCGAGGACGACGACCGTGGTGCGGCGGGCGGCGACGCCGTGCGGGCTGGTGTAGAAGCGGACCACCACGTGCGGCAGGCCCATGGTGCCGAGGAAGGTGGCGACGATGAGTCCGTACGTGGCGTACAGCGGGCGTTCCTGGCGGGCGTGCGCGAGCGGCGTGGACATGCCCGCGCCGCCCGCGTCGCTGCTGGGGACCGGGTCGCCGGGGGCGAACACGAGCCGGGTGCCGCGCTCGACGCGGTGGGTGCCGGTGGGCAGCAGGACGCGTTCACCGGGGTGGCGCGTGCCGTCGACGGTGCCGGTCGCCGTGACCGTGAGCGGGGCGGCGAGCTTGATGTCGAGGGTGTCGTCGACGCGTACGGCCCGCTGTTCACGGAAGGCGGAGGGCTCGTCGAAGGCGACGCGCGGGGTGCCGTCGCCGTGCCAGGCGAGCAGCAGGAAGAGCGCGGGCACGAGGAGGGCGGTGAGCTTCAGCCAGTACTGGAAGGCCTGCACGAAGGTGATGCTGCGCATGCCGCCCGCGGCGACGGTGGCGACGACGACCACCGCGACCAGGACCCCGCCGAACCACCGCGGCGCCCCGGTGAGGACCTTGAGGGTGAGGCCCGCGCCCTGGAGCTGGGGCAGCAGATAGAGCCAGCCCACCCCGACGACCAGGGCGGCGGCGAGCCGTCGCACGGAGCGCGATTCGAGCCGGGCCTCGGCGAAGTCGGGCAGGGTGTACGCGCCGGAGCGGCGCAGCGGGGCCGCGACGAACACCAGCAGGACGAGATAGCCGGCGGCGTAGCCCACCGGGTACCAGAGCATGTCGGGGCCCTGGACGAGGACGAGGCCCGCGATGCCGAGGAAGGAGGCGGCGGAGAGGTACTCGCCGCTGATCGCGGCCGCGTTGAGCCGGGGGCCCACGGTGCGCGAGGCCACGTAGAAGTCGGAGGTGGTCCGGGATATGCGCAGGCCGAGCGCGCCGACGAGGACCGTAGCGAGGACCACGAGGGCCACGGCCGGTACGGCGTAGTTCTGGTTCACGTTCTCACGTTCCTCGGCGGGCGCCGGGCGGGCGGTCAGCGGTCCTCGGGGCAGGGGCCCTTGGGGCAGGGGCCCTCGGGTCAGCGGGCTTCCGGGTCAGCGGTCCTCGACGAGGCGGGCGAAGTCGCGTTCGTTGCGCTCGGCCCGCTTCACGTACCAGCGGGCGAGCAGCACGAGCGGCGGGTAGACGCCGAAGCCGAGCACGCCCCAGACCAGCCCGGGGTTCTGCGGCCGCACCGCGAACACCAGCGGCAGCGGCCCGACCAGCAGCACGAGCACGGCGAACACGGTGAGTCCGGCGAGCAGTTGGCTGCGCATGAGGGAACGCACATAGGTGTGGCCGAGGGTGGTCTGCTCCTCGATCTCGGTCCGGGGCCGGTATCCGGTGAGCCCGCGGGTGCGCCGGGGCACCCCGGTGACGACGACGCGGCGTTCCGTCGGATCCTGCGGCACGGCTGCCTCCCCAAGGCTGGCTCTGTGTCGCCAGAGACTAGTGCCGACAGGCCCTAGTGACCTGGTTTTGAGGTCGTGGGTCGCCACGTGAGGCGTCTCCTGTTTCAGGTTGCGGTGTTCGCCTGCGGCAGGTCACGCGTTCACGC